>NZ_JBEOVH010000018.1:0-146138 GCF_040295385.1 Streptomyces sp. NPDC002825
CAATCGTCCCGCATGGGGGTCCCCCCAGGACGAAGTCCTAGGGGGAGGGACGGGTGGGCACACGGGACGGCGCCCTCCAGCGGCGCCTCCGCGTTCCGAGCCTGAACCCGCACCGCCGGTGCACTGCGCACGGGGTGCGGGTCCAGGCTCGGGAGCCTCTGGCGCCGGCAAGGGCGCCGTCCGTTGTGCCCACCCGTTCCGCCCCTTGCGGAACGTCTGCCCACAACGGGGGGGGCGCACCGCCCCTTGTGGAGCGGGCGCTCACAAGGGGCCGGTTACGGGCGCAGGCCGTGCTCCCGGGTTGCGTCCTCGTCCACCGGGACGTCCACGCGCGCGTCGAACGCCGCCAGCGGCCGCGCCGCCTGGACCGCAGGCGCCGAGACGCCCGCCCACGCCAGGATCCGCGCGGTCGCCGCCGCACGCTCGGAGTCGACGAGACCGGCGACGTTCGCGCCGTGGTTCATCCCCGGCGCCACGTACACGTACGAGTCACGCGCCCCCTTGTCGACCCGGAACTGCTCCGAGCCCCACGGGTCGTTGCCGCCGTAGACGAAGAGCATCTGGTTCGCGTTCTTGCGGACCCAGTCGTCGACGTCCCGCATGGCCTGCGGCCGGAACTTCATGGGGATCGAGCTCGGCACGAAGCTGCTGGCCGGCTGGTAGCCGTAGCGGCTCAGACCGTCGAGGTGCGGCTGCTTGATGGTGGGCGAGCCCAGCTCGGTCGCCGCCTGGTAGTAGTACGGCGTGTAGTACTCCAGGCCCTGGTCGGTGTACGCGGACCAGCCGGAGTACGCGTCGATCGTGTCGTACACGACGTCGTCGCTCGCGGTCGCCGCCTCCGGGATCTGGTCGCAGACGGACTCGCCGTAGTACTGCCAGAAGCCCCACACGAAGTCGAGGACGACGGCCTCGTACGCCTTGTCGAGCGAGCCGACCGTGTTGAAGGTGGCGCCCTCGGACTCGGCCCAGGCCTTGTACTTCTTCTCCAGCGGCTCGCGGCGGACGAGCGCCTCGCGCTGCATGTCGTTCAGGCGGTCGCGGCAGTCCTTCGTACCGACGGTCTCGAAGAACCGGTCGTAGGCCGAGTCCTCCTTGTTGACCACGTCGTTCGGCGCCACGTACGCCACGACGCCGTCCATGTCGCGCGGGTAGAAGCGCTCGTAGTACGTGGCGGTCATGCCGCCCTTCGAGGCGCCGGTGGACAGCCAGTTCTGGCCGTAGATCGACTTCAGCGCCGTGTAGATCCGGTGCTGGTCGCTCGCCGCCTGCCAGATGTTCAGCTTCGACCAGTCCGCGGGCTGCGGCCGGGACGGCGTGAAGAAGCGGTACTCCATGGAGACCTGGTTGCCGTCGATGATGCGCGTCGGCTCGGTCCGGCTCGGCGTGGTGGAGAGACCGTAGCCGCTGGTGCGGAAGACGGTCGGGCGGCTCGTGTCCTTGTGGAGGATCGAGATCCGCTGCTGGAACGTGCCCGCCCACGGGCGCTTGTGGTCGATCGGCTGCTCGTAATTGAGGACGAAGTAGCGGTAGCCGGCGTACGGCTTCTCCTCGATCAGGCTCATCCCGGGGATCGCCAGGATGCGGTCCTTGATGTCCGTGCTCGTGCTCTGCGAGTCGACGACGGCCGCGCTGCCGGTCTCCGTGTCCGCGGCGGTAGCCACACCGGTCGACCCGACGGTGCCTATGAGCACCGAAAGCGACAGCGCCCATCTCAGCGACTTGCGCATTCACCCTCCCCTTGGTTCACAACGGTGTCGCGAACCTAGCGGGGACAACGTGCGGACCGCCAGACCCAGTTGGTCCTTACCCTTGGACTTTCCTGCACATCAGCACAGGATCCAGCCCGTAGCCGTCCCCCGGCCCGCCACCGAACCGCTCGCCCGGACGCAGCGGTTGAGCGCGTGGACGGTCAACGGGCCCGCCTGCCGATCGAACCGGCCCGAGCGGACGACGGCCCGGCCGCCGCGCGGCTGGAGCGAGACGGCCATCGGGCGGCGCGGGCCCGGCCGCTTGGCGACGGTGACGGCGCAGACGTACTGGCGGGTCCGGTAGAGGCGCAGCTCGCCGGTGGCGAAGGTGATCGTCCGGGTGGGCCGGCCGTGGCAGACGGCCGCGGCGTCGGCGGTCCCGCCGCCGGGCCCGGGGCCGGGGAGGAGGAGCAGCGCGAGGGTGGCGAGGAGCGGCACGAGCACACGAGCGAGGGTCCGGACCGTGCCGGCGTCTGTGGTCATGCGTTCCTCTCCCGGGCGAGTCGTCGTACGGCCGTACGACGCACGAGGCCCGGGAATGGTTGCCTCCGCATGTCTGCGGCTAGCCGAAGGTCGTCATGACCAGGACGACGAAGACGGCCTCCGCGCCGTACTGGACCCGGAACGCGGTCCGGGCGACGCGGGCGTGCGTCGTGCTCTGGGCGACCACGAAGGCCACGGCCGCCAGCGCCAGGCTCACGACGTACGCGTAGCCTGGGGTGGAGCCGCAGCCGTCCCCGTACTCGACGCAGGTGGCGGCGTTCTCCGCGGTGAGGGCGACGATGCCGGCGAGCACGGTCGCCGGCACGATGAGCGCGGCCCAGATCAGGGACAGCTTCCGCAGACGCCGGGCGGCCAGGTCGGCGGCGGAGGGAACGGCGGGCGAGGCGGTGGCGCGGGCGCGGATCTCGTGGCTCATGCCCCGATCCAAGCGCGCGGGACGGCGACGGGGGATCCGCCGGGGTACTCGCCCGCCGGATCCCCCGTACTCAGCCGCGCTCCTCGGTCCGGTTCGGAGCGGCGCCTCAGACCCGCTCCGGCTCCGCCTCGCCGATGAACGTGTTCCACAGCGTCGCGTACCGGCCTCCCAGGGCCAGCAGTTCGTCGTGGGTGCCGTCCTCCGCGACCCGGCCGTGGTCCATCACGACCACCCGGTCCGCGCGCGCGGCCGTCGTCAGGCGGTGGGCGACGACGAGGGTCGTGCGGCGGCCCGCGAGCCGGTCGGTGGCCTGGTTGACCTGGGCCTCGGTCGCCAGGTCCAGGGCCGCCGTGGCCTCGTCCAGGAGCAGGATGTCCGGGTCGACGAGCTCGGCGCGGGCGAGGGCGATCAGCTGGCGCTGCCCGGCGGAGAGGTTGCGGCCGCGTTCGGCGACCTCGTGGAGGTAGCCGCCGTCGAGCGTGGCGATCATGTCGTGCGCGCCGACCGCGCGGGCCGCAGCCTCCACCTCGGCGTCGGTGGCGTCGGGGCGGCCGTACGCGATGGCGTCGCGGATCGTCCCGGCGAAGAGGTACGCCTCCTGGGGGACGACGCCGAGCCGGTGGCGGTACGCGGTGAGGTCGAGGTTCCGCAGGTCGGCGCCGTCGACGGTGACCCGGCCGCCCGTCGGGTCGTAGAACCGGGCGACCAGCTTGACCAGGGTGGACTTGCCGGCGCCGGTCTCGCCGACGAAGGCGACGGTCTGCCCGGCGGGGATCCGGAGGTCGATGCCCGTCAGGGCCTCTTCGCCCTCGTCGGCGGACCCGTACCCGAAGGACACGTCCTCGAAGGCGATCTCGCCGCGCAGCGACAGGACGTCCAGGGGCGCGTCGGCGGCGGCCGTCGACGTCGGCTCCTGGAGGAGCTCCTGCATCCGCTTCAGCGAGACGGCGGCCTGCTGGTAGCCGTCGAAGACCTGCGAGAGCTGCTGCACGGGCGCGAAGAAGAGGTCGATGTAGAGGAGGTAGGCGACGAGGGCGCCGGTGGTGAGGGTGCCGGCCTCGATGCGGTTCGCGCCGACGATCATGACGGCGGCGGCCGCGACGGAGGACAGCAGGGTGACGAACGGGAAGTAGACCGAGATCAGCCACTGACCCCGGACGCGGGCCTGGCGGTACGAGTCGCTGCGCTCCGCGAACCGGGCCGCGCCCGAGCGCTCGCGGCGGAAGGCCTGGACGATCCTGAGGCCGGAGACGGATTCCTGGAGGTCGGCGTTGACGACGCTGATCCGCTCGCGCGCCAGCTCGTACGCCTTCACGCTGGAGCGGCGGAAGTAGTACGTGGCGATCGCGAGGACCGGCAGGGTCGCGAAGACCACCAGGGCGAGCTGGAGATCGAGCACGAGCAGCGCGACCATGATCCCGAAGAAGGTCACGACCGAGACGAAGGCGGTGACCAGGCCCGTCTGCAGGAAGGTCGACAGGGCGTCGACGTCCGTGGTCATCCGGGTCATGATCCGGCCGGTGAGCTCGCGCTCGTAGTAGTCGAGGCCGAGCCGCTGGAGCTGGGCGAAGATCTTCAGGCGCAGCGCGTAGAGGACCCGCTCGCCGGTGCGGCCGGTCATGCGGGTCTCGGCGGTCTGCGCGACCCACTGCACGAGGACGGTGAGCAGGGCGAGCGCGGAGGCCGCCCAGACGGCGCCGATCGCGAGCCGGTTCACGCCCTCGTCGATGCCGTGCCGGATCAGGACCGGGAGCAGCAGGCCCGCGCCCGCGTCGAGGGCGACCAGGCCGAGGCTGATGAGCAGCGGGACGCCGAAGCCGCGGAGCAGCCGGCGCAGCCCGTACGTGTCCTCGGGCGAGACGGCGCGGGCCTCGTCGATGTCGGGGGTGTCGGTGGCGGGCGGCAGGGCCTCGACCGCGGCGAGCAGCTCGGGGGTGGCTCCGGGCGCGGGGCTCTCGCGGCCGGCGGTCTCGTCCCGTACCCACAGGGTGGGGGTGATGCCCCGCTCGGCGTCGAACTCGGCGTCCAGCTCGGCCCGCAGCGTGCGGTCCTCGGGGAGCTCTTCCGGCGGAGTAAGGTGGCCGGGCGAGACGGCGCCGAGCTCCTCCGGGTCGGTGAGGAGGCGGCGGAAGAGCGGGGAGCGCTGCTCCAGTTCGGCGTGGGTGCCGATGTCGGCGAGCCGGCCGTCGTCGAGGACGGCGATGCGGTCGGCGAGGCCGAGGGTGGAGCGGCGGTGGGCGATGAGCAGGGTCGTACGGCCCGCCATCACGGACTTCAGGGCCTCGTGGATCTCGTGCTCGACCTTGGCGTCGACGGCGGAGGTGGCGTCGTCGAGGAGCAGGAGCCGGGGGTCGGTGAGGATCGCGCGGGCGAGGGCGACGCGCTGGCGCTGGCCGCCGGAGAGGGTGAGGCCGTGCTCGCCGACCTTGGTGTCGTAGCCGTCGGGGAGCTCGGCGATGAAACGGTCCGCCTGGGCGGCGCGGGCGGCCGTCTCGATCTGCTCGCGGGTGGCGTCGGGGACGCCGTACGCGATGTTCGCGGCGACGGTGTCCGAGAAGAGGAAGGAGTCCTCCGGGACGAGGCCGACGGCGGCGCGCAGGGAGTCGAGGGTGAGCTCGCGGACGTCGTGGCCGCCGACGAGGACGGCGCCGTGGGTGACGTCGTAGAAGCGGGGCAGGAGGAGCGAGACGGTGGACTTGCCGGAGCCGGAGGCGCCGACGACGGCGACGGTCTCGCCGGGGCGGATCTCCAGGGAGAAGCCGTCGAGGACGGGCCGCCCGTCCTCGTACGCGAAGCTCACGTCGTCGAACTCGACGGTGGCGGGCGCGTCGGCGGGCAGCTCCTTGGTGCCGTCCTTGATCAGCGGCTCGGTGTCGATGAGGTCGTAGACCCGCTCGACGCCGGCGCGGGCCTGCTGGCCGACGGTGAGGACCATGGCGAGCATGCGGACGGGGCCGACGAGGGAGGCCAGGTAGGAGGAGAAGGCGACGAACGTGCCGAGGGTGATCTGGTGCCGGTAGGCGAGCCAGCCGCCGAGCGCGAGGACCGCGACCTGGCCGAGGGCGGGTACGGCCTGGAGGGCGGGGGTGTACTTGGAGTTCAGCCGGATCGTCCGCAGGCGCCCCGCGAACAGCTTCCGCCCGGCCTCGCGGATCTTGCCGGTCTCCTGGTCCTCCTGGCCGAAGCCCTTCACGACCCGGACGCCGGTCACGGCCCCGTCGACGACACCGGCGACGACGGCGGCCTGCTGCTGCGCGTGCCAGGTGGCCGGGTGGAGGCGGGTGCGGCTGCGCTTGGCGATCCACCAGAGGGCGGGGGCGACGGCGAGCGCGACGAGGGTGAGCGGGATCGACAGGTAGGCCATGACGGCCAGCGAGATGAGGAAGAGCAGGATGTTCCCGATGGTCATCGGGAGCATGAAGAGAAGGCCCTGGATCAGCTGGAGGTCGCTGGTGGCCCGCCCGACGACCTGCCCCGTGGACAGCTCGTCCTGCCGTCGCCCGTCGAGCCGGGTGACGGTGTCGTACATGTCGGTCCGCAGGTCGTGCTGGACGTCGAGGGCGAGCCGGCCGCCGTAGTAGCGGCGGACGTAGGTGAGGAGGTAGACGAGGACGGCGGCGCCGATGAGCAGCCCCGTCCAGACGCCGAGGTCCCGGGTCTTCGTCCCGATGACGTCGTCGATGATCACCTTGGTGACGAGCGGCACGAGGGCCAGCACGGCCATGCCGGCGAGCGAGGACCCGAGCGCGAGCAGCGTGTTCGCCTTGTACCGCCACGCGTACCCGGCCAGCCTGCGCGCCCAGCCCTGCTGTTTCCGATCCGGCTCTGTGTGCCCCACCACCGCCACGAGTGGCCTCCCATCCGTCCTGCTCTACCGGAAGGCCCAACACGGCCGACGTGCGATTTCATCCCGCCGCAACAAAGACCGGTCTTCGGTCCTAGGACCACGAGCCGGAGCAGATCGCCCGCACGGGAGGGACCGGTTCTGGGTAGGAGGCCCGTGGCACAGCCGAGCGGAAGGAGAGTGCATGGCACGGGTCGAGGAGGAGAAGCCGTACCAGTGGGGGCGGCTGTACGCGGCGTTACGGGCGGTTCAGGGGTTCGCGGCGACCGGGCGGGTGGTCCCGGCGACGGACCGGGAGCTGCGGGACACGGCCAGCAGACCGCGGACGGTCTTCGTCGAGGGCTTCCTGCGGAACGCGGGCCTCGACGTCTTCGCCGCCCGGCAGCGGGGCGGGGCCGTCGCCGAGGCCGCGGCGGTGGCCTTCGCCGACGTGGCGCGGCTGATACCCCCGCAGCGCATGGACCGCAAGCAGATCACCACCCAGGAGCAGCAGTTCCGCCAGGGGTACGAGGCCCAGCTCGCCGAGTACCGGAAGGCCTGGGAGGGGCTCGTCGACTGAGCGAGCGATCCCGCCCGGCCCCCACGGCCGGGCGGGGTCGCTCCGTCCGTCACAGGTGCGTCGGCTCGAACATCCTCAGCAGCGCCGGGAGGACCACCACCGACGGGCCCGGCGTCGCGAGGGCCTTCGCCAGGTCCGCCGTCAGGGTGTCCGGGGTCGTCAGGGTGGCCGGGACGCCGAAGGACTCGGACAGCGCGACGAAGTCCGGGCGGGACAGCTCGGTGCCCGTGGCCTCGCCGAACGCGTCCGTCATGTACTCCCGCAGGATCCCGTAGCCGCCGTCGTCGACGATCAGCCAGGTCACGTCGAGCCCGTACTGCTTCGCCGTCGCCAGCTCCGCGATCGAGTACATCGCGCCGCCGTCGCCCGACACCGCCAGGACCGGCTGCGACGGGTCCGCCGCGGCCGCGCCGAGGGCCGCCGGGAAGCCGTAGCCGAGGCCGCCGGCGCCCTGGGCCGAGTGCATCGTGTTCGGGTGCCGCGCGTCGAAGGCCGACCACGCCCAGTACGCCAGGATCGTCATGTCCCAGAAGCTCGGCGCCCGGTCCGGCAGCGCCTCCCGCACGGCCGCGACGATCCGCTGCTCCAGGCCGAGGTCCTGGGCCGCGATCCGGTCCCGGACCTTCGTGAGGACGGCGGAGACCCGCTCCGGGGCCGTCGGGTCCTCACGGGTCCCGACCGTCTCCAGGAGCGCCTGCAGCGCGAGACGGGCGTCCGCGTGGATGCCGAGCGCCGGGTGGTTGGACTCCAGCTTGCCCGCGTCGGCCTCGATCTGGATCACCCGGCCGCGCGGGGCGAACGTGTGGTAGTTCGAGGACAGCTCCCCGAGGCCCGAGCCGACGACCAGCAGGACGTCGGCGTCCTCCAGGAAGTCCGTCGTGTGCCGGTCCTCCAGCCAGGACTGGAGCGACAGCGGGTGCTTCCAGGGGAAGGCGCCCTTGCCGCCGAAGGTGGTGACGACGGGCGCGTCGATCTTCTCGGCGAGCGCGAGGAGCTTGCCGGAGGCGTCGGAGCGGACGACACCGCCGCCCGCGATGATCGCGGGCCGCTCGGCGTTCGCGAGGAGGTGCGCCGCGACCGCCGTCAGCTCGGGCCGCGGGACGACCTGCTCGGGCGTCGCGTCCATGGCCGTGACGACGGGCAGGCTCGTCTCCGCCAGGAGCACGTCCTGCGGGATCTCCACCCAGACGGGCCCGTGCGGGGCGGTGAGCGCCGACTCCCAGGCCGCCGCGATCGCGGACGGGATCTGGGACTGCGTACGGACCGTGTGGACGGACTTCACGATGTCCCGGAACGAGGCCTGCTGGTCGCGGAGCTCGTGGAGGTAGCCGTGCCGTCCGCCGCCGAGCCCGGCCACCGGGATCTGGCTGCCGATCGCGAGGACCGGGGCGGAGGCGGCGGCCGCCTCCTGGAGCGCGGCGAGCGACATGAGGGCGCCGGGGCCGGTGGAGAGCAGCAGCGGGGCGGCCTCGCCGGTGATCCGGCCGTACGCGTCGGCGGCGAAGCCGGCGTTGTTCTCGACGCGGAGGCCGACGTAGCGGAGGTCGCTGCGGCGCAGGGCGTCGAACATGCCGAGGGCGTGCTGGCCGGGGAGGCCGAAGACCGTCGTGGCGCCGAGGCCGGTGAGGGTCTCTACGACGAGGTCGCCGCCGTTGCGCCCCTTGGGCGGGTTCAGCGCCGCCTCGGTCTGGGCGACCGTGGGCCGCAGCACGAGGTCGTGGTCGTGGGTCATGGTCGTCCCTTCGGGGATGACAGTCAGGTCGTGGGCAGGCGTTCCGCGAAGGGCGATGGGGGTCCCCCTGCTCGAGCGAAGCCGAGAGCTTGGGGGAGGGTGGGCACGACCCGACCACCGGGCCGCACCCCACCACGTACCTCAGCCCGCTACCGCCCCGAGGTTACTTCGCGCCTGCGGCGCGGCCCGCCGCGATCTGGCGGGACATGATCGTCGTCAGCTCGTACGCCGTGTGCGACGCCGCGACCGCCGTGATCTCGGCGTGGTCGTACGCGGGGGCGACCTCGACGACGTCGGCGGAGACCAGGTTGCAGGAGGAGAGGCCGCGGAGGATCTCCAGGAGCTCGCGGGAGGTCATGCCGCCGGCCTCGGGGGTGCCGGTGCCGGGGGCGTGGGCCGGGTCGAGGCAGTCGATGTCGATGGAGATGTACAGCGGGCGGTCGCCGATGCGCTGGCGCAGCTGGTCGGCGACCTCGTCGGCGCCGCGGCGGTAGACGTCGGAGGACGTCACGATGCCGAAGCCGAGCTTCTCGTCGTCGGTGAGGTCCTGCTTGCCGTAGAGCGGGCCGCGGGTGCCGACGTGGGAGAGCGCGGAGGTGTCGAGGATGCCCTCCTCGACGGCGCGGCGGAACGGGGTGCCGTGGGTGTACTCGGCGCCGAAGTAGGTGTCCCAGGTGTCGAGGTGCGCGTCGAAGTGGAGCAGGGCGACGGGACCGTGCTTCTTGGCGACGGAGCGGAGCAGCGGCAGGGCGATGGTGTGGTCGCCGCCGAGGGTCATCATGCGGGCGCCGGTGCCGAGGAGGTCGTCGGCGGCGGCCTCGATGGTCTCGACGGCCTCGTTGATGTTGAACGGGTTGGCGGCGATGTCACCGGCGTCCGCGACCTGCGCGAGGGCGAACGGGGAGGCGTCCTGCGCGGGGTTGTAGGGGCGCAGCAGACGGGAGGCCTCGCGGATGGCGTTGCCGCCGAAGCGGGCGCCGGGGCGGTAGGAGACGCCGGTGTCGAAGGGGACGCCGACCACGGCGACGTCGGCGGTGCCGACCTCGTCGAGGCGCGGCAGCCGGGCGAACGTCGCGGGACCGGCGTACCGCGGGATGCGGGACGAGTCGATCGGGCCGCGGAAGGCGTTCTGGTCGCTGCTGCTCATGGTCGGGGTCCTCCTGGGTGTGTCGTTGGGGTCCGGCTCGACCGTAAGTCGCCCGAAAGCCTCATTGAAGTGTACGTTTCCTCCACTGTCAGGGCGGGTTGTGTACGAAGGGTCCCGATCATGGCCACAGCGGCGGAGCCCGCTTCCACTCCCCCGGCGCCGCCGGTGCCGCTCGCCGCGCTGCTCGGCCGCCGCGACCTGGGCCTGCGGCTGCTCGCCGGGCCGGAGGACGTGCCGCTGCACTGGGTGCACACCTCGGAGATGGCCGACCCGTACCCGTATCTGCTCGGCGGCGAGCTGCTGATGACGGCGGGCGTGCAGCTCACCGATCCGTCGCACTACGTGGAGCGGGTCGTGGAGGCGGGGGCCGCGGCGCTCGCCTTCGGGGTGACCCCGGTCTACGACACGGTGCCGCCGGAACTCGTCGCGGCGTGCGAGCGGCACGGCCTGCCGCTCGTGGAGGTCCCTCCCCGGACCCCGTTCACGGCGGTGGCGCGGGCGCTGTGGCGGCTGATGGCGGAGGCCCGGCTGCACGAGCTGCGGCGGGTGACGGAGGCCCAGCAGTCCCTGGCGGCGGCCGCGGCCCGGCCGGCGCCGGTCCCGGCGGTGCTCGGCGCGCTCGCCTCGCGGCTCGGGGGCCGGGCGGTGCTGTTCGGGACGGACGGCACGGAGTCGGCGGCGGCCGGCCGGGAGATCCCGGCGGAGGCGGCGCGGGCGCTGCGGGACCTGGCGGGGGTGCTCGGTCCGCGCCCGGGCGGGCCTGCGTCGGCGAGCGGGGACGGCGGCGGGCTGCGGCTCGCGGCGTACGCGCTCGGCGGCGGGGACGGCCTGACGCTGGGGGTGGCGACGGAGCGGCGCGGCCCGGGCGACCACACGATCGCGGGCGTGGCGGTGGTCCTGCTCTCCCTGCTCACGGCCCCGCACCGGGGCGCGGACGCGACGGTACGGGACGGGGCCCTGGTCCGGCTGCTCCTCGGCGAACCCCCGGCGGAGGTCGCGGGCGCGCTGGGCCCCGGCCCGTGGACGGTGGTCCACGCCCGGGGCGGCGACGGCACACCGTTCGCGGCGGCGAGCCTGGCGGCGGCGCTGGGGACGCCGCTGGTGGCGCACGACGAAGGAACCGTACGGCTCCTCCTCCCCTCCTCCGCTCCCGTCGCCGCCCAGCAGGGCTGGACCCTCGGGGCGAGCGCCCCCGTCGCGGTCTCGGAGCTCGCGGCCGGGGACGCTCAGGCGGCGCGGGCGCTGCGCAGGGCGGAGGCCTCGCGGGCGGCGCTCGTCCGGCACCGGGCGCACGGTTTCGCCTCGCTCGTCGACCGCGACGAGGCCGCCGCGTACGCCCGTACCCTCCTCGCCCCGCTCACGGGCCCCCTCGCCGAGACGCTCCGGGTCTGGCTCTCCCTGCACGGCAGCTGGGACCGGACGGCGGTGGCCCTGGACATCCACCGGAACACCGTCCGCCAGCGCATCGCCCGCTGCGCCGCGCTCCTCGACCGGGACCTGGACGATCCCGACGTGCGGATGGAGCTGTGGTTCGCGCTCCGCGCTCAGTGACCCGGGCGGTCCCCCGTCACCAGAGCTTGTTCACCGCCGTCTTCGTCGTCGTGCGGAAGGCGGCCAGCGGGGCGTCCTTCAGGTCGCCCATCTGGCCCCAGCGGACGAAGGTGACGGTGCGGCCGTCGCGTCCGACGGAGAACAGGTGGATGTCGGTGATGCCGATCTGCGGCTCGGCGGTGTCCAGGCTGTAGACCCAGGCGCCCTCCTCCACGGAGACCTTGCCGTGGGAGCGGCTGACGGCGTGCAGGCCCGGGTTCTGCCGCTCCAGGAGGGGGCCGCAGCCGGCGAGGGACTTGCGGAGGGTGTCGACCAGCTTCACCGCGTCGGCCTCGGTGCGGGCGACGGTGGTGATCTGGACGCCGTTGGTGTCGAGCTCGGTGGCGAACTCGCGGTAGCGGGTGTTCTGCGCCGGGATCTTGTACGGGGCGCAGAGGGCGCCGCCGTTCTCCGGGACGCCGGTGAAGACGCGGGTCGCGGTCCACGGCGTCGACGACGCCGGCATCTGGGCGGCCGACAGGAACGCGGGCCCCGTGGCCGCCTGTGACGGCACGGCGGCGGCGAGGGCCGCGCCCAGGGCGGCGGTGACGGCGAGGACGGAGCGGAACGTGGTCATGACGGTGGATCCCCCGTAGATCGGTCGGTGAGTGCTGCCACCAGCGTCGGGGCCCGCCGTCCGCCGGGCAACGGTGCCACGCCGCTCACCCGTCCCGGAACCATTCCACCCCCTCTGACGTGGGAGAACGCAAGAGGGGTGGAACGAACGGGGGATGGGCCGATGGGTGAGGTCGAGGAGTTCGCGGCGCGGGTGCGCGCGCTGAAGGAACGGGACGGGCGGAGCTACGAGGCGCTGGGGCGGCGCCTCGGCGTCAGCGCCTCCACCCTGCACCGTTACGGCTCCGGAGCGGCCGTCCCGGAGTCCTTCGCCGTCGTCGAGCGCCTGGCCCGGATGTGCGGGGTCACCCCGGACGAGGCGCGGGAGCTGGAGGAGCACTGGCGGCGCGCGGACCTCGTCCGCAGGCCCCCGGCGAGGCCCTCCGTACCGGTCAGGGCCGTGGCGACCGCACCGGCACCCACAGCCGGGCCCGCACCCGGAGCCGCGCCCGGCTCGGTCCCCGGACCCGGCCCGGTCCCCGGTCCCGGCCCCGCGCGGCCCCGGTGGAGGCGGAGGCCGTGGCTCCTCGTCGCCGCCGTGACCGCCGTCCTGGCGCTCGTCCTCGGCGCCGCCCTGCTTCCCGGGCGCGGCCGGGAGCCGCAGCACCCGGCAGGGACGGACAGGGCGCTCCCGTTCACGTACACCGTCGCCTCGCACCTCTGGGAGAACGGCTGCGGGCACACCTATCTCGCCGACCGGCCCCCGACGCGGGTCGCCGCTCCCCCGGCGCCGGTCGACGCCGCCCGGTGGGCCGGGGCGCACGGCGCCGTGCACGGCGGGCAGACGCTCGTACGGCTCTCGGTGCAGGGGAAGGGGGCCTCCGCCGTGGTCCTCCAGGGACTGCACGTGCGCGTGGTGGGGCGGGCCGCGCCGCTGCCCTGGGAGGCGTACCGGATGGACGACGGCTGCGGCGGGGCCGTCACCCCCCGCCGGTTCACCGTGGACCTCGACGCGCCGCGCCCGCTCGCCCGGCCGGTGGACGGGTACGACGCCTCGGGAGAGGAGGGCCGGACGATCCCGGCCGTCTCGTTCCCCTACACCGTCACGGCTGCCGAGCCGGAGGAGCTGCTGGTCTCCGCCCGCACGGCCGGCTGCGACTGCCGCTGGTTCCTGGAGCTGGAGTGGAGCTCGGAGGGGCGGAGCGGTGTGGTGAGGATCGCCGACCGGGACGGGAAGTCCTTCCGTACGAGCGGACGGGCGAAGGGGAGCCCGGTCCACGTCTACGACGCCGCGAAGGGGCTCTGGATCACAGACGCGGAGTCTGGACAGGGTGGGTGACCGCTGGGTAACTTCGAACAGAACACCCTGAGCAAGCGCTTAGACAACCGGCAGCGACAAGGAGGCGGCTCGTGCGCCGTACCGTATTCAACGAGGACCACGAGGCGTTCCGGGAGACCATCCGCGCCTTCATCGAGGCCGAGGTCGTCCCCGTCTACGACGAGTGGTTCGCGGCCGGTCAGGCGCCGCGCGACTTCTACTACAAGCTCGGCGAGCTGGGCATCTTCGGCATCAACGTCCCCGAGGAGTTCGGCGGCGCCGGCCTGGACACCCACAAGTTCGAGGCCGTCCTCTACGAGGAGACCGCCCGCGCCGGCGTGCAGTTCGGCGGCTCCGGCGTGCACGTCCTCCTCGCGCTCCCCTACATCAAGATGCTCGCCACCGACGAGCAGAAGAAGCGCTACCTGCCGAAGTTCGTCTCCGGCGAGGAGATGTGGGCGCTCGCCATGACCGAGCCGGGCACCGGCTCCGACGTCGCGGGCATGAAGACCACCGCCAAGCTCTCCGAGGACGGCACGCACTACGTCCTCAACGGCGCCAAGACCTTCATCACCGGTGGCGTCCACGCCGACCGCGTGATCGTCTGCGCCCGCACCTCCGCGCCGTCCGAGGACGACCGCCGCTTCGGCATCTCCCTCTTCGCCGTCGACACCAAGTCCGAGGGCTACTCCATCGGCCGCAAGCTGGACAAGCTCGGCCTGCGCACCTCCGACACCGCCGAGCTGGCCTTCGTCGACGTCAAGGTCCCGGTCGAGGACCTGCTCGGCGAGGAGGGCAAGGGCTTCTACTACCTCGGCCACAACCTGGCCTCCGAGCGCTGGGGCATCGCCTTCGGCGCCTACGCCCAGGCCAAGGCCGCCGTCCGCTTCGCCCAGCAGTACGTCACGGACCGCACGGTCTTCGGCAAGCCGGTCGCGCACTTCCAGAACACCAAGTTCGAGCTGGCCGCCTGCCAGGCCGAGGTCGACGCCGCCGAGGCCGTCGCCGACCGCGCCCTGGAGGCCCTGGACGCGGGCGAGCTGACCCCGGCCGAGGCCGCGAGCGCCAAGCTCTTCTGCACCGAGGTCGCGCACCGCGTCATCGACCGCTGCCTCCAGCTGCACGGCGGCTACGGCTACATGAACGAGTACCCGATCGCCCGCCTGTACGCCGACAACCGCGTCAACCGCATCTACGGCGGCACCAGCGAGATCATGAAGTCGATCATCGCCAAGTCGATGGGCCTGTAAGTGCCCGACGCACCTACGGCACTGGATGACCTGCTCGATCTCCTCGACCTGGAGCGGATCGAGCAGGACATCTTCCGGGGCGAGTCCCGGCCCTCGATCGTCCCCCGCGTCTTCGGCGGCCAGGTGGCCGCCCAGGCGCTCGTGGCGGCGGGCCGGACCGTCCCGGCCGACCGTCTCGCCCACTCGCTCCACGCGTACTTCCTGCGCGCGGGCGACCCGGGCGCGCCGATCGTCTACACGGTCGACCGCATCCGCGACGGCCGCTCCTTCACCACCCGCCGGGTCGTCGCCGTCCAGCACGGGCAGCCGATCTTCCACCTCTCCGCGTCCTTCCAGACGTACGAGGAGGGGCTCGACCACCAGGTCGAGATGCCGCCCGCCCCGGACCCGGAGTCCCTCCCGACACCGGCCGAGATGCTCCCCCGCCACCTCCCCCGCGAGGTCGCGGACCGGCTGATCGAGGCGCGGGCCGCGGTGGACCTGCGGTACGCCGAGACGCCTCCGTGGGGGACGGTCGGGCAGCCGCGCGAGCCGCGCTCGCAGGTCTGGTTCCGCACCAACGGCAAGCTCGCGGACGACCCTCTGCTGCACGTCGTCCTCGCCACGTACGTCTCCGACATGACCCTGCTCGACTCGGTCCTGCTCGCGCACGGACGGGGCGGCTGGGCCGTCGGCGACGTCGTGGGCGCCTCGCTCGACCACGCCATGTGGTTCCACCGCCCCTTCCGGGCCGACGAGTGGCTCCTGTACGACCAGGAGTCCCCGACCTCGTCCGGCGGGCGCGGCCTCGGGCAGGCCCGGATCTTCACGCAGGACGGGCGGCTGGCGATCTCCGTCATCCAGGAGGGTGTCGTTCGCGTGCCGCGCGGATAATCGGACATAACGTCCGACGCATGGAGCAGAACGGCGAAAGCACGTTCACGGTGGTCGTGGCGGCGACGGCGAACCTCGGGATCGCCGTCGCCAAGGCCGTCGCGGGCGTGATCAGCGGATCGAGCGCGATGCTGTCCGAGGCCGCCCACTCGGTCGCCGACACCGTCACCGAGGTCATGCTGCTCACCGCGCTGAAGCGGAGCGAGAAGCCGGCCGACGAGGACCATCCCGTGGGCTACGCGGGCGAGCGCTACGTCTGGGCGATGCTGGCCGCGGTCGCCACCTTCGTCGGCGGCGCGGTCTTCTCGATCTACGACGGGATCCACACGCTCACCCACGGCGAGGAGCTCGGCGACCCGCTGGTCTCGTACGTGGTCCTGGGCATCGCCTTCGTCCTGGAAGGCTTCTCGCTGAGGACGGGTGTGAGGCAGGTCAGGGCGGAGGCGGACCGCATGAACGCCCCCTTCGCCCGATACCTCCGCCTGACCCCCGACACGACCGTCAAAGCGGTCGTCATGGAGGACTCGGCGGCCCTCGCCGGCCTCATGCTGGCTGCGGGCGGGCTCCTGGGCGTCCAGATCACCGGCTCCGACGTCTGGGACGGCGTCGCCTCGATCCTCATCGGCGTCCTGCTCGTGTACGTGGCCTGGGTCCTGGGCCGCTCCAACGCCGAACTCCTCATCGGGCGCCCGGTGCCGCGGGCGATGCGCTCCGAGATCCGCGAGGAACTCCTCTCGGTCCCGCACGTCATCGACGTCCTCGACCTGATCACCCTGATCCAGGGCCCCGGCGAGGTCCTGGTCGCGGCGAAGATCGACTTCAGGGACGTGTCGTCGGCGGAGCAGGTCGAATGGGCGTGCGAGGACGCGGAGTCCCAGCTCCGGGAACGCTTCCCGTCGATCCAGCGCGTCTACCTGGACCCGACACCGAACGTGAAACAACACCGCCCGCCGCCCTGACGAGCCCCCCGTGTGGGCAATCGTCCCGCATGGGGGTCCCCCCAGGACGAAGTCCTAGGGGGAGGGACGGGTGGGCACACGGGACGGCGCCCTCCAGCGGCGCCTCCGCGTTACGAGCCTGGACCCGCACCACCCGTGCGCCGTCACCAGGGGTGCGGGTCAGGGCGCGGGAGCCTCTGGCGCCGGCAAGGGCGCCGTCCGTTGTGCCCACCCGTTCCGCCCCTTGCGGAACGCCTGCCCACAACGGAGCCACAGCTCCCGTCAGGCGAGGCCCGCCGCCGCCAGCGTGTACGCCGTCAGGGGTTCGTAGAAGCGGGGGTCCACCACGTGGTCGTCCAGGGGGATCGTGACCTGCATCGTGCCCTCCGCCTCGCCGATGAAGAGCGCGGGGTCGTTGCAGTCCGCGTAGCCCACGGAGTCGACGCCCCGCTGACCCGCGCGGCCCGCCCAGCCGTGGTCGGCGATGACGAGGTCCGGGCGTCCGGACTCGCCGAGCGCGTCGAGGATCGCGTTCATCGGCTCCGGGGAGTGCGTGTGCCACAGGCTCGCGCCGCGCTCGAAGACGGCGACGTCGGCGAACTGCACGACGTACCCCTCGTCGGCGATGAGCCCGCCCGGGATCCGGACGATGTCGCAGCCCTGGGCACGCAGCGCGGCCGCGACCCGGCTGTGGACGTCGATGAGCGAGCCGGGGTGCCCGGTGGCGAAGAGGACCCGCTCGCGGCCCGCGGCGGCCTTGCGGAGGCGGGCGGCCATCCGGTCGAGGCCGTCGACGGTGAGTTCGGGGTCGATGGTGTCCTGGCCGACGCGGTGCGCGGGGTCGTCGACGACGCCGCACCGCTCGGCCATGACGGCGAGCACGTCCTGCTCGTCGGTCCAGCGGTCGCCGAGTTCGAGGCCGAGCCAGTAGTGCCGGTCGCCGTTGGCGAGCTTGCGGTAGTGGGAGAGGTTGTTGTCGCGCGGGGTGGCGACGTCTCCCGCGATCCGGGTGCGGACGAGGTGCTCGACGAGGGCGGGGCGGCTGAGTATCGGCATGGGGTTCATTCTGGCGGAGCCGCGCGGAGGATCGGACCCTGTTCCGAGCTCTGGACTACGCGCCCAGCGCCCCGAACGCCCCGTGCGCCAGCTTCCGCAGCAGGTCCTCCATGGGGCGGCGGCCGAGCGCGGCCAGGTGCGGGGTCGAGTTGAGGAGGCCGAAGACGGCGTGGACGGCCGTGCGGGACTCGGACTCGCCCGCGTCCGGGTACAGCTCGCGGACGACCGCGACCCACAGTTCGACGTACTGCCGCTGGAGCTGCCGGACCCGCTTGCGGTCCTCGTCCTTGAGCCGGTCGAGCTCCCGGTCGTGGAGGGTGATCAGCGGCCGGTCGTCGAGGGCGAAGTCGATGTGCCCGTCGATGAGGGAGCCGAGGAGGACGCGCGGGTCCCCGTCGGCCTCGGCCACGCGGAGGCGCCCGCCGGACAGCAGCCGCTCGCTGATGCCCACCAGGAGCTCGGCGAGCATCGCGTCCTTCCCGGGGAAGTGGCGGTAGAGGCCGGGTCCGCTGATGCCGACGGCCGCCCCTATCTCGTCCACGCCCACGCCGTGGAAGCCGCGCTCGGCGAAGAGGCGGGCGGCCTCCTTGAGGATCTGCTCGCGGCGCGTCGGCGCGTCGATCCGCGTCGGGCTGGTCGTCATGCAATCGATTCTAGACAACCCGGTTAGCGGTCGTTAACCTGGGCGACATACGTTAACGCTCATTAACCGAGCAAGGGAGCTCGAGGGATGCAGCAGGCACCTGTGCTGACGAGCGCGGCGGACCCCGCGTCCGCGGCCTGGCAGGCCAATGAGGCGGCCCATCACGAGCTGGCGGCGACCCTGCGCGCCAAGCTCGCGGCGGCCGCCCTGGGCGGCGGTGAGAAGTCCCGGGCCCGGCACACCGCGCGCGGGAAGCTGCTGCCGCGCGACCGGGTGGACACGCTCCTCGACCCGGGCTCGCCGTTCCTGGAGCTGGCGCCGCTCGCGGCGAACGGCATGTACGGCGACCAGGCCCCGGCGGCCGGCGTCATCGCGGGCATCGGCCGGGTCTCGGGCCGCGAGTGCGTGATCGTCGCCAACGACGCGACCGTCAAGGGCGGCACGTACTACCCGATGACGGTGAAGAAGCACCTCCGTGCCCAGGAGGTGGCCCTGGAGAACCGTCTCCCCTGCCTCTACCTGGTCGACTCGGGCGGCGCGTTCCTGCCGATGCAGGACGAGGTCTTCCCCGACCGGGAGCACTTCGGCCGGATCTTCTACAACCAGGCCCGCATGTCCGGCGCCGGCATCCCGCAGATCGCGGCGGTCATGGGCTCGTGCACGGCCGGCGGCGCGTACGTCCCGGCGATGAGCGACGAGGCCGTGATCGTACGGAACCAGGGCACGATCTTCCTGGGCGGTCCGCCGCTGGTGAAGGCGGCGACCGGCGAGGTCGTCACGGCCGAGGAGCTCGGCGGCGGCGAGGTCCACTCCCGGATCTCCGGCGTCACCGACCATCTCGCCGAGGACGACGCGCACGCGCTCAGGATCGTCCGGAACATCGTGGCGACGCTCCCCGAGCGCGGCCCGCTGCCCTGGAAGGTCGAGCCGGCCGAGGAGCCGAAGGTCGACCCGTACGGTCTGTACGGCGCGGTGCCGGTGGACTCCCGCACCCCGTACGACGTGCGCGAGGTGATCGCCCGGGTCGTGGACGGCTCCCGCTTCCAGGAGTTCAAGTCCGAGTACGGCCAGACGCTGGTCACCGGCTTCGCCCGGATCCACGGCCACCCGGTCGGCATCGTCGCCAACAACGGCATCCTGTTCGCCGAGTCCGCCCAGAAGGGCGCGCACTTCATCGAGCTGTGCGACCAGCGCGGTATCCCGCTGGTGTTCCTGCAGAACATCACCGGCTTCATGGTCGGCAAGGCGTACGAGCACGGCGGCATCGCCAAGCACGGCGCGAAGATGGTGACGGCGGTCGCCACGACCCGCGTCCCGAAGCTGACGGTCGTCGTCGGCGGTTCGTACGGCGCGGGCAACTACTCGATGTGCGGCCGGGCCTACTCCCCCCGCTTCCTGTGGATGTGGCCCAACGCCAAGATCTCGGTCATGGGCGGCGAGCAGGCCGCGTCCGTCCTCGCGACGGTCAAGCGCGACCAGCTCGGCGACGAGTGGAGCGCGGAGGACGAGGAGGCCTTCAAGGCCCCGATCCGCGAGCAGTACGAGAGCCAGGGCAACGCCTACTACGCGACCGCCCGGCTGTGGGACGACGGCGTCATCGACCCGCTGGAGACCCGGCAGGTCCTCGGCCTCGCCCTGACCGCCTGTGCCAACGCGCCCCTGGGTGACCCCCAGTTCGGCGTCTTCCGGATGTGAGGGGCCCCCAGGAGATGCAGAGCATGTTCGACACAGTGCTCGTCGCCAACCGCGGCGAGATCGCCGTCCGCGTCATCCGCACCCTGCGGGCGATGGGCGTGCGTTCGGTGGCCGTCTACAGCGACGCGGACGCCGACGCCCGGCACGTACGGGAGGCGGACACGGCGGTACGGATCGGTCCGCCTGCGGCCGCCGAGTCGTACCTGTCCGTCCCCGCGCTGCTCGACGCGGCGAAGCGGACCGGGGCGCAGGCCGTCCACCCCGGCTACGGCTTCCTCGCGGAGAACGCCGGCTTCGCGCGGGCCTGCGCGGACGCGGGCCTCGTCTTCATCGGGCCCTCCGCCGAGGCGATCGCCCTCATGGGCGACAAGATCCGGGCGAAGGAGACCGTGAAGGCCGCCGGTGTGCCGGTCGTGCCCGGCGCGGCCGACCCGGAGATCGCCGCCGCGGCCCGTGAGCTGGGCGCGCCCGTCCTGCTGAAGCCCAGCGCGGGCGGCGGTGGCAAGGGCATGCGCCTGGTGCGTGACCTGGCGGTCCTGGACGAGGAGATCGCGGCGGCCCGCCGTGAGGCGCGGGCGTCCTTCGGCGACGACACGCTGCTCGTGGAGCGGTGGATCGACCGGCCGCGGCACATCGAGATCCAGGTCCTGGCGGACGCGCATGGTCACGTGGTGCACCTCGGCGAGCGCGAGTGCTCGCTCCAGCGCCGCCACCAGAAGATCATCGAGGAGGCGCCGAGCGTCCTCCTCGACGAGAAGACCCGCGCGGCGATGGGCGCGGCGGCCGTGGAGGCGGCCCGGTCTTGCGGCTATGTCGGCGCGGGGACGGTGGAGTTCATCGTCCCGGGCGGTGACCCGTCCGCGTACTACTTCATGGAGATGAACACCCGTCTCCAGGTCGAGCACCCGGTGACGGAGCTGATCACCGGCCTCGACCTGGTCGAGTGGCAGCTGCGGGTCGCCGCCGGTGAGCCGCTGGGCTTCGGCCAGGACGACGTCCGGCTCGACGGCTGGGCGGTCGAGGCCCGCATCTGCGCCGAGGACCCCTCGCGCGGCTTCCTGCCCTCGGGCGGCACGGTCCTCGCGCTGGACGAGCCGCGGGGGAACGGCGTACGGACGGACTCCGGCCTGCTCGAAGGCAGCGAGGTGTCCTCCCTGTACGACCCGATGCTGTCGAAGGTCATCGTCCACGCGGCGGACCGGCCGACGGCCCTGCGGAAGCTCCGCGCGGCCCTCGCCGACCTGGTCACCCTGGGCGTCCCGACGAACGCGGGCTTCCTGCGCCGGCTGCTCGCCCACCCGGACGTGGTGTCGGGGGCGATGGACACGGGTCTGGTGGAGCGGGACGCGGAGAGTCTGGTCCCGGCGGGCGTACCGGACGAGGTGTACGCGGCGGCGGCCGCCGTGCGGCTCGCGGAGCTGGTCCCGGCGCCCCGGGGCGGCTGGACGGATCCGTTCGACGTGCCGAGCGGGTGGCGCCTGGGCGGCGCCCCGAAGCCGCTCGCGTTCCCGTTCCGGGTGCCGGGACTCGAACCGGTGACGGCGGAGGCCCCGGCGGGTTCCCGGGTCACGGCCACCGAGGTGACCGTGACGGTGGACGGCCTCACCCACACCTTCCACCGCGCGGGCGCCTGGCTCGGCCGTGACGGCGACTCCTGGCACGTCCTGGATCACGACCCCGTCGAGGCCGCCCTCTCCGGGGCCCGGCACGGTGGGGCCGACACGCTCGCCGCGCCCATGCCCGGCACCGTCACCGTCGTGAAGGTGGCCGTCGGGGACGAGGTGGAGGCCGGGCAGAGTCTGCTCGTCGTCGAGGCGATGAAGATGGAGCACGTCATCTCCGCCCCGCACGCCGGCACCGTCACCG
The DNA here is from genome assembly GCF_040295385.1 of Streptomyces sp. NPDC002825. Classification (NCBI taxonomy): domain Bacteria; kingdom Bacillati; phylum Actinomycetota; class Actinomycetes; order Kitasatosporales; family Streptomycetaceae; genus Streptomyces; species Streptomyces sp. NPDC002825. Next base: position 21,734 of record NZ_JBEOVH010000018.1, read on the forward strand.
AGCTGGACGTCACGCCCGGCACCACCGTCGCCATGGACCAGGTCCTGGCCGTCGTCGCGCCCCGCGAGGAGGGAGAGGCATGAGCACCGGACTGCCCATGACCGTGCCCGACCTGTCCCTCCCCGCCCGGGTCCGGATCCACGAGGTCGGTGCCCGGGACGGGCTGCAGAACGAGAAGACGGCCGTCCCGACCGACGTGAAGGCCGAGTTCGTGCGGCGGCTCGCCGCCGCGGGCCTGACGACCATCGAGGCGACCAGCTTCGTGCACCCGAAGTGGGTGCCGCAGCTCGCCGACGCCGAGGAGCTGTTCCCGCGCGTACGGGACCTTCCCGTACGGCTGCCCGTCCTCGTGCCGAACGAGCGCGGGCTCGACCGGGCCCTGGCCCTCGGCGCCCGTGAGGTCGCCGTGTTCGCCTCGGCGACGGAGTCCTTCGCGAAGGCCAACCTGAACCGGACCGTCGACGAGGCGCTCGCGATGTTCGCGCCGACCGTCACCCGGGCCATAGAGGCCGGGCTGAAGGTCCGCGGCTATCTGTCGATGTGCTTCGGCGACCCCTGGGAGGGCGCCGTGCCCGTCGAGCAGGTCGTCCGGGTGACGAAGGCCCTCGCCGACATGGGCTGCGACGAGCTGAGCCTCGGCGACACGATCGGCGTCGCGACCCCCGGGCACGTCCAGGCCCTCCTCACGGGGCTGAACGAGGCCGGTGTCCCCACCTCCCGTATCGCCGTGCACTTCCACGACACGTACGGGCAGGCCCTGTCCAACACCCTGGCGGCCCTGCGCCACGGGGTGACCACGGTCGACGCCTCCGCCGGCGGTCTCGGCGGCTGCCCGTACGCGAAGAGCGCGACCGGCAATCTCGCCACCGAGGACCTCGTGTGGATGCTCGACGGTCTCGGCATCGAGACCGGGGTCGATCTGGCCGCCCTCACCGCCACGAGCGTGTGGATGGCCGAACAGCTGGGCCGGCCCAGCCCTTCCCGTACCGTCCGCGCCCTCTCCCACAAGGAGTGACGAAAGACATGTCCCTCGACCACCGGCTCTCCGAAGAGCACGAGGAACTCCGCCGTACCGTCGAGGAGTTCGCCCACGACGTCGTGGCGCCGAAGATCGGCGACTTCTACGAGCGGCACGAGTTCCCGTACGAGATCGTCCGTGAGATGGGCCGCATGGGCCTGTTCGGGCTGCCGTTCCCCGAGGAGTACGGCGGCATGGGCGGCGACTACCTGGCGCTCGGGATCGCCCTGGAGGAGCTGGCCCGGGTCGACTCCTCCGTGGCCATCACCCTGGAGGCGGGCGTCTCGCTGGGCGCCATGCCGGTCTTCCGCTTCGGTACGGAGGAGCAGAAGCGGGAGTGGCTGCCGAAGCTGTGCGCCGGCGAGATGCTCGGCGCGTTCGGCCTGACCGAGCCGGGTGCCGGTTCGGACGCGGGCGGCACCCGCACCACCGCCGTCCGCGACGGCGACCAGTGGGTCATCAACGGTTCGAAGTGCTTCATCACCAACTCCGGTACGGACATCACGGGTCTGGTGACGGTCACGGCGGTCACCGGCCGCAAGCCGGACGGGCGTCCGCTGATCTCCTCGATCATCGTGCCGGCCGGCACCCCGGGCTTCACGGTGGCCGCCCCGTACTCCAAGGTCGGCTGGAACGCCTCGGACACCCGTGAGCTCTCCTTCGACGACGTCCGCGTCCCGGTGGAGAACCTCCTCGGCGAGGAGGGGCGCGGATACGCGCAGTTCCTGCGGATCCTGGACGAGGGCCGGGTCGCGATCGCGGCGCTCGCGACGGGCCTCGCGCAGGGCTGTGTGGACGAGTCGGTGAAGTACGCGAAGGAGCGGCACGCCTTCGGTTCGCCGATCAGCACGTACCAGGCGGTCCAGTTCAAGATCGCCGACATGGAGATGAAGGCCCACATGGCCCGCATCGGCTGGCGGGACGCGGCCTCTCGTCTGGTGCTCGGCGAGTCGTTCAAGAAGGAGGCGGCGATCGCGAAGCTGTACTCCTCCACGGTGGCCGTGGACAACGCCCGCGAGGCGACGCAGATCCACGGCGGCTACGGCTTCATGAACGAGTACCCGGTGGCCCGCATGTGGCGCGACTCGAAGATCCTGGAGATCGGCGAGGGCACCAGCGAGGTCCAGCGGATGCTGATCGCCCGTGAGCTGGGCCTGCCCGCCTGACGGGACGGGTGAGAGACAGAAGGGGCGCGCGGCCCGAGCCGCGCGCCCCTTCCGTGCGTCCTGCTAGCCGGCGGTCACTCCGGCCCCCTGGCCGGGCGTGGCGTTCCACTCCCGGATGCGGGCCGCGAGGTCCGCGAGCCGGGTGTCGAGCGGGCCGACGGCGATGTAGAAGAGGGACTCGTCCACGGGCTTGTCGTCACCGCCCCACCGGACCACGCCGTCGCACTCCGCGAGGATGGCGCGGACGGTGTCGAGCTGGAGCGGGAACAGCGAGCCCTGCGTGGCCCCGATGCCCGGGCGGATCCGCACGGCCGTGCCGGAGGCGAGGTTCGACTCCGGGTGGCGGCGGCGCACCTCCTTGGCGGGGCGCCAGCCGACGAGGTCGCCGGTGTGGAGCTCCTCCACCTCGTAGTGGAAGCGGCGCACGACGTGGAGCAGGACGGTCTCGACGTCGCCGATCCACAGCGGCACGTCGAGGCCGGTGCCGGACACCGAGCGCGTCCACACCTGGGAGTCGCGGTCGACGTTGGTCTGGATCGTCCAGCCGTTGGCGGTCGTCGCGGGGCGCTTGGGCTTCCGGGTCCCCGCGAGGGCGGCCGTGGCGGCGCCCGTGCCGGCTCCCGTGCCCGGGGCGGCCGTGGCGGTGGCGGACAGGACCGGGCCCAGGGCGGCGGCCGCGCCCACGACGGCGGTGGTCCGCACGACCGTACGCCGCGTCATCTTCTGCTGCATGTGCTTCGTTCTCCTCTCAAGTCTTCGTCAGAACAGCCCGATCGCGAAGAAAGGCGCCAGGGAGGCCGCCGCGCACACCGGCCAGTACACGGACGCCGGGACGGGTGTCCGGCGCCGCAGGCGCACGTTCACCAGGCCCCAGACGAGGCCGTAGAGCCCGACGACGGGTACGACGATGACCAGCCACAGCCACATGCCGTCGTTCTCGTTCGGGTCCCGTGTCGTCCATCCGAGGGCGGCGAGCGGCCCGTTGGCCAGGACGTACCAGACCAGGAAGACCGGAACGATTCCCGGCACGCCGAGCAGCAGGTTCACCCCGGCCGGCACGAGCAGCTTCCTCATGTGCACATTCTTCGCGATCGGTGGGGGCCGCTAGACGCGGCAGAGCGCGTTGTAGTTCTCCAGGACCTGGTACAGGCCGATGAGCTGCTGCCCGTACTTCTCCGCATCGGGGCCGGTGCCGTTGTACCGGGCCAGCAGCGCCTGCGTGTCGGCGAGGCTGGTGGTCAGCGACGGCGAGGGAATGCTCAGCTGGTAGGAGTTGTACATCGTGAGGTACGCGACGGAGCGGAGGTTGTACTCGACGTCCTGGTTGAGCTGGTCCCAGACCGCCTTCTTGTCGGCGCTGGTCAGCGGGGGCGCGTTGAGGTAGCCCTGCTGGATGCAGTAGTTCCGGGCATCGATGGTCACCCAGGCGAAGATCTGGCCCCAGCCCGTGCTGCAGTCGTCGTCCAGGCCGGCCTTCACGGCCTCGTCGGCGAGCTCGTCGCCCGGGTTCAGCTTGCGCAGCTCCCACAGGACGGGGGCCTGGATGAGCGCCTTGCGGATCTTGAGCGTCCTGGCGAGGTTGGTGAACAGCCAGTCGTAGCTGAGGACCGCGTCGAAGGCCTCGGTGGTGGTGTTGATCCCGTAGGTGACCCAGTCGTCGTCGACCCAGCCCTCGCCGCCCGTCTCCGGGACGCCGATGGAGGTGAGGTAGGACTGGACGTCCGCGAGCATGGACGCCCGGTACTTGGTCTTGTCGAAGTCCCTGTCCAGGCCCGAGACGATGCCCGCCGGCGGGTAGAAGTCGTTCTGGCCCTGGTCCCGGCCGGAGGCCATGTCGTTGTCGATGTTGATGGCACCGGCGCCGGAACCGACCGTGATCGTGGAGATCTGGTCGAAGGCCCACTTCGTCGGCAGCGGGTAGCCGAGGTTCCCGGAGAAGCCGGCCGACATGTCGGAGACGAAGGCGGTCTCGGCGTACCCGGCGTCGGTGACGCGCTGGCAGATGTTGCGGGGGCCGTAGACGCCGACCCGGTAGCCCGAGTTCTCGGTGACGGTGCGGAAGACGCCGCGGAAGTGCGGCAGGATGAAGTCGGTGACCTCGCCGTCCATGGCGTCGTAGTCGACGGCGAAGTAGATGATGGAGCCCGGCTTGAAGCCGTGGGCCTGGGCCCATTCGACGGCGTTGGAGGCGTCGACGCAGCCCTGGCCGTACTTGAAGTAGCTCGCGGAGTTCGAGTACGTCTGGTAGATCGGGAAGCAGCGCAGCCCGTAGTTCTTGATGGTGTCGAGCTCGCCCGGCTGGATCTGCTTCTCCGGCAGGGAGCCGTTGGGGAACGGGTTGTAGAGGTACCGGCCGACGTACGTGTAGCCCGCGTTGACGAGGGTCTGGGCGCGCTCCGGCGTGATCTTGGTGACGCAGTCGCAGGCGCTGCCCTTGCGGGTCTGGTCGCCGTACGAGACGAGCAGCGAGGACCAGGTGGCGTAGTCGCCGACGCCGGTCACCGGCAGCATGGAGAAGGCCTGGAAGCTCTCGACCTCGCTCTGGACCCCGCCGGTGAACTCGCCGAAGAGGACGTTGCGCTTGTTGAGGACCATCGCGGCCGTGAACAGGTACGCCCAGGTGCTGCTGTCGCCCTGGCCGACGGTGTGGTTCTTCAGGCCGGCCTGGGTGCCGGGGCCGAAGTTGCCGTTGGCGACGCCGTCCGCCATGCCCAGCTCGTACTGGATGGCGAAGAGCATGGACTTGGCGACGTCACGGGAGTGGTGGCCGTCGCAGGGGATGATGTAGAAGTCCCGGCGGTTCACGTAGCGCGCGTTCAGCCACCGCTGGACGGTGCGGATCTGCTCGTTGGCGCCGGCGGTGCTGACGTAGGCGTCCATGTTGAGAAGGCCCTTGACGACCTTCGGCTCCAGGGACGTGCCCGGGTAGGCGCCGTCGACGCCCATGTGGAGCTTGAGCTTGGCCACAGCGGCCTGGACGCGGTCGTTGTAGATGCCGTCGATCTCTCCGCCGTCGTACCCCTTGCAGTACAGGGCGGACTGGAGGATGCGGCAGAAGTTCGCCGACGGCACCGTGGAGGCGTTGAGGCTCGGGTACTTCGACTGGAGCGTCGACAGGGTGGTGGGGCCGAAGGCGTTCGACAGGCTGGTGAGGCCCATCTCGTACTGGAGGGCCCGGGTGAGGGCGTACATGACCGACCAGCCGGTCAGGCCGTTCTCCTCCAGCTTGGATATGCCCAGCATCGCCCCGTTGTTGTAGGTCGAGTTGATGAAGCGCTGGGCCCGCTCGACCATCGCGTCAGCCATGGATCTCCTTCGTTCTGTGGCAACGCACGCGGAGAGGCATCACGCCGTCGCCGAAACGAGGAGCCCCCTCTCCTGAATCAGCCAGACCCTAGCAACAGAAACCCCCTCTATTGATCAAGATGAGGTTAGGCTAACCTACATTCCCATGACGAACGCCGAGACCGCGCCCTTCCAGTTCTTCTCCCTCCAGGTCGACCGGACACGGCGACTCGGCCCCTCCCTGGTCCGCATCACCTTCACCGGGGACGACTTGAAGAACTTCGCCGCCGGAGGCCGCGACCAGTCGCTCTCCCTCTTCCTGCCGCATCCCGGCCAGGACGCGCCGGTCCTGCCGCCCCTGGACAACCCGGACATGTACGCCATCCTGGGCGCCTGGCGCGCGATGCCCGACGACGAGCGGGCCGTCATGCGCTCGTACACCGTCCGCGAGCAGCGCACGGCCCCCGCGAACGAGGTCGACATCGACTTCGCCCTCCACGAGGACGGCGGCCCCGCCTGCCGCTGGGCGGGCCGCGCCGAGCCCGGCGACCGGGTGGTCGTCCTCGGTCCGGCCGTCGCCGAGAACACCGGCGTCCGCTTCCAACTCCCCGAGGACGCCGACTCCGTACTGATCTGGGCCGACGAGACGGCCCTCCCCGCCGCCTCCGCGATCCTGGAGTGGCTGCCGGCCGAGACCCGCGCCCAGGTGTTCCTGGAGGTGCCGTTCTCCGGAGACCGGACGGAACTCGCGACCGAGGCGGACGCCACGGTCACCTGGCTCGTACGGGAGGAGGGGGCGCCGTCCGCCGTGGACGCGGTGGCCGGAGCCGAACTGCCCGGCGAGGCCCCGTACGTCTGGATCGCGGGCGAGTCGGGCTCCGTGAAGGCGCTGCGCCGCCACTTCGTACGGGAGCGGGGGCTCGACCGGCGGCGGGTCACGTTCGTCGGCTACTGGCGCAAGGGCCTGTCCGAGGACGCGCTGCGGGAGACCCCGGACGAGACGGCCGACGAGGCGTAACCCCGGCACCCCCTTCACCCCCACAGGGCCGACGGCCCCCCAGCCCCGACGGGTTGGGGGGCCGTTGTGCGTCTTGGTTAGGTTAGGCTAACCTAACCAAGACCGACCGAGTCCGCTCCCGGAAGGGCCCCCACATGCGCTCCCACCTGCTCAACGACACGACGGCGGAGTCATACCGACGCTCCGTCACCGAAGGAGTCGAGCGGGTGGCGAGAAAACTCAGCGCGGCACGCGCACCGTTCACCGGCGTCACCCCCGCCGAGCTCGCCCCCGTCGTCGACGCCGTCGACCTCGACCGCCCGCTCGGCGACCCCTCCGCCGCCCTCGACGAGCTGGAGAGCGTCTACCTCCGCGACGCCGTCTACTTCCACCACCCCCGCTACCTCGGGCACCTCAACTGCCCGGTGGTCATCCCCGCGGTCCTCGGCGAGGCCGTCCTCTCCGCGGTCAACTCCTCCCTCGACACCTGGGACCAGAGCGCCGGCGCCACCCTCATCGAGCGGAAGCTGATCGACTGGACCACCGCCCGCATCGGCCTCGGCCCGCTCGCCGACGGCGTGTTCACCAGCGGCGGCACCCAGTCCAACCTCCAGGCCCTGCTCCTCGCCCGCGAGGAGGCCGGCAGCACCGACCTGACGAAGCTGCGGATCTTCTCCTCCGAGTGCAGCCACTTCAGCGTCCAGAAGTCCGCCCAGCTGCTCGGCCTCGGCCGCGACGCCGTCGTCTCCGTCCCGGTCGACCGGAACAGGCGGATGCAGTCCGTCGTCCTCGCCGCCGAGCTGGAGGCCTGCCGCGCCGAGGGCCTCATCCCGATGGCGATCGTCGCCACCGCCGGCACCACCGACTTCGGCTCCATCGACCCGCTGCCCGAGATCGCCGCCCTCGCCGCCGAGTACGGCGCCTGGATGCACGTCGACGCCGCCTACGGCTGCGGACTGCTCGCCTCCCGCACCCGCCGCCACCTCCTGGACGGCATCGAGCACGCCGACTCCGTCACCGTCGACTACCACAAGTCCTTCTTCCAGCCCGTGAGCTCCTCCGCCGTCCTGGTTCGCGACGGCGCCACCCTGCGCCACGCGACCTACCACGCGGACTACCTCAACCCGCTCCCCCAAGCTCTCGGCTTCTCCCCCACGACGCTCGCCGAGCAGATCCCCAACCAGGTCGACAAGTCCCTCCAGACCACCCGCCGCTTCGACGCGCTCAAGCTGTGGATGACCCTGCGCGTGATGGGCGCCGACGGCGTCGGCGAGCTCTTCGACGAGGTCTGCGACCTGGCCCGCGAGGGCCACGCGCTGCTCGCCGCCGACCCGCGCTACGACGTCGTCGTCGAGCCGCAGCTCTCCACCCTCGTCTACCGCTACGTCCCCGAGGCCGCCGCCTCCCCCGAGGACGTCGACCGGGCCAACCTGCACGCCCGCAAGGCCCTGTTCGCCTCCGGCGAGGCCGTCGTCGCCGGCACCAAGGTCGACGGCCGCCAGTACCTGAAGTTCACCTTGCTCAACCCCGAGACGACGCCGGCCGACATCGCCGCAGTCCTCGATCTGATAGCCGGCCACGCCGAGCAGTACCTGGGAGAGAACCTTGTCCACGCAGCCTCTTGATTTCATCGGCATCGGGCTCGGTCCGTTCAACCTCGGACTCGCGTGCCTGACCGAGCCGATCGCCGAACTGAACGGCGTCTTCCTGGAGTCGAAGCCGGACTTCGAGTGGCACTCGGGGATGTTCCTCGAAGGCGCCCACCTCCAGACCCCGTTCATGTCGGACCTGGTCACCCTCGCGGACCCGACCTCGCCGTACTCCTTCCTCAACTACCTGAAGGAGAAGGGCCGGCTCTACTCCTTCTACATCCGCGAGAACTTCTACCCGCTGCGGACCGAGTACAACGACTACTGCCGCTGGGCGGCCGGCAAGCTCACGTCGATCCGCTTCTCGACGACGGTGACGTCGGTCGCGTACGAGGAGGGCACCGAGCTGTACGTGGTGACCACCGAGTCCGGCGAAACGTTCCGCTCGCGGCGGATCGTCCTCGGCACGGGCACTCCGCCGTACATCCCGGAGACCTGCGAGGGCCTCGGCGGCGACCTGATCCACAACTCGCGCTACCTCCCGAACAAGGAGGAGCTCCAGAAGAAGAAGTCGATCACGCTGGTCGGCAGCGGGCAGAGCGCGGCGGAGATCTACTACGACCTCCTGAGCGAGATCGACACCCACGGCTACCGGCTGAACTGGGTGACCCGCTCCCCCCGCTTCTTCCCCCTCGAATACACCAAGCTCACCCTGGAGATGACCTCCCCGGAGTACGTCGACTACTTCCACGGCCTGCCCGAGCGCACCCGCTACCGCCTGGAGACGGAGCAGAAGGGCCTGTTCAAGGGCATCGACGGCGAGCTCATCGACGCGATCTTCGACCTGCTCTACCAGAAGAACCTGGCGGGCCCGGTCCCCACGCGCCTGCTGACCAACGCGTCCCTGAACACGGCCGCGTACGACGCCGGCACGGGCACGTACACGCTGGGCTTCCGCCAGGAGGAGCAGGAGAAGGACTTCACCCTGGACACCGAGGGCCTGATCCTCGCCACGGGGTACAAGTACACGGTCCCCGCCTTCCTGAAGCCGATCGAGGACCGCCTGCGCTACGACGGCCGGGGCCGCTTCGACGTCGCCCGCAACTACGCGATCGACACGACGGGCCGCGCGGTCTTCCTGCAGAACGCCGGCGTCCACACGCACTCGATCACGTCACCGGACCTGGGCATGGGCCCGTACCGCAACGCGTACATCATCGGGGAGATGCTGGGCTCCGAGTACTACCCGGTAGAGAAGACCATCGCGTTCCAGGAGTTCGCCGTTTGACCTCCCCCGGGCCCTGCGGGGCCCGGGATTCCCACCATCACTGGCTGGGCTTTCTGTTTCGCCGACCGCTGCCCGCTCGGAGAGTTCCGTTGAGGTCTTCCACCGTCTCCACAGACTGTCACCGCCGGCCCGGCGGCCAGGATGTTGCGTGCCGCGTTCACGTCCCGGTCCAGGACCAGGCCACACGCGGAATCGTCACACCGGAAGGTGCGTTCGTTCAGCCCGAGGTGGGCCTTTTTTGTAGACCTTCCGGACGCAACCGAAGGTGCGCATGAGCAGGGCCGCCTGCTCGCCGGTCGGAAAGAAGCGGTACTTGAACGCCCGCTTCACCACCCCCTGTGCCGACTGACGCCCATACCAGCACGACTTCAAGCCCCGGACGCCATGGGACGTATGTGCGACACGATTCCCGTGCCGCTTACTCGGCCCTTGGTTACCCACCCTCACCCAGGCCCGGATCCAGCCTGCCCTCGAAGGAAGATCGCATGCCCCGCACGAACACGTCCCCAGGCGTCATCCAGATGCGCCCTCTCGACCCGACGAAGGACGCGGAGCTGATCCACCCCTGGGTCACGCACCCCAAGGCCGCGTTCTGGATGATGCAGGACGCGAAGCTCCAGGACGTCGAGCGCGAGTACATGGCGATCGCCGCGAACCCGGACCACGACGCCTTCATCGGCTTCGTCGACGGAGAGCCGGCCTTCCTCATGGAGCGGTACGACCCGTCCAAGGTGGAACTGGTCGGCCTGTACGAGCCGCAGCCCGGCGACGTGGGCATGCACTTCCTCGTGGCACCCACCGACACCCCCGTGCACGGCTTCACCCGGACCGTGATCACCGCCGTCATGGCGGAGCTGTTCGCCGACCCGGCGACGGCCCGCGTGGTCGTCGAGCCCGACGTCCGCAACCAGGCCGTCCACGCGCTCAACGAGGCCGTCGGCTTCGTGCCCGAGCGGGAGATCCAGAAGCCGGAGAAGAAGGCCCTGCTGAGCTTCTGCACCCGCGCCCAGTTCGAGACCGCCGTCGGAGCCTCCATATGAACCCCGTCGCACACCTCACCCCCGAGCGCTGGGCGGACGCCAACCGCGCCCTGATCCGCAAGGGCCTCGCCGAGTTCGCCCACGAGCGGCTGCTGAACCCGAAGGAGCTGGGCGAGAGCCGCTACCAGGTCCTCAGCGACGACGGCTCCACCGAGTACCGCTTCACCGCCGACCGCTTCGCGCTGGACCACTGGCAGGTCTACCCGGACTCGATCAGCCGCCACCGGGGGGACGAGCAACTCCCGCTGGACGCCCTTCAGTTCATTACGGAGCTGCGCGGCTCCCTGGGCCTGAGCGACGAGATCCTCCCCGTGTACCTGGAGGAGATCTCCTCCACCCTTGCCGGTACGGCGTACAAGTCGACCAAGCCGCCCGTCACCTCCGCCGAGCTGGCCCGCGCCGGCTTCCAGGCGATCGAGACGGGGATGACCGAGGGCCACCCCTGCTTCGTCGCCAACAACGGCCGGCTGGGCTTCGGCGTGGACGAGTACCGGGCGTACGCCCCCGAGGCGGCGAGCGGGATCCACCTGATCTGGCTGGCCGCGCACCGCGACCGGGCCACGTTCACGGCGGGCGCGGACATCGAGTACGAGACGTTCATCCGCGCCGAGCTGGGCGACGCGGCGGTGGACGGCTTCGCGGCGACCCTGGCCGCCCGGGGCCTCGACCTCTCCGACTACCTCCTGATGCCCGCCCACCCCTGGCAGTGGTGGAACAAGCTGTCGGTCACCTTCGCGGCCGAGGTCGCGCAGGAGCGCCTGGTGTACCTGGGCGAGGGCGCCGACACTTATCTGGCGCAGCAGTCGATCCGTACGTTCTTCAACAGCTCGGACCCGACGAAGCACTACGTGAAAACGGCTCTCTCGGTCCTGAACATGGGCTTCATGCGGGGCCTGTCGGCGGCGTACATGGAGGCGACCCCCGCGATCAACGACTGGCTGCACGGCCTGATCGAGTCGGATGCGGTCCTTCGATCGGCCCGGTTCTCGATCATCCGGGAGCGGGCCGCGGTCGGCTACCGGCACCTGGAGTACGAGGCGGCCACGGACCGCTACTCGCCGTACCGCAAGATGCTGGCGGCGCTGTGGCGCGAGTCCCCGGTGCCGGGCCTGGCCGAGGGCGAGCGCCTGGCGACGATGGCGTCGCTGCTGCACGTGGACCACGCGGGAGCGTCGTTCGCGGGCGCGCTGATCAAGGAGTCGGGCGAGGAGCCGGCGGTGTGGCTCCGCCGGTACCTGGACGCCTACCTCCTCCCGATCCTGCACTGCTTCTACGCGTACGACCTGGTCTACATGCCGCACGGCGAGAACGTGATCCTGGTCCTGGACGAGCGGGGCGCGGTGGCCCGGGCGGTCTTCAAGGACATCGCGGAGGAGATCTGCGTGATGGACCCGACGGCGGTCCTTCCGCCGGCGGTGCAGCGCATCCGTGCCGAGGTCCCGGAGGACATGAAGGTCCTGTCGGTCTTCACGGACGTCTTCGACTGCTTCTTCCGCTTCCTGGGCGCGACCCTGGCGGCGGAGGGCGTCCTGGACGAGGACGGCTTCTGGCGCACGGTGGCGGAGTGCGTGAAGGACTACCAGCGCGCGAACCCGGCCCTGTCGGACCGCTTCGCCCGGTACGACCTGTTCGCGGAGACCTTCGCCCTGTCGGCCCTGAACCGCCTCCAGCTCCGCAACAACAAGCAGATGGTCGACCTGGCGGACCCGTCGGCGGCCCTCCAGCTGGTCGGCGACCTGGTGAACCCGATAGCCCGCTTCGCCTGACCGGGACCGACACGGGCCCCGGCGGAGTACGGTCCTCCGCCGGGGCCCGTCGTCATGCCCCTACTCCGCAGGCCACGGCACCTGGGGTGAGCGGTAGTAGGGGATGCCGAGGGCGTCGAAGCGGGGGGCCTGTTCCGCGAGGCGTTCCTTGTAGGTGTCCCAGTCGTGGGTGGAGGCCGGGGACCAGCCCAGTTCCGCCACTCCGGGGAGCCGGGGGAAGGCCATGACGTCCAGGTCGCCCGTGGAGGCGAGGGTCTCCGTCCACAGGGGGGCCTCGACGCCGCGGACGGCCGATTCCGGGGCGCCCGCCAGGTAGGTCGCCGGGTTCCAGTCGTAGGAGCGCCGGACCTCGACGTAGCCCGCCCAGGCAAGGCCGAGCGGGGTGTCCTTGGTGTACTTCATGTCGAGGTAGGTGCGGTCGGCCGGGGAGAGGATCAGGCCCGTGCCGTTGCGGGCGGCGGCCGCGACCCGTTCCTTCTCCGCGGCGGGGGTGCGGTCCAGGCCCCAGTACTGGACGAGGGCGCCCTTCGCCGGGGTGGCGCCGGTCAGCTGGTGCCAGCCGACGACGGTCTTGCCGTACTTGGCGACGATCGGCTGCACCTTGTCCATGAAGGCCACGTAGTCCGTGTGGCTGGTGGAGTGCGCCTCGTCGCCGCCGATGTGGAGGTAGCGGCCGGGGGTGAGCGCGGCGATCTCGCGGATGACGTCGTCCACGAAGTCGTACGTGACGGGCTTCGGGACGCAGAGCGAGCTGAAACCGACCTTGGTGCCCGTATAGAGGGGAGGGGCCACGCCGTCGCAGGTGAGGTCGGCGTACGAGGCGAGCGCCGCGTTCGTGTGGCCCGGCATGTCGATCTCGGGGATCACCTCCTGGTAGCGGGAGGCGGCGTACTCGACGATCTCCCGGTACTGGGCCTTGGTGTAGAAGCCGCCGGGGCCGCCGCCGACCTCGGTGGAGCCGCCGTAGGTGGTGAGCCGGGGCCAGGAGTCGACGGCGATGCGCCAGCCCTGGTCGTCGGAGAGGTGCAGGTGGAGGGTGTTCACCTTGTAGAGGGCGAGCTGGTCGATGTACCGCTTCACCTCGTCGACGGTGAAGAAGTGGCGGGCGACGTCGAGCATGGCGCCCCGGTAGGCGTAGCGCGGGGTGTCGGTGACGGTGCCGCCGGCGATCTTCCAGGGGCCGGGCTGGACGCTCTTGCGTTCGACGGCGGCGGGCAGCTGCTGGCGGAGGGTCTGGACGCCGCGGAAGAGGCCGGCGGGTTCGCGGGCGGTGAGGGTGAGGCCGTCGGGGGCGGACCGCAGCCGGTAGCCCTCCTCGCCGAGGGCCGTCTCGTCGGGGTCGAGGCGGAGCCGGATGCCGTGGCCGGCGGCGCGGTCGTCGACGACGGGCAGCGGGAAGCCGGTGGCGGGGCGGAGGAGTCCGGCGAGATAGCGGCCGATGGCCCGGGACTCGCCTGAGGTCTCGTCGACGCCGATGCGCGTCGCGGTGGTGAGCGTGTAGGGCTCGCCCTCGGGGGTGACGGAGGCGGGTACGGGCACGATCCGGCCGAGCGGGCGTACCTCGGGCTCGGTGGCGGCGCTGCCGGCGGCCTTGGCGTCGGCGCTGTCGCTGTCGGCGGCGGCCTCGCCGCAGCCGACTCCGGCGGTGGCGAACAGGAGCAGGGATCCGATCAGGCGCGGAATCGTCAGGCGCTGTCTCACAGGCGGGCTCCCCTTCGGGTGAGATCTGCACGTCCGTCGTTCTGTTTCTGTATATCCCTTCGGCCACCATGCGTACCGCGACCCCTACTCCGGGTCAAGGTCTGGACCAAGCCACCCGTTCCCTGTGTGGATCAGGGCACGCCTGCCCGAATTCGGGCAGGATTCTTGCGGAAAGCGGGGGTGAGCCCTCAGTATTCACGGGTGCTCGAACGCCGCCCGTCGCACGACGACCTCATCGACCACCTGGTCCGCAGCACCGCGCTCCAGCGCGGTGAGGCCGCCCGGGTGGTGCTCGACGTGCTGGCGTACTTCGACGAGACGACCGAGGAGTTCGTCCGCCGCCGTCACCGCGAACTGCAGTCCGGCGGCGCCGTGAACGCCGAGATCTTCGAACGGATCGCGGCGGAGCTGCCGCACCGGGCGGTGGCGCCACCGGAGCTCTCGCTCCGGCAGCTGCGCCGGATCGTCTACGGCTGAGCAGCACCTGTCACTTACCTGGAGGGGTTTCACCTTTATGTGCGGAATTGTCGGTTACATCGGTAAGCGCGACGTTGCCCCGCTGCTGCTCGAAGGCCTCGCGCGCCTCGAGTACCGGGGTTACGACTCGGCCGGCATGGTCGTCACCAGCCCGAAGGCCTCCGGCCTGAAGATGGTGAAGGCCAAGGGTCGCGTCCGTGACCTGGAGGCCAAGGTCCCCAAGCGCTTCACCGGCACCACCGGCATCGCGCACACCCGCTGGGCCACCCACGGCGCCCCGAGCGACATCAACTCGCACCCGCACCTCGACCCCGAGAACAAGGTCGCGGTCGTCCACAACGGCATCGTGGACAACGCCCAGGAGCTCCGCGCCAAGCTGGAGGCCGACGGCGTCGTCTTCGCCTCCGAGACGGACACCGAGGTCATCACCCACCTCATCGCCCGCTCCCAGGCCGAGACCCTCGAGGAGAAGGTCCGCGAGGCGCTCAAGGTCATCGAGGGCACCTACGGCATCGCCGTGATGCACGCCGACTTCAACGACCGCATCGTCGTGGCCCGCAACGGCTCCCCGGTCATCCTCGGCATCGGCGAGAAGGAGATGCTCGTCGCCTCCGACGTCGCCGCCCTGATCGCCCACACCCGCCAGGTCGTCACCCTCGACGACGGCGAGATGGCCACCCTCAAGGCCGACGACTTCCGCACCTACACGACCTCGGGCGCCTCCACCACGGCCACCCCCGAGACCGTCGAGTGGGAGGCCGCCTCCTACGACATGGGCGGCCACGACACCTTCATGCACAAGGAGATCTGCGAGCAGCCCGACGCGGTCGACCGCGTGCTGCGCGGCCGGATCGACGACCGCTTCTCCACCGTGCACCTGGGCGGCCTGAACCTGGACCCGCGCGAGGCCCGCACCATCCGCCGCATCAAGATCCTCGGCTGCGGCACCTCGTACCACGCCGGTCTCATCGGCGCCGGGCTCATCGAGTCCATGGCCCGCATCCCCGCCGACGCCGAGCCGGCCTCGGAGTTCCGCTACCGCAACCCGGTCGTGGACCCCGACACCCTCTACATCGCCGTCTCCCAGTCCGGTGAGACCTACGACGTGCTCGCCGCCGTCCAGGAGCTCAAGCGGAAGGGCGCCCGCGTCCTCGGCGTCGTGAACGTCGTCGGCTCCGCCATCGCCCGCGAGGCCGACGGCGGCGTGTACGTCCACGCCGGCCCCGAGGTCTGCGTCGTCTCCACCAAGTGCTTCACCAACACGGTCACCGCCTTCGCGCTGCTCGCCCTGCACCTGGGCCGCATCCGCGACCTGTCCGTCACCGACGGCAAGCGGATCATCGAGGGCCTGCGCAAGCTGCCCTCGCAGATCGAGGAGATCCTCAAGACCGAGGAGCAGATCAAGGAGATCGCCGAGCAGTACGCCGGCGCCCAGTCGATGATGTTCATCGGCCGTGTCCGCGGCTACCCGGTCGCCCTGGAGGCCTCCCTCAAGCTGAAGGAGATCTCCTACATCCACGCCGAGGCGTACCCGGCCTCCGAGCTGAAGCACGGCCCGCTCGCCCTCATCGAGCCGGCCCTGCCGACCGTCGCGATCGTCCCCGACGACGACCTGCTGGAGAAGAACCGCGCCGCCCTGGAGGAGATCAAGGCCCGCTCCGGCCGCATCCTCGCGGTCGCGCACCAGCCGCAGGCCAAGGCCGACCACACCATCGTCGTCCCGAAGAACGAGGACGAGCTGGACCCGATCCTCATGGGCATCCCGCTCCAGCTCCTCGCCTACCACACGGCGCTCGCCATGGGCCGTGACATCGACAAGCCGCGCAACCTGGCGAAGTCCGTCACCGTCGAGTAGGCGCCCCCGGCCGTCGCGGCCGAGGTGCGGTGTCCGGGCCTGTCCCCCGGGCGCCGCACCCCTCCGGGCCTGTCCCCCGGAGCCTCGGCCGGACACAGCAGCGGTCCCCGTGCACACACCTCCCGTGCACGGGGACCGCTGTGTTCTGTGCCGTGCCCTCCGAGGGGATCAGCCCGCGGCCGTGGCACCGCCCGCCGAGCGGCGCAGCGCCGTCGGCCAGCCGGCGACCGCGGCCGTGGCGCCGTACCAGGCGACCAGACCCGCGGCGGCGGCCACCCAGCCGCCCGCCTTGCCGAGCCCGCCGTTGTCGGCGAGGGCGCCGATGCCGAGCAGCAGCAGCGCGACGAACAGCAGCCCGTACACGCCCTGTCCGAAGAGCCCGCTGCCCGAGGCGGCCATGGTCAGCGTGAGGGCGAGGAGCGCCCACAGGATCAGGAAGAGCCCCATGGCGTCGGCCGAGGCGTGCCCGCCGGCTCCGCTGCCCCAGGTGAACCAGAAGGCGCCGAGCGCCGCGTACGCCGTGCCTTCGCCCTTGTCGCCCGCGCGCAGGGCGAGCAGTCCGACGAGGAAGAGCGTCACGCCGCCGACCCAGGTGGCGAGACCCGCGGCATCCGCTGCCGCGACGTTGTCGATGACACCGGTTCCGCCCAGGCCGAAGGCCAGCAGGGTCAGTCCGAGTGCCAGGTGGCCGAGCGTGGAGGTGGTGTTTCCCGCGGCGACTTCGTTGTTCACGGCGGGCTCCCTTCAGGTGTGCAGTTGTCCTGCGTGAGCTGCTGTGTTCCGTGGTCTTTATGTACCCTTCACAAGCGCACAATTCACCTGAGGAAGGCCGAATTTATGGCCGGATGACGGCAGTTGAGGGAGCGACCTGACGGGTCGTGGGGTCCTGCGGGGGCCCGTGGGGCTACGGGATGACGATGACGGGCCGCTGGGCGCGGCGCGCGAGACGGCCGGCGACCGAGCCGAAGATCCGGCCGACGATCCCGTGCGTGGAGCCGACCACGATCGCGTCGGCCGAATACTCCCGGCCGACCTCCTCCAGCTCGTGGCAGATGTCGCCGCCGCGCTCGACCAGGATCCACGGCACCTCGGAGAGGTGATCGGCGCAGGCCAGCTCGAGGCCGAGGACCTCGGTGCGGTGGTCCGGGACGTCGACGAAGACCGGGGGCTCGCAGCCGGCCCACACCGTGGTGGGCAGCCGGTTCGCCACATGCACGATGATCAGGCCCGATCCGGAGCGGCGGGCCATGCCGATGGCGTACGCGAGGGCGCGCTCACTGGACGTCGAGCCGTCGAAGCCGACGACCACCCCGTGCCGGAAGGCCGGGTCGCAGGCATGACGTGGCTGTTCTACCGCGAGGGGGTCGACCGTGGAGTCGGCGACGCGCTTGCGGTCCGCGGGTTCGGGGAATTCGTGACCGGCCATCGGTGTCTCGGCGAAGAAGGTCCTCGTGGGAAGGGACGGGGAAAGGAGGGGACGAACGACGGGTGGCGGCGGAGCTGTGTCCGGGAATCATCTTCCCAAGCCCATACCCCCAAGGGTACGGCGACACTCCTCTCCTGCCCAGAGCCCGCCGTGCCACTCCCGGCGTGCCCGCCGCTCGCGCGCGGCGTTCCAGGGAGCATGCACGAGGGGTTCGGGATCTGGCAATGCCGGATGTGCCCTACAGGCGTCCGTACGGGGGCCAAACGGACGTCGCCGAGAGTGACCGGAACGTTCCGCTCCTCGTTGCCACAGGTCCAGCCCACCGTCGCAGGGAGACCGCCCGTGCCCGCACCATCGACCGCCGCCGGCCAGACCTCCGCCACCCCCGCCTCCACGCTCGGCTCGCCCCGCGGCCGCCGCCGGGCGCCCGCCGCCCCACCGGCCGCCGCCCCGGAGCCGGGGACGGGGACGGAGATGGGTACGGGGACGGCTGCGGGGACGGCTGCGGGTCCGGGAGGTACGGCGGCGGCGACGGCGGGCATGTCCGCGACGGTCGCGGGTGCGGGGACGCCCACGGGCGCGGGCGGAGCCGAGCAGGTCGGTGACGTCGTCCGCTGGGCGGCCTTCTGCTGTGTACTGGTCCCCGTCGTGCTCGTCGTCTACGGCACCTCCCTCGGCGGGGCCGCCGGGACCGCACTCGGACTCGTGTCGGTGACCGCGGCCTGCCGGCTGCTGCTGCGCCGCTCGGAGCGGGGACTGCACGCCGAGACGGTGCGTCCGAGGCGCCGGAACTAGCCTCGGAGGGGCCCCGAGCCGTCCCCGCCCCCCTTCGAGTTGACAGGTTCGTACACCCGACCCCATATGTTTTCAGCCAACTTCCAGCCATCGGCGAGTCCTTGGCGGAACGGTTGGCCAACCCCGCCGCCGGAGGCCGCGGAAGCCTTGTCCCGGGGGCCCACACCCCCCGCGTACGGGGGCGTTCGGCACACCGCCCTTCCCCTCGGGGGCCGTCGGACGCAAGACTTCGCGATCGATCGCTTCACGCCAAGTTGCCTTGTCGACAATCCACCGGATGGAGAACTTGTCACGCCGGCGCCACGGGACGCAGTAGATTCGATCATGGGTACCGAAGACTGGGGTCTCGTGCAAAACCGAGGGGAAACGTGCAGGAGCGACACGACCAGGGAGACGCGAACACCGAGGGGGGCTTAGCGTCATGAGCCAGGACTCCGCCGCACCGGAGGCCGCACGGAAGCTGTCCGGGCGCCGCCGTCGCGAAGTCGTCGCGGTGCTGCTGTTCAGCGGCGGCCCCATCTTCGAGAGCTCCATCCCGCTCTCCGTGTTCGGCATTGACCGGCAGGACGCCGGAGTGCCCCGTTACCGGCTGCTCGTCTGCGCCGGCGAGGAGGGCCCGCTGCGGACCACCGGCGGGCTCGAACTCACCGCGCCGTACGGCCTGGAGGCCATCGGCCGGGCGGGCACCGTCGTCGTCCCGGCCTGGCGGTCGATCACCTCGCCGCCGCCGCCGGAGGCGCTCGAGGCGCTGCGCCGTGCGCACGAGGAGGGGGCCAGGATCGTCGGGCTGTGCACCGGGGCGTTCGTCCTGGCCGCGGCCGGACTGCTCGACGGCCGCCCGGCGACCACGCACTGGATGTACGCGCCGACGCTCGCCAAGCGCTATCCGTCGGTCCACGTGGACCCGCGGGAGCTCTTCGTCGACGACGGGGATGTGCTGACCTCCGCCGGCACGGCGGCCGGAATCGATCTGTGTCTGCACATCGTGCGGACCGACCACGGCACCGAGGCCGCGGGCGCGCTCGCGCGCCGGCTGGTCGTCCCGCCGCGGCGCAGCGGCGGTCAGGAGCGCTACCTCGACAGGTCTTTACCAGAGGAGATCGGCGCCGACCCGCTGGCCGAGGTCGTCGCCTGGGCGCTGGAGCACCTCCACGAGCAGTTCGACGTGGAGACGCTCGCCGCACGCGCCTACATGTCACGGCGGACCTTCGACCGCCGGTTCCGCTCGCTGACGGGCTCCGCCCCGCTGCAGTGGCTGATCACCCAGCGGGTGCTGCAGGCGCAGCGGCTCCTGGAGACCTCCGACTACTCGGTCGACGAGGTCGCCGGCCGGTGCGGCTTCCGCTCGCCGGTGGCGCTGCGCGGCCACTTCCGGCGCCAGCTCGGCTCCTCGCCGGCCGCCTACCGGGCGGCGTACCGGGCGCGGCGGCCGCAGGGTGAGACCGGCACGGCGGTGCTCGAACCGGCGGTGCCGGCCCAGGGCGCCGTGGGGCTGCGCAGGCCGCTGGAGCCGGGCAAGCCGCAGTCGGACGCGTACGCACCGGGCCGCCCGGCCCTGCCGGGGCAGCGCAGCGCGCCGTAACAAGACCGCCGCCGCCACAAGCGGTGCGACGCAGGACCGACGGGCCCTCGGGGACACCTCCCCCGGGGGCCCGTCGGCCTGCACGGGCAAGGGACGTCCGGCTTGATCGGCACGACGCCCACCGGGGCCCGAGCCCCTAAGGTAGGACGCATGAACGATCGCATGGTGTGGATCGACTGCGAGATGACCGGGCTCTCGCTGACGGACGACGCACTCATCGAGGTGGCCGCGCTGGTCACCGACTCGGAACTGAACGTGCTCGGCGAAGGGGTGGACATCGTGATCCGCCCGCCGGACGCGGCCCTGGAGACCATGCCGGAGATCGTGCGCCAGATGCACACGGCCTCGGGGCTGCTCGACGCTCTCGCCGACGGCACGACGCTCGCCGACGCGGAGGCCCAGGTCCTCGCGTACATCCGCGAGCACGTCAAGGAGCCGGGCAAGGCGCCGCTGTGCGGGAACTCGGTCTCCACGGACCGCGGCTTCCTCGCGCGCGACATGCCCGCCCTGGAGAGCCATCTGCACTACCGGATCGTCGATGTCTCCTCGGTCAAGGAGCTGGCCCGCCGCTGGTACCCGAGGGCGTACTTCAACAGTCCGGAGAAGAACGGCAACCACCGGGCGCTCGCCGACATCCGCGAGTCCATCGCCGAGCTGCGCTACTACCGCGAGGCGATCTTCGTCCCGCAGCCCGGCCCGGACTCGGAGACCGCGAAGCGGATCGCGGCGCGTCACGTCCTGCCCGCCGGATAACCGGCGGGACGGCCGGGCCGAACAGCCGATCGAGGGGCCCGCTCGCGCCCGCCGAAGAATGCGTGCGCGAGCACCCCTCAGAACCCTGTAGACTTCTTCTCGGCCGGTCAGGGAAGCCCTCGGGCGAAAGACCGGTCGTGGTGGGTATAGCTCAGCTGGTAGAGCACCTGGTTGTGGTCCAGGATGTCGCGGGTTCGAGTCCCGTTACTCACCCTGATGGGTTCAGGCCCCGGTTCGAAAGAACCGGGGCCTGAACTGTTTTCACGTGCCGGTGCAGGTGAAGGGAAATGGGAGCGCTCCCGCTATGGGGGCCCTGCCAGAACACCGTCAAGGTTCGGGCGTCACCGAAGGCGTTCGACGGGCTTCACCCGTACGGACGAGGCGGTGATCCACTTCGGCCGACCCGCTGTTAGCTTCCCCTTATGTCCCAGATCCTCACAATTCACACGAATCGGGCTGGGTGAGGCCGCGTGGGAGTCCTGCGTGACCACCCCGAACTCGCCCTCTTCCTCTGCCTCGCCGGCGGCTACCTCCTCGGCAAGCTGCGCGTCGGTCCCATCACGCTCGGCGGCATCTGCGGCACGCTCATCGTGGCCCTGCTGCTCGGCGCCTGGACGAAGGTCACCGTCTCCGACGACGTGAAGACGATCTTCTTCGCGCTCTTCATCTTCTCGCTGGGCTATCTGGCGGGTCCGCAGTTCTTCGCCAACCTGAACAGGAAGAGCCTGCGCTTCTTCACCCTCTGCCTCATCGAGGTCGTCTGCGTCGTCGGCATCGCCCTCGGGCTCGCCAAGGCCTTCGACCTCGACGTCGGCACCGCCGCCGGCATCCTCGCCGGCGCCGCCACCGAGTCCGCGGTCGTCGGCACGGCCACGGAGGCCATCGGCAAGCTCTCCGACCTGACGCAGCAGCAGATCACCGAGTACCAGGGGCACGTCGCCACCGCGTACACCGTCTGCTACCTCTTCGGCCTCGTCACCATCGTCATCTATACCAGCCAGATCATGCCGATGCTGCTGCGGATCAACCTCCGCGACGCCTCCCGCGCCCTGTGGGAGAGGATGCGCGGCTCCGGCGGCGGTCTGGAGTCCGACGAGCGCGAGGCGCTCCCCGGCATGGTCGGCCGCACCTTCCTGGTCACCCTGGCGGACGGCGCCACCGTCTCCCAGGTGGAGCGGCAGAACGGCAGCCGGGTCACCGTCGAGGCGGTGAAGCGGGGCACCAAGGTCCTCACCCCTCCCCCGCCGGACTTCGAGCTGACCCTCTCCGACCTGGTCCTGATGGTGGGCCGGCGGTCCAACATCATCGACGCGGGACGGCACGTCGGCCCCGAGACCCCCGCGATCCCCGGCCTCGACACCCCGCTCGCCACCACCCAGGTCTCCCTCACGGACAAGGCGGCGGCCGGCAAGTCCATCGACACCCTCACCAGGGAGCACCCCGGATTCTCCTCCGGCGGGGTGTACGTGACGGACGTGCTCCGCAACGAGCAGCATCTGCCCGCGACCCCGGAGACCGTCGTGCAGCGCGGTGACGTGCTCACCCTGGTCGGCGCGCGCTCAGGCCTCGGGAAGCTGGCGGCGAAGGTGGGCGCGACCGTCAAGAACGACGCCACCGACTTCATCTACCTGGGACTCGGCATCGTCTGCGGCTCGCTCATCGGCCAGATCTCGGTGAAGTTCGGCGGCGTCCCGATGTCGCTCGGCACGGGCGGCGGCTGTCTGGTCTCCGGGCTGCTCTTCGGCTGGTTCCGCTCCCGGACGCAGACCTTCGGCGCCTTCCCGCCGCAGGCCGCCACCACCCTCAAGGACATGGGCCTCGCCATCTTCATCGCCTGCACGGGCCTGGTGTCGGGCCCGCAGGCCTGGCCGCTGCTCAAGGAGTACGGGGCGCTGCTGCCGTTCGCGGGGATCGCGATGGTCCTGGTGCCGGCGACGATCTCGCTGATCGTCGGCCGCAAGCTGCTGAACATCGAGAAGCCGCTGCTCATCGGCGCCATCGCGGGCCAGCAGTGCTCGACCCCGGCGATCACCTCGGTGACGCAGGTCGCCCAGAGCTCGGTCCCGATGCTCGGCTACACGATCACGTACACGCTCTCGAACTTCCTGCTCCCGCTGACCGGCCCGCTGCTCGTCGGCATCCTGGGGGCGTGAGGAGCCGCAATGATCGATTTCCTCAACCGGAACATCTTCCAGCCCCACCCCGAGCTGCTGGTCTTCATCACGGTGGCGCTCGGCTTCCTCTTCGGCAAGCTCCGCTACAAGGCGATCGCGCTCGGCGCGGTCACCGGCTGTCTGGTGGCCGGGCTGCTGCTCGGCGCCCAGTTCAAGGTCACCATCGACGGCACGGTGAAGAACCTGTTCTTCACCATGTTCCTCTTCGCCCTCGGCTACAAGGTCGGCCCGCAGTTCTTCCGGGGCCTGAAGAAGGACGGTCTGCCGCAGGTCGTCAACGCGGTCGTGGTCTGTGTGACGGGCCTCCTCGTCTCCTGGGGCTTCGCCGTGATGCTCGGGTACGGCCCCGGTCTCTCCGCCGGGCTCCTCGGCGGCGCGCTCACCCAGTCCGCCGTCATCGGTGTCGCCCAGGACGCCATCGGGAACCTGCCGGGCCTCTCCGCCGACCAGATGAAGAACGAGGAGAACCTGGTCGCGATCGGCTACGCCGTCACGTACCCGCTCGGCACGATCCTCTGCGCGATGCTCCTCGCCAACGTCCTGCCCAAGCTCTACAAGCGGGACCTGGCCGCCGAGTCGGCGCAGCTGGCGAAGGAGCTGGACGCGCCCGGCGACAACCCCGACCTGGCCGAGGGGTACTACGAGGTCGTCCTGCGCGCGTACGAGATGGACCACTCGCCGCTCGTCGGCCGGACCATCGACGACTTCGAGAACCAGCAGAAGGAGCTCGGGCACCGGATCTACATCACCCGGGTGCGGCGCGAGGGGCAGATCCTCGCGCACAGCCAGCAGACGGTGCTGCGCTCGGGTGACGTGCTCGCGGTCAGCGCCCTGCGCGGCTCGCTCATCGACTTCGACGCCCGCACGCACATCGGGCCCGAGACCGACGACGTCGAGCTGCTCGGCTACCAGACCGAGTCCCTGCACGTGGTCGCCTCGGAGAAGGCGCACCTGGGCAGGACGGTCGCGGAGCTGCGCCGTGAGCCGTTCATGGTCGGGGTCTACATCGACAAGATCTACCGCTCGGGCGCGGAGTTCCCGTACCGGCTGTCGACGAAGCTGGAGCGCGGCGACACGGTGGTCCTGACCGGTCCGAAGCGGCTCGTGGACCCGGCGGGCAAGGCGATCGGCAAGCCCGTGCCGACCTCGTTCGCGACCGACATGCTGTGGGTGGGACTCGGCATCTTCCTCGGCGGCTGCGTCGGCATCCCGGCGCTCACGGTCTCGGGCGTCCCGATCTCCCTGTCCACCTCGGGCGGCGCGCTGATCATGGGTCTGGTCTTCGGCTGGATCCGCGGCAAGTACCCGACGTACGGCAATGTGCCGCCGGGCGCCCAATGGTTCATGGACACGCTGGGGCTCTGCCTCTTCGTCGCGGTCGTCGGCATCAACGCCGGGCCGAGCTTCACCAGCGGCCTGTCGACGGCCGGCTGGGGGCTCCTCGTCTGGGGCGCGGTGGCGACGGTGATCCCGCTGATCGTGGGCTTCCTCGTCGGCCACCACGTGCAGAAGATCCGGTTCCCGATCCTGATGGGCGTCCTGGCGGGCGGCCAGACGACGACCGCGGCGATCGGCGCGATCAACGAGCAGTCCAAGTCCCAGATCCCGACGCTCGGTTACACGATCCCCTACGCGGTGGGCAACGTCCTGCTGACCATCTGGGGCGCCGTGATCGTCATCCTCAACCACTGACGTACGTAAGGACACCGTCATGCCCAAGACCACGTTCACCCGCCAGGAGATCCAGTCCTTCGCGCAGCTCTCGCCGTTCGAGCTGAAGGACAGGTTCATCCAGCTCGCGCAGGCCGCGCAGGCCGACAAGCCGGGCCAGAAGGAGAAGTCGCAGGCCCAGATGCTCAACGCGGGCCGCGGCAACCCGAACTGGGTGGCCACCGGACCCCGCGAGGCCTTCTACGCGCTCGGCTACTTCGCGCTGTCCGAGTCGCGCCGGGTCTGGACGGCCGACAACCTCGGCGGCATGCCCGAGCTCCGCGGCTCCGCCGAGCGCTTCGACACCTTCGTACGCCGCCACCCGGACCTGCCGGGCATCGAACTGCTCCAGAACTGTGTGGAGTACGCGGTGGAGCGCTTCGGCTTCGACCGGGACGCGTTCGTGCACGAGCTGACCGACAGCACGATCGGCGACAACTACCCCGTACCGGACCGGATGCTCACCCATGTCGAGCAGATCGTCCGCGGCTACGTCCACGACGAGATGTTCGCCGGCCGCCCGCCCGCCGGGAACCTGTCGCTGTTCGCGACCGAGGGCGGCACGGCCGCGATGTGCTACGTCTTCGACTCCCTGATGAAGAACGGGATCCTGAAGAAGGGCGACCGGATCGCGCTGATGGTGCCGGTCTTCACCCCGTACATCGAGATCCCCGAGCTCGACACGTACGAGTTCGACGTCGTCACCGTCAACGCGAGCCTCTTCGCGGAGACCGGGGTCCGCGAGTGGCGCTACCCGACGGAGGAGGTCGCGAAGCTGGCCGACCCGTCGGTGAAGCTGGTCTGCGTCGTCAACCCGTCCAATCCGCCGTCCCTGGCGATGAGCGAGCGCGTGGCGAACCAGATCAAGGACATCGTCGCGGGACCGAACCCGAACCTGCTGGTCGTCACGGACGACGTGTACGGCACCTTCGTGGAGGGCTTCCGCTCGCTCGCCGCCGAGCTCCCCCGCAACACGCTCCTCGTGTACTCGTACTCCAAGCACTACGGCTGCACCGGCCACCGGCTCGGCGTCATCGGCCTCCACGACGACAACGTCATCGACGAGATGATCGCCGGTCTGCCGCAGGCGGAGAAGGACCGGCTGAACCGGCGGTACGGCTCGCTGTCCCTGGCGCCGGAGAAGATCCGCTTCATCGACCGGCTCGTCGCCGACTCCCGCCAGGTCGCCCTCAACCACACCGCGGGGCTCTCGCTCCCCCAGCAGGTGATGATGGCGCTCTTCTCCCTCTTCGACCTGCTCGAGGAGGGCCAGGCCTACAAGCACAAGATCCGGGACATCGTGCGGCAGCGCCTCGACCTGCTCCTCGAAGGCGCCCAGATGAAGATCGCCGACGACCCGAAGCGGGCCGGGTACTACATCGAGCTCGACCTCCTCGCGGAGGCGGAGCGGGTGCACGGCAAGGACTTCGCGGACTTCCTGGAGAAGAACTACGAGCCGGTCGACCCGCTGTTCCGGCTCGCCGAGCAGACCAGCGTGGTGCTCCTGAACGGCGGCGGCTTCGACGGGCCCGAGTGGTCGGTCCGCGTCTCGCTCGCCAACCTCGACGACCTGGACTACCTGAAGATCGGCCACCACCTGCGGGCGATCTTCAACGACTACGCGGAGGAGTGGAGGGCCACCCGGGTCGTCTGAGTCCGTGCGAAGGGGCGCGCCCCGGTCGGCGGTGGGGTGGATTCCGACCGGGGCGCGCGGTGTGGGGGGACACGGGGGCCCGGTTACCTGTAGGCGCCGAAGGCCTTCGTGAAGGCGAGCGGCTGCTGGAGGATCGAGGAGCAGGTGGGGTCGGCGTAGGTCACGGCGCCGGCCGCGCACTGCTTGTCGCGGGTCGAGGACCACATGGAGAGCCAGCCGAGGCCCTTGGACTTCGCGAAGTCGACGAGCTGGGTGGCGTCCTCGACCTTGAAGACCTCGCTGCTGACGTCGTTGACGCCGATCATCGGGGTGACGGCGACGGCCTTCCAGGCGGCGGCGTCGGAGAGGCCGAGGACGCCCTTGATCTGGGCCTGGGTCGCGGTCGCGGCCTGGATGGCGTACGTGCCCATGTCGGCGCTGTACGCGGGGCCGTAGTCCATCGCCATGATGTTGACGGCGTCGACGCGGACCCCGTTCCGCTTGGCGTCGGCGATCAGGTCCACGCCGGGCTGGGTGAGGCCCTCGGGCATGACCGGGAGGGTGAAGGAGACGTTCAGGCCGGGGTGGGACTTCTGGAGCTGGGCGATCGCCTGGGAGCGGCGGGTGTTGGCGGCGGTGTCCGGCAGGGCCGCGCCCTCGATGTCGAAGTCGACCTTGGTGAGCTTGTACTGGTCGACGACCTTGCCGTACGCGGCGGCGAGCGCCGAGGAGGTCGAGCAGTTCAGGGCCAGCTCGTGCCCGGCGGCGCCGCCGAAGGAGACGCGGACGTCACCGCCCTTGGTGCGCAGGGCTCCGATCTGGGCGGCGACCTTGTCGTTCGCGAGGTCGGTGACGCCGCCCCACAGCGGGGCGCAGGAGCCGCCGGAGGTGATGAAGGCGAGGTTGAACTCCTTCACGCCGGTGGCGTCGGCGGTCGCGAGCAGGTCGTACGCCGGGTAGAGCGAGGTGTCGACGTACGGGGCGTACCTGGCGGCCGTGGCGGGGCTGCCGGTCGTGGTGGGGCTCGGGGTGGGGGCCGTGGTCGCCGTGGCGGTGGGCTTGGGGCTCGCGGTGGCCGTCGCGGTCGCGGTCGGCTTCGGGGTGGTGGCGGTGGCCGTCGGGGTGGGCGTGGGCTGCTCGGTGGGGCGGCCGCTGGGGGTGGGGGCGGGGCCTCCGGCGGAGCAGACCGCCTTGTTGATGAGGCAGTTGGCGGGGTCGCCGGCCTGTCCCGTGGCGGAGGTGACGAAGCCGACGGTGACGGACTGGCCGGGCGCCAGCTGCTTGTTCCAGCTCGCGGGCTTCACGGTGACGTGGCTGCCGGAGACGGTGTGCTCGCCGTTCCAGAGGGAGCCGATGGTGGTGCCGGCCGGGAGGTCGAACTCCAGGGTCCAGTCGGACTGGGTGGTGGTCGTCTCGTTGGTGACGACGTACTGGCCGGTGTAGCCGCCGGTCCAGGAGCTGGTCCGGGTGTAGGCGGCGCCGACGGCGGCGGCCTGGGCGGTGCCGGTGAGCCAGAAGGCGGCGCCGCCGACGACGGCCGCCGTGACGACCGCTCCGACGGCCTTGGTCCGGGTGCTCGTCCTGCGCCGGTGCGAAGTGCCCATCGCGTGCCTGCCTCTGTGTGCCGGGGGTGGGGTGGGGTGCGGCAGCACGCTAGCGAGCGGGAAACGGACAAATGCCCTGGCGGGGGCCGGGGGTGGGATTCTTAGGCTCCGCTTAAGGAAGGCATCGGAACGACAAAAGGTTGGGCGGCGCGGGAGACCGGTCCGCGGCGGTCGGCGCCGCCGGCCCGGCCGGGCCACCCGGTCGCTCAGGCCTTGCGGCGGCGCCCGCGGCGGCCTCGGGCACCGCCCGTACCGGCTCCGCGTCCGTCGAGGCTGATCCAGATCCGTACCTCCGTGCCGCCCAGGACCGAGTGGCCGATGCGGACGTCGCCGCCCGTCGACTCGGCCATGCGGCGCACGATGTCGAGGCCGAGGCCGGTGGAGCCGTCGCGTCCGCTGCCCGCCCCCCGGGCGAGCGCGGCGGCGGGGTCGGGGATGCCGGGGCCGGCGTCGGAGACGAGGAGGATGACGGCGTCCTCGCCGTTGTGGACGTCGAGGGAGAAGGCGGTGCCCTCGGGGGTGTGGCGGAAGACGTTGCCGAGCAGGGCGTCGAGGGCGGCGACGAGTTCGGGGCGCGCGACGGGGATGCGGACCGGGCGCTCGACGCCCGCGACCCGCACCCGGCGGCCTTCGTCCTCGGCGAGCGCCGACCAGAACTCCATCCGCTCGCGCACCACTTCGGCGGCGTCGCAGCCGGCGCCGGGCCCGGTCGCCTGGGTCTGCGGCTTCGCGTCGCGGGCGGTGCGGATGATGATGTCGACCTCGCGCTCCAGCTGCTCGACGGCCGCGCGGGTCTGCTCGGCGGCGGGTCCCGAGCCGAGGGAGGCGGCGTTGAGCCGGAGGACGGTCAGGGGGGTGCGGAGCCGGTGGGAGAGGTCGGCGGCCAGCTCGCGCTCGTTGGCGAGGAGCTGGACGACCTGGTCGGCCATCGAGTTGAAGGCGACGGCGGCCGACTTGAGTTCGGGCGGTCCTTCCTCGGGGACGCGGGCGCCGAGCCTGCCCTCGCCGAGGTCGTGGGCGGCGCCCGCGAGCCGCTGGGCGGGCTGGACCATGCGGACGCCGAGGCGGTCGGCGACGGCGACGGAGCCGACGATCAGGGCGATGCCGACGCCGGCCAGGACGAGCCAGGCGGTGGCGACGCCGTTGCTGACCTCGCCCTCGGGGACGAAGAGTTCGACGACGGCGACCTGGCCGCTGCTGAGCGCGGTGGGCTGGAGCAGCACGAAGCCGTCGGGGACCTCGGCGATGGAGGCGCGGCCGAGGCTGCGGGTGGCGGCGAGCTCCGCCGGGTCGGCGTGGCGGGTGCCGATCTCCAGGGCGGTGCCGCCGGGTTCGGCGGCGGGCACGTGGATCGCGAGCCGGCCGGCGGCGCCGTCCTCGGTGGTGGCGACGGCCTTGTCGAGTTCGTCGCGGTCGGTGGTGATGGCGAGGACGGGGGCGAGTCCTGCCGCCCGCCGTTCGGCGTTGGAGAAGGCCCGGTCGCGGGCCATCTCCTTGACGACGAGCCCGAGGGGGACGGCGAAGGCGAAGACGACCATGGCGGTGACGGCGAGGGACACCTTGACGAGCGCCCATCTCACGGCTGCGGCTCCCGGGGCGGCTCCAGCTTCACGCCCACCCCGCGCAGGGTGTGCAGATAACGGGGCCGGGCGGCCGTTTCACCCAGTTTCCGCCGCAGCCATGACAAATGCACGTCGATGGTCTGGTCGTCCCCGTACGACTGCTGCCACACCTCGGCGAGCAGCTCCTTGCGCGGGACGACGACACCGGGCCGCCCGGCGAGGAAGGCGAGCAGGTCGAACTCGCGCCGGGTGAGGTCCAACGGCGCCCCGTCGAGCTCCGCCTGACGGCGCAGCGGATCGACGCTGAGCCCGCCAACCCGGAGGGTCTGCGAGGGCGGCAGCTCGCCGGCGCCGGCCCGGGAGCGGCGCAGGACGGCGGCCATCCGGGCCGTCAGATGGTCGACGGAGAAGGGCTTCACGAGGTAGTCGTCGGCCCCGGCGTGCAGCAGCCGTACGATCTCGGCCTCGTCGTCCCGGGCGGTCGCGATGATCACCGGGACGTCGGTGATCCCGCGCAGCATCTTGAGCGCCTCGGACCCGTCGAGATCGGGCAGACCGAGGTCCAGGATCACGACGTCGAAGCGAAGATGGGCGACCTCGCGCAGCGCCTCAAGGGCCGTGCCGACGCTCCGTACGGTGTGGGAGGCCTCGGTCAGCTGCCGGATGAGGGCGGAGCGCACGAACTGGTCGTCCTCGACCACGAGCACACTTGCCATGGCCCGCACCGTACGCCATTCGGGTGAGGTTCCACCCTCCGGTACGGACCAGAGCGCGGTGGTGCACTATGTCCCGGTGCGAAGAGGACTCGTTCACGCCCTGGCCTGGTCGCTCGCCACCGGCGCGGCGGTCACCCTGTCCTGGTGGGGGGTGCACACGGTGCTGTCCGGCACGGTGTACGACCCGCCCCTCGCGCTGCCCCTCCCGGCCGGCACCACCATCGGAACTCCCGCGTCCGGCGGCGATCCGCAGACCTCGTCGACCCGCCGCCCCGAGACGACCCCGCCGGCCGCGCCGAAGCCGTCACCGAGCCGGGCCCGTACGACCCCGGCGACCCCGTCCGCGACCCCCTCGCGCCGCCCGACGCCCACGGCGGAGGCGCCCGCCACGACCCCTCCCGGCTCGGACTCGAACGTGAGGACCACCACCGTGGACGGCGGCCGGGTCACCTTCGACCTCGGCGAGACCTCCGCCGAACTGGTCTCGGCGACGCCCGCGTCGGGCTGGCAGATGCAGGTGTGGAAGCAGCCGACCTGGATCCGGGTCACCTTCACCCGGGACGGCCGCGAGCTGTCGGTCTTCTGCGTGTGGCACGACAGCGCGCCCCGCGTGGAGATCGAGGACCGGCAGACCTGAGCCGCCTGGTCAGCGGAAGACGGACGGCGGCGGTACGGGTGAGGGCTTGGCGCTCGCGTCGGTGACCGGGGACGCTCCGCCGGCGAAGTCGGCGAGGGCCCGGCCGTGTTCCACCCGGCCCGGGTGCGGGTCCGTGGCGACCCGGCGGGTCAGTTCGGCCACCGGCAGTTCACGGTCCGAGGCGAGCAGGACGGCGTTCCCGAAGCGGCGGCCGCGCAGGACCGTCGGGTCGGCGGTGAGCGCCAGTTCGGGGAAGACGGCGGCGGCGGTGGCGATCTGGCCGCGCAGATGGGTCAGGGGCGGCCCGTCGGCGAGGTTCGCCGCGTAGAACCCGCCGGGCTTCAGCACCCGCCGCACCTCGGTGAGGAACTCGGTGCTGGTCAGGTGGGCGGGGGTGCGGGCCCCGCTGAACACGTCGGCGATGACGAGGTCGGCCCAGCCGTCCTGGACCTTGGCGAGGCCGGCGCGGGCGTCGGTGGAGCGGACCCGGATGCGGGCCCCGGCGTCGAGGGGCAGTTCGCGGCGGACGAGCTGGACCAGGGGGCCGTCGAGCTCCACGATCTGCTGGGTGGAGCGGGGCCGGGTCGCGGCGACGTACCGGGCGAGGGTGAAGGCGCCGCCGCCGAGGTGCACGGCCTGCAGCGGCCGGTTCGGCGGGGCGGCGAGGTCGGCGATGTGGCCGAGGCGCCGCTGGTACTCGAAGGTGAGGCGGGCCGGGTCGTCGAGGTCGACGTGCGACTGCGGGGCGCCGTCGATGAGCAGCGTCCAGCCGCGCGGGCGCTCCCGGTCGGGTATGAGTTCGGCGAGACCGCCGTCGACGGTCTCGACGACGGAGACGGCCGCCGCCGCCCGGTCACGCTGCTTGTTCCTGGCCACGGCCCCCATTATCCGGGCAAGCCGGGCCGGCAGCTCAGTGGCAGCCGTCGGCCGCCTCGATGAGCCGGGCCGCCTCGCCGAGCGCCTCGCGCAGGACGACGGGGTCGGTGACGGGGTCGGTGTCGCCGGGGGGCAGCAGCCAGCCGGCCGGCCGGGGCGCGTCGCCCGCCGGTTCGGGGAGCTCCGGCAGCTCGGGCAGGCGCAGGCCCCGGCCCGAGGTCCTCGTACAGGCGCTGCCCGGCATGTCCCAGGCGGCGGCGGTGCCCGGCGGCACCAGGAAGCCGAGGGTGTCGCAGGTGCCGTCGTGGACGACGGGGCCGACCGCGGGGGCGGCGGAGCGGCGCAGGATGTCGACGGCCTCCAGACCCTGGCGGACCGGGACGGTCACCAGGTCCCAGGGCCCGGCGGCGGGCCGGGACCCCTCGGTGTCCGGGGCGGACGCGGGGCGCAGGGCCTCTGCGGCGGGCGCGGGGCGCAGGGCGTCCGGGGCGGGTGTGAGGCGCAGGGCCTCCGGAACAGATGCGTGCCGCGTGGCCGCGTGCGAACCGATCTCCGACATGGGGACCCCTCCTCGCTCCAGAGGAGACACGTTCCGTCTCTCCCTTACGGTTCAACGCCCGTGCGCGTCAACGGCTACGGCGGGATGCAGCCGCAAAGGATGGCAGTTCATGGCAGATCGCAGGCGAGATATCCGATTTGTAGCCAAACTCAGCGTACGCATCCGGTCACAGCAGGTACGTTCATGCCCGCCGGACACCCGGCAGCACCAGGAGAGGGCTCGGCCATGGCGATGTCACGGGCAGTTCCCAATCTCGCCTTCCGCCGGCTCCGCGGACAGCACTCGCCGGCGGAGTTCGCCGCGGCCGTCCGCCGGGCGGCGCGGGAGATCGGCGAACAGGTCGCGTGCGACGCCCGCTACATCGGGCGCGTGGAAGCGGGCGAGATCCGCTGCCCCAACTACGCGTACGAGCGGGTCTTCCTGCACATGTTCCCCGGCCTGAGCCTCTCCGACCTGGGGTTCTCCGCGCGGGAGACGGTGCGCGGCCGGCGGCAGGCCGTCCCGGCCGGGGCAGCGCCTCCCGCCGCCATCACCACCCGGAACGATGAGGAGAGCGACGTGCTGCGTCGCGCATTCATGACGAGCGGCTCCGCCACCCTGGCGGCCGCCTCGCTGGGACTCGGCGGCCCCGCCGTCGCGATCCCCTCCCCCCGCGGCACCCACCGGATCGGCGAGGCCGAGGTGCGGGCCGTCGAGGACGCCGTACGGCGGATCCGGCTGCTCGACGACCGGCACGGCGCCGACGGGCTCTACAAGGTGGCCGCCCAGCCGCTCCGTACCGCGTACGCGCTCCTCGACACCGGCACCATGACCCGCCGCTCCACCGAGGACCGGCTGCACGCGGGCGCGGGCGAGCTCTCCCTCTCCGTCGGCTGGCTGGCCCACGACTCGGGCCGGCACGAGGACGCGCGCTCGCACTACGCGGAGGCGCTGGCCACCGCGCGCGTGGCGGGGAACGCGGCCCTGGAGGCGCACGCCTTCTGCAACACCTCGTTCCTGGCCCGCGACACCGGCCGCTACCGCGAGGCCGTACGGGCCGCGCAGGCCGGACTGCGGGCCGCGCAGCCCCTGGACTCGGCCCGATTGCTCTCGCTGCTCTCGCTGCGGGAGGCCGGCGCGTGGGCGGGGCTCGGCGACCGGTCCGCCTGCGAGCAGGCCCTCGGCCGGGCGCACAGCTGGTTCGACCGGGGCCCGGCCGAGGGCGACCCCGAGTGGATGTCGTTCTTCGGCGAGCCGGAGCGGGAGGCCCTGGAGGCCGGGTGCTGGTCGGCGCTCGGCGACTGGGGCCGGGCGGCCCGCCACGCCCAGCGGGCCGCGGTCCTGCAGAACCCGCACTTCGCCCGGAACCTGGCCCTCTACCGGGCCCACCTCGCCAAGGCCCTGGCGCACGCGGGCCGCCCGGACGAGGCGGCGGCGGAGGCACGGCGCGTCGTGGACTCCCTCGACGGCATCGCCTCGGCCCGCATCCGCGAGCTGCTCTCGGAGACGAGCCGGGTCCTGGCAGGCACGCGCTGAGCGAGAGGCCGCGGTCTCCTGGCCGAGGGAGCACCGGTCCCGAGGCGGGCCGCGCCGAGCGAGAGGCCGCCGGGTTCTGACGGGGGACCCGCTGGCCGAGGGACCGTTACTGCTCCAGGTGCCCCGTGTCGTTCCAGCGCTCGATCGCCGGGGCGCCGTACGCCCAGCCGAGGACCGACAGGCTCGTCGGGTCGAGGCGGATGCGGGACGCGAAGGACACGTCCTCGCCGAGCCAGCGCGCGCCGATCGACCGCAGGATGTGGCCGTGGGCGAAGACCAGGACGTCACGGTCGGCGGACCGGGCCCACTCCACGATCTCGTCCGCCCGGTCCGACAACTGCGCGAGCGTCTCCCCCTCGGGAACCCCGTCGCGCCAGATCAGCCAGCCCGGCTGGATCTCCTGGATCTGCGCCGGGGTCAGCCCCTCGTACGCCCCGTAGTCCCACTCCATCAGCGATTCCCAGGGCTCGGCCCTGTCCGCGAAGCCCGCGAGCTCGCAGGTCTCGCTCGCCCGGACCAGCGGGCTGGTGCGGACCTCCACGCCGGGCAGCCCCTGCCAGGGACCCCGGTGCAGGCGCTCGCCGAGCAGCTTCGCGCCGCGCCGCCCCTCGTCGAGCAGCGGTATGTCGGTCCTGCCGGTGTGCCGGCCGAGAAGTGACCACTCGGTCTGGCCGTGCCGGGCGAGCAGGATGCGCGGTGCCATGGGAAGGACGCTCCAGGGGTTCACGGGGTACGGACGTGCCTGTCCATCATCGCCGACGTGGATTCGGGGCGGCTTCCGGGCAACCCCCGGGGGCCGGGCGGCGTCCCCTCCCCCGGGGCGGACACCGACGGGGGGACCCAATTCATGCGCAGACCACGCTGGTGGGCGGAGCTTTCCCTGATCGCCGTCGTGTACGCGGCCTACTCGGGCGGACGGCTCCTGGTGAAGGGCGACGAGACCTCGGCCGTCGAGCACGGGCTCGCGATCCTCCGCCTGGAGGAGAACCTCGGGATCGACGCCGAGCACCCGCTCAACCGGCTGTTCACCGACGTCCCCGCGCTCGGGATCCCCGCGGACTTCGCGTACGCCTCGCTGCACTACCTGGTGACCCCGGCGGTCCTGATCTGGCTCTTCCGCCGCCGCCCCGCGCACTACCGGGCCGCCCGCACCTGGCTGATGGTCTCCACGCTGCTCGGGCTCGTCGGCTTCACGCTCCTGCCGACCTGCCCGCCCCGGCTGCTCGACGCCGCCCACGGCTTCACCGACACGATGGCGCACTTCGCCTCGTACGGCTGGTGGGGCGGCGAGGCCAGTGCGCCGCGCGGTCTCGGCGGTCTGACCAACCAGTACGCGGCGATGCCCAGCCTCCACGTCGGCTGGGCGCTGTGGTGCGGGGTGATGCTGTGGCGGTACGGGCGCGGCCCGCTCACGAAGGCCTTCGGAGTGGCGTATCCGCTGGTCACCGCCCTGGTGGTGATGGGGACCGCCAATCACTATCTGCTCGACGCGGTCGCCGGGGTCGCCGTGATGGGCGCCGGGCTGCTGCTCGCGCCGTACGCGCTGCGGCTCGCCGACCGGATCCGCGGAAGCGCGGAAGCGGCCCCCTTTGTCAGTGCCGGATGCGAGACTTCCACGGGTGAGCGCATCCCTGGACAGCGGTCTGTCCGCACCACCGCAGACGACAAGTCTACTTGGGGCCTCCCCTGCTCGAGCGAAGCCGAGAGCTTGGGGAATGCTCGCTGAGCTGCGCGGACCGGCGGTCGTACCGCGTCCGCTGGACGCCCGGGCCCTCGCGGCGCTGGCCGCCAATCCGGGCTGCAAGCGGCGGGCCATCCTCGACGGCGCCGGGGTCGACAAGTCGGCGCTCGCCGCGAAGCTCGGCTCCCCCGCGCCGTTCGGACAGTCGCAGTTCGCGATCGTCCGGGGCAACTCCTTCGAGGCGAAGGTCAAGGCGGACGGCGGCCGCGAGCTGCTGCGCCTGATCGGCGTCGAGGAGCCGGGCGAGGTGTCCGTGCCGGATCTCGCGGCGGCCGGGCCCGAGGGCCGGGTCGCGCGCACCGCGCTCGCGCTGCGGGAGGCGACCGCGGCGGGCGCGTGGGCGCTGCTCGACCATCCGCTGCTCGCCCTGGAGGTCGCGGGCTCCCCCGTCTACCTGGAGCCGGACGCGGTGGTCGTGCACCCCGACGGCGGGTGGACGGTGGTGGAGATCAAGTCGTTCCCGATGATCGACGGCTCGGCCGACGCGTCGAAGGTGGGCGCCGCGGCCCGGCAGGCCGCCGTGTACGTGCTCGCCCTGGAGCGGGTGGCGGCGCGTACGGAGGGGGCGCGGGTCGCGCAGTCGGTGCTCCTCGTCTGCCCGAAGGACTTCTCGAACGTGCCGGCGGCCTCCGTGGTGGACGTGCGCAAGCAGCGGTCGGTGACCCGGCGGCAGCTGGCCCGGCTGACCCGGATCGACGAGATCGCGCGGGCGCTGCCGGAGGGCCTCAGCTTCGACGTGGTGGAGCGGACGGCGGAGGAGCTGACGGCGGCCGTGGAGTGCGTGCCCCATCAGTACGCGCCGGAGTGCCTGGCCGCCTGCGAGCTGGCCTTCCACTGCCGGTCGCGCGCCCGTGCGGCGGGCGCGGTGGAGACCCTGGGCCGTTCGGTACGGGGTGAGCTGGGCGGCCTGACGACGGTGGGCGCGGTCCTGGCGGCGGCGCGCGGCGAGGAGGGCGACCGGGAGGATCCGGCGGTGGCGGCGCTCCGAAGGGCGCGGGCGCTGCGCGAGGAGGCGCTGGCGGGGGTGGCGGGATGTCGCTGATCTCCACGCTCGCCCGGATGGAGGCCGTCGAGTCGGGGCGGGCGCAGCCGCTCGCGACCGTCCGGCACCGGCGTCTGACGGAGCGGCCGCTCGTGCTCGTGCCCCTGACGACGGCCGGTGAGGCGGGTGCCCCGCTGGGGGCGCTCGTCGGCACCGACCCCGAGGAGCCCCGGCTGCTCGTGGTGGCGCAGCCGCGCGACCGTGACCTGCGGTTCGCGTTCCTCGCCGACCTGGCCGAGGAGGTCCTGCCGTACATCGACTCGTTCACGGACGTCGTCGAGGCGGCGGAGAGGAACGAGACCGACCCCGAGACCGGCAAGAAGGTGAAGGTCGAGGTCGAGCTGTGCGCCGACGCGCCGCAGCTGATCGTGCCGAGCCGGGCGGGCATCGAGTACGTACGGCTGCTCGGGCGGTCCACGCGGTTCCGGCGGACGGCCGAGCAGGACCCGGAGACGCCGTTCCCCGCACCGCCGCGCGTGCCGCTGCTCGGGCGCTGGCTGACGCACTTCGGCGAGCGGGCCCGGGTGCCCGGCTCCTCGCTGCTCCTCGCGGCGACGGACCTGCTCAACCGGCACTGGGCGACCGGCCAGTCCTCCCTCGAGGACCAGCACCTGGGCGCGCTGCTCGCCTGGATCGACCCCCGGGACGGCGAGTCCGGCCCGGAGGGGGCGCTCCGCGCCGAGGTCGGCCGGGACGCCCAGGGCCAGTTGCTGTGCCCGCCGGCCGGTCCCGCGACCGACCCGGCCTTCGACAACAAGCTCCTCGCGCCCGCGATCGAGCGGTACGACCGGGCCCGGCAGGCGCTCGGCGCGGCACAGGACGGCGAGGCGGCCGACACGGGCCTCGGCGAGCTGCACGCCGCCGAGCGCGAGCTGCGCCGGCTTGTCGTCTCCCGGACGAAGCCGACCTGGGACGCGGTCTGGCGGGCGATCGGGCTGCTGCGGGAGCTGCCGGAGGGCGCCAGGGTCGGGGACCGCTGGACCCGCGACCGCTGGTCCTTCACCGGCCACCGGGACCGGGTCGCGGCCGGGGAGCCGCCGCAGCCGCGCCGGGACGACGCCGTCACGGCCGCCCAGAAGCTCGCCGCCCGCGAGCAGGCGCAGGGCCAGCTGGAGGCGCAGGAGGCCCTCGACGATCCGCTGGTCCTGGCGGGGCGGCGGCTGGCGGGCGAGGCGTTCAGGGCCGAGGTCGTCGAGGTGACGATGGCGTGGACGGAGTCGAAGCGGCCCGCGCCGCGCCCGCTCGTCACGGTCCGCACGGACGACCGGCCGCATCTGGGCGAGAGGGTGAAGGTGTACCGCTCGCTCGACGGCAAGCCGCAGACGGCCGAGTTCGTGCGGTACGAGGAGGACGGCTCGCTGCTCCTGCGGATCCTGGACCGGATGGGCCGCTCCAAGGAGCCCGCGGAGGGCTCGGTGCCGGAGAAGGGCGAGCGGATCGACTGGACGCTGTTCGAGCACGACCAGCGGGTCGGGCCGAAGCTGCCGGACCCGGAGGAGACGCCGTGGACCCACGGCGGCCCGCCGAGGACGGACGCCGTGGAACTCCCGGACGCCGTGACCCCCGAAGACGTGCTGTGACCTTGTTCGACGCCGTGACCTCCGAGGACGACCTGTGACCCCGACCGTGTTCGATCCCGCCGCCGAGGCCGCCCGGGCGACCGACGCCATCCTCGCGGACACCCTGCACGGCACCGCGCGCGGCGTCGTAGTGGACTCCCCGCCCGGCGCCGGGAAGTCGACGCTCGTGGTGCGGGCCGCCCTCGAACTGGCCGCCGCCGGCCGGCCCCTGATGGTGGTGGCCCAGACGAACGCGCAGGTGGACGACCTGGTGC
Source organism: Streptomyces sp. NPDC002825 (assembly GCF_040295385.1). Classification (NCBI taxonomy): domain Bacteria; kingdom Bacillati; phylum Actinomycetota; class Actinomycetes; order Kitasatosporales; family Streptomycetaceae; genus Streptomyces; species Streptomyces sp. NPDC002825. The sequence continues at coordinate 60,075 of NZ_JBEOVH010000018.1, forward strand.
TGCGGCTCGCCGAGAAGGAGCCGGACCTCGAGGTCGGCCGGCTGCACTCGAGCGACTCCGACCCGTACGACAAGGCGCTCGACGACCTGGCCCACGTACGGAAGTCGGCGAAGGCGGGCGAGCTGACCGGGCTGCCGGTCGTGCTGTCCACGGCCGCCAAGTGGGGGCACGTGAAGAACGTCGAGCCGTGGGCGCACGCGATCGTCGACGAGGCGTACCAGATGCGCTCGGACGCGCTGCTCGCGGTGGCGGGCCTCTTCGAGCGGGCGCTGTTCGTCGGCGACCCGGGGCAGCTGGACCCGTTCTCGGTGGTCGGGGCGGACCAGTGGGCGGGGCTGACGTACGACCCGTCGGCGAGCGCCGTGTCCACCCTCCTGGCCCACAACCCGGAGCTGCCGCAGCACCGGCTGCCGGTCTCCTGGCGGCTGCCCGCGTCGGCGGCGCCGCTGGTGTCGGACGCGTTCTACCCGTACACGCCGTTCCGCAGCGGCACCGGTCCCGGGGACCGGAAGCTGTCCTTCGGGGTGGTCTCGGACGGGTCGGGGACGGACCGGGTCCTCGACGAGGCCGCCGAGTCCGGCTGGGGCCTGCTCGAACTCCCGGCCCGGCACACGCCGCGCACCGACCCGGAGGCGGTCGGCGCGATCGCCATGGTCGTGCGGCGGCTCCTGGACCGGGGCGGCGCGGCGGTCTCGGAGCGCTCGGAGATCCCGGTCCCGCTCACCCCGGACCGGATCGCCGTCGGCACCGCCCACCGCGACCAGGCGGCGGCGGTCCGCGCGGCGCTCGCGGACCTGGGCGTGGCGGGCGTGACGGTGGACACGGCGAACCGGCTGCAGGGGCGTGAGTACGACGTGACGGTCGTCCTGCACCCGCTGTCGGGGCGGCCGGACGCGACCGCCTTCCACCTGGAGACGGGCCGGCTGTGCGTGCTGGCCTCCCGGCACCGGCACGCGTGCATCGTGGTGTGCCGCGCGGGCGTGGCGGAGCTCCTCGACGAGCATCCGTCGACGGATCCGGTGCAGCTCGGGGTGGCGGTGTCGTTCCCCGACGGCTGGGAGGCGAACCACGCGGTCCTGTCCCACCTGGAGGAACACCGGGTGCTCTGGACGCCCTGAGCCCCACCTGGCGCGCCCGGGGGCGTACGGGAGGGGCTTCGCGCTCTTGCGGGGCGCGAGACAATGGAAGGCGGCCCGGGTTTCCGGGCCGTGCCTGTGCGAGGAGGAGAAGAACGATGGCGGAACCCGCGGAGCGGAGCGCACAGCGGCGGCTTCGGCCGGCACCGCTGATCTTCGAGCCTGCCGAGGCGACCGCCGATCCGGAGCACTTCTTCGACCTGGAGTCGATAGAGGATCCGCGCGAGCTGCTGTCCCGGGCGACGGAGCTGACGCTCGCGTTCCGGGCGGCGACGGACCGGGCGACCGAGTTCCAGGCGATCGCGGCGGCGCAGCTGGCCGATCCGAAGCGGTTCGACCGGCTCACGGCGGCGGACGTCGCCGAGCGGGCGGACTGGACCGAGGACTATGCCCGGCGGATGATCGAGTTCGGCCGCGACCTGATCCGTACGAACGGCCGTCCGGCGGAGGACTGAGCCCCGCGCTGCCGCCTGCTTGGCCCGGAGACATGGCCGGCTGGCTCGGAGACGCACATCTGACCGAAAAAGCCCCCCTGGCATATGCCGAGGGGGCACGATACTCCTCGCCCGCCCCTCCTGTCCGGGATTCCGGGAACACTCGGCGATCGCGATGTCACGCCCGGTAGATCTGGCTCCATGACGACCTGGCTGCGCGACGACACCCCGCACGACATCTTCCGGTTCCTCCGGGAGGGCGACGAGGGACGGCACCAGACGGCCCGGGTGACCGCCGACGGGGCCTCCTGGCTCGCCTCGGCCGCCGGGGGCCGTGACGGCGCCGCGCTGACCCGCTGGGAGTCCCGGCCGGACTCTCCCGCGGCGCTGCCCTGCGGGACGGTCTTCGACGTCGTGAACGTGGACCCGGTCTTCGGGCGGCGGATGCTGGACCGGCTGTGGGAGGAGGGCCCGGGTTCGGGGCCCGTCGCGATGCACCGGGGCCGGATGATGCTGTTCGCCGCGCCGGGGACGGCCCAGCGGCTTCCGGCGCTGCTCGACTGGGAGGAGTGGGGGGACGCGGTCCCCCGGCCGCTCTGTCACGGGCTCGGGGACGCGGTGACCGTGCCGCCGCTCGTGCCGTCCGGCTCCTCCGGGCCCCGCTGGCTGGTGGCCCCCGACTCGCGGAGCCCGTGGCTGCCCGGTCCCGAGGTCGTGCTCTGGGCCTGTGTGCGGGCCGTCCGGGCGGCCTCCGCCGCCGACGTGCGGGTATCGATTTTTCCTCCGGCCGATCCGGATGCTAATGTCTACGACGTCAGCAGGCGCCGCTAGCTCAGTTGGTTAGAGCAGCTGACTCTTAATCAGCGGGTCCGGGGTTCGAGTCCCTGGCGGCGCACAGACGGAAGAAGCCCCTCGCGGAAGCGGGGGGCTTCTTCGTGTTCCGGATCACCCCTTGCCGGGCGGGGTGATCTTCACGGTCCAGACGCCGGACCCGGTGCGCTCCAGGACCTCCACGCGGACTCCCGTCCCCGGCACGGTCAGGGTCTCGCCCTCCTCCACGGGGGCGTCGGCGAGCGGCGGGTAGACGGAGCGCTCCACGCACGCCTCGGTGTCCGGGTGGCCGTCCACGACCTCGACCGGGCCCTCGCCGGAGGCCGCGCCGTTGCGGACCCGGTAGACGAGCACGCCCTCGGCGCAGGTGTCGGCGTCGTTCCCGGCACTGCTGCGGGCCTCGATCGCGAGGACGCTGTCGGGGCCCGTACGGACGACGGCGAGCCGGGTGCCGAGGGTGCCGCCGGCCGCGGGCGGGGCGTCGGTCGGCTCCAGGCTGACCAGGCGCGGGCCGGAGCCCTGGACGCAGGTCACCTGGGCGCGGGAGAGCCAGCCGAGCTTCCACTTGTGCCAGCCGAAGAGGTCCGGGGAGAGACCGAACTGGCTGCCCATGACGTCCCAGTCGCCCACATGGGTGTCCCAGTCGCCCTTGCCGTCCACCGGGCGGTGGTAGAGGTCGGGCAGGTCGAAGACGTGGCCGGTCTCGTGGGCGAGGACGTTGCGGTCGGGCGGGTGCCGCTCGAAGACGGTGACGACGCGCTTGATCTCGATGCCGTCGACCTCCAGCGGGTGCTCCAGGTTGACGACCTTGGTCGCGTCGGAGTCCACGCCGGGCGCGTCCGGGTCGGCGACCAGGTAGACGATGTCGTACCGGGAGAAGTCGACGTCCTTGTCGGCGGCGGCGATCGCGTCGCGGAGGTAGCCGGCCCGCTTCCCGGCGTCCCAGTCCCGCTGTATGGCGTAGTCGCCCGACTCGTGCGGCATCCGGGTCCACTCCGCCCGGGGGTGCGGGCGCAGGTGGAAGCGGCCGTAGGAGGCGCGGTCGAAGAACTCACTGGTGGCGGGGAAGTGGTCGGCGGCGAGTTCCGCCGGCCGGGTGAGCGGGGCGGAGTCCGGGAACGACAAGAAGATCATGACCGCGTCGAGGGTCTGGTTCGGGCGCGTGTAGGAGCCGTTCCAGGTGTCGAGGCCGAGCGAGTGATGCGCGGCGGTACGGGGCAGGGCGCAGGGACTCGCCGAGGACGCGCCGACGGCGGGGCCCGCGACGAGCCCGGTGGCGGCCAGGGCGGCGAGCGAGGTGAAGGCCGCCGCGCCGGCACGCAGCCGCGGGCGTTCCACTCCCCCGGGTGGCTGCTGACCCCTCACGTGGACCTCCGGATCGGGAATGCGGGACACCCCACCCACCTTGTGATGGTTTGCGGCGTTTCGCATGTTTCCGCTGCCCCGGTCGGGTGAGGGCGTGCCACGGGGTCGACGCGACACGAGCGCGCTTCAGCTCACGGAAAGTCACATTCGGTCAGGCCCCCGACGACCCGTGTCAGACCCGCGCAGAAACGATCGGGCGGGCGTGCGCGGTGGGCAGCCTCACAGCCGCCGTGGCCCCTCGGCGAGGCCTCGAAGCTGGAACGCTCCCCCGGCTGGCTCTATGATCGGCTCACTCTTCCTTGGCCGACCATCCCGACCACATGTGACCGGCCCGACTGCACACGGGAGCGAGCGGTGAGCGGAACCCCCGAAGGACCGGTGCACCCAGAGCCGGCGGAGACACACGCGGCCGAGCCCGCACTCACGGAGCGTCACCTCGCGCGACGGGCGGCCGAACTCGACGACTGCCGCGCCGCCTTCCTCGTCGCCCAGCTCGCCATGGCCGTCGTCGACGAGAACGGCGTCGTCGTCCTCGCCAACGACTCCTTCGGCACCCTCCTCGGCACCGAACCCGCCGCGCTCAGGCAGCAGGCCGCCGCCGACCTCGTCGACCTCGCCTCCGACGGACGCACCTGGCACGCCTACCGCGAGGTGCTCCGCGGCCGCCGCTCCCGCTTCCGCTGCACCCGCCGCCTCAAACACGCCGACGGGCGCTCCCTGTGGGCCGAGGTCACCGTCGCCCCCGTACCCGACAGCCGGCGCGTGCTGCTGTCGATCGCGGACATCAGCGACCGGCGCGAGCTCCACGCCCGGCTGCGCCACCTGCAGATGCACGACCCGGTGACGCGACTGCCCAACCGCGCGCTGTTCTTCGAGCGCCTCTCCGGCGCCCTGGAGGCCGCGGCCCAGGACGCCGCCGCACGGACCGAACCGGTCGTCCCGTCACATGAGTCGCACGAGTCGTACGAGTCGTACGGCTATGGCAGAACAGGGCGGATCGGCCTCTGCTATCTCGACCTCGACGGCTTCAAGGCGGTCAACGACACCCTCGGCCACCGGGTCGGCGACCGGCTCCTGGCCGCCGTCGCCACCCGCCTGACGGAGTGCGCGGACAGCGACGGCTACACCCGCAACGGCGGCCACCTCGTGGCGCGGCTCGGCGGCGACGAGTTCGCGATCCTCGTCGAGGACTCCACCGGCACGGAACAACTGGCCGACCTGGCCCGCTCGGTGCTCGACGCGCTCCAGCGCCCCTTCGACCTGGGCGGCCGGCGGCTCTCGGTCTCCGCCTCCATCGGCATCGTCGAGCGGACCGGACGCGGGACGACCGCGACCGCCCTCATGCAGGACGCGGACACCACGCTGTACTGGGCGAAGGCTGACGGCAAGGCCCGCTGGACGCTCTTCGACCCCGAGCGCAACGCCCACCGGATGACCCGGCAGGCGCTCTCCTCCACCCTGCGGCCGGCCGTGGAGCGCGGGGAGTTCGCCCTGGAGTACCAGCCGCTCGTGGACCTGGCCGACGGGGCGGTGCGCGGCGTGGAGGCGCTGGTGCGCTGGAACCACCCGCAGTTCGGCTCGCTCGCGCCGAATCGGTTCATCGGAATCGCCGAGGAGGACGGCTCCATCGTGGAGCTGGGCCGCTGGGTGCTCAACACCGCCTGCCGGCAGGCCCGGCAGTGGCAGAAGGACCATCCGCGCGAGCGCCCCCTCTTCGTCAGCGTGAACGTGGCGGTCCGTCAGGTGTGGGACTCCGACCTGGTCGCGGACGTGGCCGGCATCCTCGCGGAGACCGGTCTCGCGCCGCACCTGCTCCAGCTGGAGCTGACCGAGTCCGCCGTGATGGGCTCGAACGGCCGGCCGCTGCAGGCGCTCCAGGCGCTGAGTGACATGGGCGTGCGGATCGCGATCGACGACTTCGGCACCGGCTACTCGAACCTCGCCTATCTGAGCCGGCTGCCGGTCTCCGTGCTCAAGCTGGACGGCTCCTTCGTCCGCGGCTTCCAGGACGAGGAGCACGCCAACCCGGCGGACGAGCTGATCGTCGAGGCGCTCGTGCAGCTCGCGCACCGGCTCGGTCTCACCGTGACCGCCGAGTGCGTCGAGACGGCCGGGCAGGCCAGCCGGCTGCGGCGGATCGGCTGCGACACCGGGCAGGGGTGGCTGTACTCGCGGGCGGTGGCCCCGGACCGCATCGCTGAGCTGATCGGCGCGGAGCCGCTGCCGGTGTAGCGCGCGGGCATGGAACTGCCCCCGGCCGGAGGGACATTCCGGGCGGGGGCAGTGGTTCGTTCAGTGGGCGGGATCAGCAGGCACCGAGGTCCTGCCAGACGCCCCACTCACCGGTGGTGCCGGGCTCCTCGTTCTGCGTCCACCACTTGGCCTTCCAGGTGTGGCCCTTGTGCGAGACGACCGAGCCGCCGGTGTAGACCGTGCCGGCCACGTACGCCGGGGCGGTGCAGCCCGTGGGCGGGGTCGTGGTCTGCGTGGGGGTCGGGGTCGGCGCCGTGGTGGGCGGGGTCGTGGTGGTCTGGGTCGGCGTCGGCTGCGTCGTGGGCGGGGTCGTCGGGGACGAGCCGACCGCGGCGACGATGTCCTTGAAGAGGGTCGCGTTGGCGTCGAGGCCGAGCAGCGAGTACATCATCGCGCCGGCGAGACCGCGGCTGTGGGCGTAGTCGGCGCGGGCCTGGATGGTGCGCTTGTCCAGGCCCGTGAAGAACTCGCCGTCCTTGTAGAAGTACGCGGACTTGGCCTGGTCGTCCCAGAAGGTGGTGGCCGCGTTGTCGACGATGCCGCCGAGCTCCTTGTAGTACGCGATGCCGGCCGCCTGGCTCAGCGGGCGGGCGTTGGAGCCGCCGGTCGCGGTCTGCGCGAGGCCGTTGGTGGTCCCGGCGGGGACGCCCTTCCAGCCGCGGTAGTAGAACTCGTAGCCGAGGGTCAGCTTGTTCGCGGGGAAGCCGCCGGTGATGCCGTAGGCGGGCTTGCCGTCGATCCAGGAGTCGATGGCGTTGTCGATCGAGTACTTCTCGGTGCCCGGCTTGATGGCGTCGGTCGGGTCGTTCGTACCGGAGTAGAGCGGGGACTGGTGGTACGTCGGCCCGTCGCCGTCCCAGGCGCCGTGCATGTCGTACGTCATGATGTTCGCGTAGTCGAGGTACGCGCCGATCTTGTCCGTCTCGATGTTCTTGATCTTGTCCTGGCCGGCCGGCAGGGCGGCGGTCAGCAGGTACTTCTTGCCGCCGTGGGCCGCGCCGTACGCGTCGAGCTGCTTGCGGAACTCGGCGAGCAGGAGCGTGAAGTTCTGCTTGTCCTCGGGGGCGTAGTGGTTGCCGAGGTGGCCGTCGGGCGAGCCGGGGTACTCCCAGTCGATGTCGATGCCGTCGAAGATGCCGGCCGCGGTGCCGGGGCCGCCGTAGCCGCCCTCGACCGGCAGGTCGCCCTGGATGTACTGCTTGATGCAGGACGCGACGAACTTCTGGCGGCTGGCGTCCGTCTTGGCGGCGTCCGAGAAGTACTTGGAGTAGGTCCAGCCGCCCAGCGAGATGTTGATCTTCAGGTTGGGGTACTTCGCCTTCAGCTCCTTGAACTGGTTGAAGACGCCCACGATCGGCTGGTCCCACTTGTCGGCGACGCCGTCGACGCTGTCCGCCGCGGAGAAGGACTTCTGGTAGTCGGCGTACGAGTCGCCCGCGCCGTCACCCGCGCTGGGGTTGTTGTCGTCGCCCGCGGCCTTGTTGGCCTCGAAACAGGTGAGGTCGGTGGGGTGGATGTTGCCGAACGAGTAGTTGATGACGTCCAGGTCGGCCGCGATCCCCCGCTCGTCGAGGTGCTTCGGGTAGAAGGCGTTCCCGTAGACGCTCCACTGGTCGTAGTACGCGATCTTCACGCCGCCCGTGGAGGCGGTGGTCGTGGTCTCGGCCGCCTGGGCGGAACCGATGCCGGCCGTGGCGGCGAGGGCGCCGGCGGCGAGGGCCGAGCTGAGAAGCGCGGCGATCAAGGGCTTACGGGGGTGCACGTGCTGCCTCCGGAAGGGGGTGGCGGTACGGAAGTTGGAGCAGTGATATCCGCCGCATGAACAGCGCGTCAATGGTCTGAACCAGATTGAGGACTAGACCAATTTGATGGAGAAAGGCCTTGTCAGAGCGGTGAAGCACAAAACGGAACCGCTCGCCACCATCGGTGACGAGCGGTTTAAGGTTCGCTTAGGGGAGGCCGGTGGTTCGTTCGGGGGTGAACCAATCGCCCTCCGACATCAGGGTTTTACGGCGCGGGAACCTCGGGACGCGCGGGAACCCCGGGCCCCTCCGGCGACTCCGCCGGGTCCGGCAGCTCCGTCAGGTCCGGCAGCTCGTACGCGTCGGCGATCAGCTCGTAGCTCCGCACCCGCTCGGCGCCGCCGTGCCCGTTGGCCGTGATCATCAGCTCGTCCGCGCCCGTCCGCTTCCGCAGGCCGTCCAGGCCCGTGCGGACCTCGTCCGGCGTGCCGTACACGATGTTCGCGAGCCAGCCGTCCACGAACTCCCGCTCGGCGGGGCTGAACCCGTACGCCTCCGCCTCCTCCGGCGTCGGCACCAGACCGGGCCGGCCGGTCCGCAGCCGCAGCATCGCGAGCGCGCCGGCGAGGACCTGGCGGCGGGCCTGCGCCGCCTCCTCGGCGGCGAACGCCGAGACGCCGATCATCGCGTACGGGGCGTCGAGGACCTCCGAGGGCCGGAACGAGTCCCGGTAGAGGTCGAGCGCCGGGATCGTGTTCCTGGCCGAGAAGTGATGCGCGAAGGCGAAGGGCAGCCCGAGCAGACCCGCGAGGCGGGCGCTGAAGCCGGAGGAGCCGAGCAGCCAGATCGGCGGGCGCCCCTTCGGACCCTGCACCGGCCCGGGCACGGCGTGGATCCGCGCGTACCGGTGCCCGTCCGGGAAGTCGTCGTCAAGGAACCGGGTCAGCTCCGCGAGCTGCTCGGGAAAGTCGTCCGCCCCCTCGTCGAGGTGGTCGGTGCGGCGCAGGGCGGCGGCCGTCGCCCCGTCGGTGCCGGGCGCGCGCCCGAGGCCGAGGTCGATCCGGCCCGGGGCGAGGGCCTCCAGGGTGCCGAACTGCTCGGCGACGACCAGCGGGGCGTGGTTGGGCAGCATCACGCCGCCCGAACCGAGCCGGATGCGGCGGGTGTGCGCCGCGAGGTGGGCGAGGATCACGGCCGGCGAGGAGGAGGCGACCCCGGGCATGGAGTGGTGCTCGGCCACCCAGTGCCGGTGGAAACCGCGCCGCTCGGCGAGCCGGCTCAGCTCGACGCTGGTGGCGAGCGCCTGGGACGCGGTCCGCCCGCTGCCGACGGTCACCAGATCCAGTACGGACAGCGGTACGGGGGCGGTCCCCCGCGCCTCTCCTCGAATAGCGTCGCTCACCGTCGGGGCCCTCCTCGGCACACGTACTGACTCCGTCAGAGCCCTAACAGGAGGGTGTCTCCGGTTATTCCACCCCGCGCCCGGCGAAATTTTCTCCCCGCGACCGATGGCCGAACAGCGACGCCCGGCACCCCGGCGCACGCCCCTGACCTGAGGCTCTGCGCACCACCCATGACGTGGGCATATGCCAGGGTGGCGAAGCCCAGCCCAGAGGCCCGGTGCTCCGCATCATTCTCGCCAACAGCCGCCCCGTAAACGGTCCTTGGCGGCTATCGTGGTACGAAAGCTTGCGGTCACAACCTGGTAGGGGGAAACCGTGGCGCTGAAGCCCGAGCCCACCGCGCCGTTCCACTCGGTGCAGTACGCCCTTCGCGTCCTCGAGACGGTCTCACGGCACGGTGGCGGAGTGACAGACGTCCAGATCGCGCGCGAGACCGGCCTGCCCGTCGCCCACCTGTCCTCACTGCTCCTCATGCTCCGGCGCGAGGGGTACGTCGAGCAGGTCGCCGACGGCGCGTACGTGATCGGGGACTCCCTCGTCCTCCTCGGCTCCGGCCTGACCCGCCGCGAAGCCCTGGAGGCCAAGCTCCAGGAGACCCTGACCGAGCTCCGCGACTCCGTCGGAGCGGCGGTGTACATCAGCCGGTACATCGACGGCGAGGTGAAGATCACGCAGTTCGCCGACGGCCCGCGCACACCGAAGGTCAACGAGTGGGTGGACTTCCGCTCGGCCGCGCACGCCAGCGCGGTCGGCAAGTGTCTGCTCACGCAGCTCGACCAGAACGGCCGCCGGGACCATCTCTCCCGGCACAAGATCGCCCGGCTGACCTCCCGGACGATCACCAGTGAGCGGATCCTCTTCTCCAAGCTCGACAGCCAGCCGGCCACCGTGCCCGTGCTCGACCTCCAGGAGTACGCGGTGGGCACGGTCTGCGCGGCCGTCCCGCTGACGGCGGGCTCGGCCGTGGGCTGCCTGGCGCTCTCGCTGCCGATCGAGCACGCCCACCGGCTGCGCGCGGCGGCCGACACGCTGAACCGCCGGGCGGCTCCGGTGGTGCTGTCGCTGGCGATCTGAGGCCGCGGACGGAGCCGGTCCCGTGGGGTGGTCACGAGCACCCCACGGGACCAGGTAGTATTTTCTCTGTCAGCAGGCGCCGCTAGCTCAGTTGGTTAGAGCAGCTGACTCTTAATCAGCGGGTCCGGGGTTCGAGTCCCTGGCGGCGCACAGACAGGGAAGGCCCCCTCACCTCGGTGAGGGGGCCTTCTTGCATGGCCGCGGTCACGCCCGGAGATAGGTGAGGACGGCCAGGACCCGGCGGTGGGTGTCCTCGGCCGGGGGCAGGTCCAGCTTCGCCAGGATGTTGCCGATGTGCTTGCCGACGGCGGCCTCCGTCACGACGAGACGGCGGGCGATCGCCCCGTTGGAATGGCCCTCCGCGACCAGGCCCAGGACCTCGCGCTCCCGCGGGGTCAGCGCCTCCAGGGGGTCCCGGTGCCGGCGGAGCAGCTGCCGTACGACCTCCGGGTCGACGACCGTGCCGCCGTCCGCGACCCGGGCCAGGGCGTCCGCGAACTCCTCCACCTGCCCGACCCGGTCCTTGAGCAGGTACCCGACGCCGGTGCCGTCGCCCGCGTCGAGGAGGTCGGCGGCGTAGCTGCGCTGCACGTACTGGCTGAGGACCAGGACCGGCAGGGCCGGCCGCTCGGCGCGCAGCGCGACCGCCGCGCGCAGACCCTCGTCCTGGAAGCCCGGCGGCATCCGCACGTCGGTCACGACGACGTCCGGGTCGTGGGTGGCGACCGCCTCGCGCAGGGCGTCGGCGTCACCGACGGCGGCGACGACCTCGTGCCCGAAGCGGGCGAGGAGACCGATCAGCCCCTCCCGGAGGAGGACACTGTCCTCGGCGAGGACGACGCGGAGCTTGCGGACAGTGCGGGACACGGGATCTCCACTCGCAGGAGGGTCGGCCCGCCCGGCGGGCTCATGATCGTCAGTGTGCCATCGAGGACGGCGATCCGGTCGGCGAGTCCGGTGAGGCCCGAGCCGCGGTCCGGGTCGGCGCCGCCGCGCCCGTCGTCCTCGACGTCGAGCCGCAGGACGCCGTCCGTGTGCCGGGCGGTGATCCGCGCCCGGTCGGCGCCGCTGTGCTTGCCGATGTTGGCGAGGGCCTCGCAGCCGGCGAAGTACGCGGCGCTCTCGACGGCGCCGGGCAGCCGGGGCAGCCGGGCCAGGGCGTCGGCGTCGGTGTCGACGGGGACGGCGGAACGGTCGGCGGCGTCGGCGAGCGCGGGGCCGAGCCCGTAGTCGGCGAGGACCTGGGGGTGGATGCCGTGGATCAGCTCCCGCAGCTCGGTCAGGACCTGCCCGGCCTCCGCGTGGGCCTTCGCCAGCTGCTCGGCGAGCGGGCCGCCCGGCGGGGCGTCGAGGCGGGCCAGGCCGAGCGTCATGGTGAGGGCGACGAGGCGCTGCTGGGCCCCGTCGTGGAGATCCCGCTCGATGCGGCGCCGCTCGGCCTCGAAGGCGTCGACGAGCCGGGCGCGGGAGGCGATGACCTCGCCGATGCCGTCCTGCCGCTCGCTCTCGCGGGGGGTGAGCAGGGCCCGCGCGAGGGCGGCGCGGGCGCCGGCGACGGCGGCGAGCGGATAGGCGAGGGCGACGAGGAGGGCGGCGCCGAGGAGAGCGGCGGCGAGGGCCTGCGGGTAGGAGGTGACCAGGTACGCCTTGACGACCTTGGCCTCGTGGCCGTCCACGGCCAGCTGGACGGGGGCGCTGAGGAGCGCGACGGGCAGGCCGACGCCGACGGCGAGGGCGAGGAGGTCGAGCGGCCACAGGACGGTGGCGAGCAGCAGGGCGTACGCGAACTCCCGCCAGGTGGCCTGCTCGGCCGCCCGCGTCCGGAACCAGGCGGCGAGGCCGGGCGCGGCGGGCACGCGGTGCGGGTCGGGGGCGGGGGCGAGCTCGACGATCCGCAGCCGGAAGCGCTCGATCCTGCCGAGGGCGATGCCGGAGAGGAGCAGCAGCGGCAGCCCGACGAGGAGCAGGGAGAACACCCCGAGCACCAGGAACAGGGCCCCGGCGGCGGCCCCGACTGCCGCACCGGACGCGAGGTACCCGGCGCCCCGCCAGGGCCAGGCCCCGAGGAGAAACCGGGGCCGGGTGAGTGCCTGCCAGGGGGTACGGGGGTTCATGGGGGCCAACGGTAGGGCGGGGCGGTGGGGTGTGCCATGGCGCTGGGGGGCGCGGCGGGGGTATGGCTGCCCCTACCTCCGGGGGGGTGTGGGCAGGCGCTCACGCCCGTTGTGGGCATGCGTTCTTCCCCCAGACTTCGTCCGGGAGGTGCCCCCAGGGCGATGGGGGTCCCCCCTGCTCGAGCGAAGCCGAGAGCTTGGGGGAGGGTGGGCACAACGGAACGGCGCCCATGCCGGCGCCAGAGGCTCCCGCGCCCTGACCCGCACCCCGTGGCGCCGTACGGCAGGTGCGGGTCCAGGCCCGGAACGCGGAGGCGCCGCTGAGCGCGCCGTCCCGTGTGCCCACCCGTCCCGCCCTGGGGGTCCCCCCGGACGAAGTCTGGGGGAGGGACGATTGCCCACACGGGCGGTGGCGACCGCACCACGCGGGCGCGGGCCCCGCACGGGGCGTGGGCGCCGCCCGCCCGGGCGGAGGCCCACACGGGCAGGCGGGTGTCCTTACGTTGGGGGGTGGCGGTGTTCCTCCTGGAGCGTCGCCCTCTGCCGCGCCGTCAGGGGCTCGTACGCGGCGCCCCGCGCCGGACGCCACCACACCGGGTCCTCGCAGTGGAGGGCGGCCCGGCGGAGGGCCACGCGGTGGATCTTGTTCGTGGCCGTGAGGGGCAGTTCCCGCATCACCCGGACGAAGCGCGGCGGCATCTTCGTGCCCAGGTCCGCCTGGGCGGAGAGGAAGGACGCGAAGGCCGCCGGCTCGAACACCTCTCCCTCCCGGAGGGCCAGCGCCGCCATCACCTGGTCCCCCGCCACCGGGTCCGGTATCGCGTACACCGCGACGCCCGCCACCCGTTCCCAGCGCGCCAGGATGTGCTCGATCATCGCCGCGGCCAGGTTCTCGCTGTCGACCCGCAGCCGGTCGTCCGTACGGCCCGCGAAGTACAGGAAGCCGTCCGCGTCCCGGTAGAAGAGGTCCCCCGTCCAGTACCAGCCGCCGCGCAGCCGCGCCGCCTCCGCCTCCGGGTTCCGCCAGTACCCCTCGAAGGGCGACCGGCCCCGGTTGACCAGCTCGCCGACGGCCTCCGTGGCGTTGAGGAGCCGGCCGGTGGAGGAGAAACGGGCCGGCGGGCATTCCTTTCCCGTCTCGGAGGAGACGACCGCCAGGTCGTCCCCCGGTGCCGCCCGGCCGATCGCGCCCGCCGGCGTGTCCGGGGTCCGCTGGATCGCCGCGCCGCCCTCCGAGGAGCCGTACCCCTCCACCAGCGGGACCCCGAAGCGTTCCCGGAAGCGGGCCGCGTCCACCGCCCCTGCCTCCGTGCCGAAGCCGAGCCGCAGCGCGTGCGCGCGGTCGTCGGGGCCGGGCGGGGTGGCCAGGAGGTACTGGACGGCCCGCCCCACGTACGTGAAGTACGTGGCCCCGAAGCGGCGTACGTCCGGGAGGAAGCGGGAGGCGGAGAAGCGGGCCCGGAGCGCCACCCCCGCGCCGGCGACCAGCGCGGGCGCCCAGTCGGCGATCACGGCGTTCCCGTGGAACATCGGCATGCAGACGTAGTGGACGTCGTCCCGTCCGACCCCGAAGTGGGAGACGAGCGACGCGCCCGCGGCCGCGAGCCGCCCCTGGCTGCACAGGGCCGCCTTCGGCGCGCCCGTCGAACCGGAGGTGAAGGAGAGCAGGAAGCGGCTGTCGGGGCGTACGGGGCCGAGGGTGGCGTCCCCCGGCCGGGCGCCCTCGTACGGGGCGAGGAGTTCCCCGTACGCCTCGGTGTCCGTGACCAGGATCCGTATCCCCGGCAGCGCGAGCCCGTCCAGGAGCGGCAGGTGGGCGCGCTGGGTGACCAGGACCCGGCAGGCGGTGTGCCGGATGTCGCGGGCGAGTTCGGCGCCGCGCCGGGTGGGGTTGATCCCGGCGACGGCGGCCCCCGCGAGGGCCGCCGCGCTGAGCCAGAGCGGGTACTCCGGCGTGTTGTCGAGCAGGATGCCGAGGTGCGGCTCGCCCCCCGGCACGGGTGGCATCAGGTCCACGAGCAGCGCGGCCCGCGCGGCGGCGCCCGCGGCGACCTCGTGGTGGGTGAGGGTGTGGTGCTCGTCCCTCAGGCCGATCCGGTGGTCGCCCCATTGGCGCCGTACGAGCTCCGCGACGGTGTCCGCGCTCCTCATGGGCCGGACTGTAGCTGACGGCCAGTCAGAACTGAACGGTCAGAACCTGACGTCCGAGCAGGCGTAGAAGGCGTTCGCGGTGTCCGCGATCGTCCACACCGCCAGGATCAGGTGCCGGCCCGTCTTGCCCGCCGGGATCGTCCCGGAGTGGGTGAGCGTCGACGGCGGCTGCTGGTTGTTGTAGGGGATGGTCAGGAACGGCTGGGGGTCGAGATCGGCCCGGGTCAGCGCCTTGGTCCCGGTCCAGCCGTTCTTGGTGATGTAGTAGCGGAAGTCCGTGGTGGCGTGGCGGGCGGTGAACTGCCAGCGGAAGCTGTAGCTCTGGCCGGACACGAGCGTCGTCGTCGGCCAGGCGCCGCCGCGGGGGTCGTCGAGCTGCGCGAAGCGGGAGTTCCCGCCGGCGCAGATCTTCCCGTCGGCGGGGCCGGCGGCCGGGAAGCCCTTGAGCCCCTCGACCGACTGCGGCTCCCACTGGATGTCGCCGCAGTTGGTCACGGTGCCGTTGGCGCAGAGCTTCTGACGGCTGATCGGCGCGTCGGTGTAGCCGTGGCTGCCGGCGCTGCCGGTGGCGAGGACGGTGGCCCCGGCGATGCCGAGCGCCACCACCGCCGCCCCGAGTGCCTTGTTGCGCATGCTGTCGCTCCTGGAGAACGTGGGGAGTTCCTTGGGGCCGTGCGCGCGCGTACGGGGTACTGCTTCATGTGCGTTTTGGTCTGGACCAAGTACCAAAGTAGGGAGGGAAGTTGAACATGTCCATCCCCGTCACGCACCCTCCACCGGGCCCGTCCTGCCCGTGTAGAACGCCACCGTCAGGTCCTTGACCAGCGCCTTGCGCTCGTAGTCGTCCAGCTCCACCAGACCACGACTGGTCAGCCGGTGGACCACGTCGTCCACCGCGTCCACCACCGAGGTCAGGACGCTGTCCCGGTGCTTCGCGTCGATCGCCGCGATCCGGCGCCGGCGCATCGCGGCGGCCACCTCCGGCGCGTACTCGATGCGCGTCGGCTGCGCCGAGAACACGTCCACGCCGACCGGCGCGCACTCCGCCGACAGCATCCGCGTCAGGGCCTCGCCGACCGCCTCCGCGTCCCGCAGCGTCGGCGCGTCCTCGTGGAACGCGTCCGCCGGCAGCTGCGAGAGCACCCGGGCCATCGCCGCCTCCACCTGCTCCCGCAGATAGTCCTCGTGGCCGTCGACGCCGAGCGAGGCCCGGACCGTGTCCCGCACCCGCCACACCACCAGGACCGTCACGTCGAGCGCGGTGCCCTTCGCGTCCACCGCGGACAGCGGCTCACTGCGCCAGTGCCGCAGCCGGACGTCCACCCGGCGGCGCAGCAGCAGCGGACTGACCCACAGCAGGCCCGTACGGCGGACCGTGCCGCGGTAGTCGCCGAACAGGGTCAGCACATAGGCGTAGCCGACCCGGCCACGGCCGAGACCGCCCAGCGCGAAGAGGGCGACCACGACGCCGAGAGCCAGGAGGGCCCACTGTCCGAGCGGGATGCCGTTGTACGGGCGGGCCGGCAGCCGCAGCATCCGCGCCGCCTCGGCGGGCACCGCGCCGACCCACCACACGAGCGCGGCGCACCAGGCGACGGCGAGGGCGCCGACGAGCACGCCGACCCAGCCGGGCAGCACGGGCCCGGGCCGCTCGACGAGGGCGGGATCGGCGGTGGGGGCGGGCCGGGAGGGCGCCTGTTTCTTTGACCGCGCCGTGGACTTCGTCTCGCTGACGGCCTGCTGGACCTTCGACGGGCCGGGGATGGCGGGCCGGCGGACCGCGGCCGCCGGCGGCATGGTGGGCGCGGCCATGGCGATGGTGTCGGGCCCCTCGTCGTCGTCCGCCGCGACGGCCCTGCCCGGCTCGTCACGGAAGAGCAGGTGCACCGGGATGGATCCGGTGGTCTCGGCCCCGATCACGTTCCTCCGCCGCGCGACCCGCACGACACCGGCGACGGGCACGGCGAGGGAGGCGACCCGCGCCCCACGAATCCGCCCGAAGTCGAGGGCGTCGACGGGCGCCTCCGGCGAGGGCGCGCGGACGGGGGCGGAGGCGGGTGTGCCGGCCGGCCGGCCCGGGGCCGTACCGGTACCGGTACCGGGCCCGCCGGGCACCGCACTGGCTCCGGCCGCCGCCGAGGGGCGCGGCGCGGCGCCGGAGGCGGACCCCGCCGAGGAGGGCGTGCGAACGGGAGTCGGGGCGGCGGCCGCCGTGCCCGAGGGGGCTTCGGCCGTCCCACCCGGAGCCGTACCGGTATCGGACCCGCCGGGCACCACACGGGATCCGGCCGCTGCCGAGGGCCCGCGCACGGAGGTCGGGGCTCCGGCCGTCCGGCCAGGAGCCGTACCGGCATCGGACCCGCCCGGGAATCCGGCTCCCGTCGACGGACGCGGTGCGGCGCCGGACGCCGACCCCGCCGGGGCCGAAGCGGCAGGCCCACTCGCGGCCCCTGCCGGGGCGGCCGGAACCGCAGCGGACGGGGACACCGCCGAGGCCGTCCCTGTCACGCCCGCCGGGGTCACCGGCGGCGCCGGGGACACGGAACCAGCGGAGGCAGACCCGGCCGCGCGGGACGGGGACACCGCCGGGGCCGTCCCCCTCACGCCCGCCGGGGTCACCGGCGGCGCCGGGGACACGGAACCAGCGGAGGCAGACCCGGCCGCGCCGGAGGCCGGCCTCGCCGAGGGGCCCTGCGTGGCGCCCCGCACGGGCACCGCCGCCGAGCCGGACGCGGGCCCCTCAGGGGCCGCAGCCGCAAGCCCACTCGACACGACCCCTGCCGGGGCGACCGGCACCGCACCGCGCAGGGGACCGGCCCCGGCCACGCCGGACGCGGACCCTGCCGGGGGCGCCGACGCCCCACCGGACACCGACCCGGCGGGGGCAGGCCCGACCGCGCCGGACGCAGCCCCCGCCGGGGTCACCGGCGCACTACCTGACACGGAACCAGCGGAGCCGGGCCCCGCCGCACCGGACGCAGCCGCCGCCGGGGGTGCGGGCGCCGCACCGGACACGGGACCAGCCGACGCCGCGCCGGGCGCACCCGCCCCGCCCCCCGTCGAGGGTGCCGCCCCCGCGCCGGACGTTGGCGCCGTCGTCGCACCAGGCACGGGGCCCGCGGAGGCCGCGCCGGGCGCAGAGCCTGCCGACCCCGCCCCCGGTGAACCCGCAGCAGCCGGCGCCCGGGGCACCGGCGCCGTACCCCCGGGGGCCTCCCCCGGACCACCCGGCCCCGGCCTCGCCGGGGTCACCCCTGACGAACCGGCCCGGGATCCTGCGGCGTTCACCGGCGCCGCACCGGACGGGGGGCTGCCTGCGCCGAGGCCCACCGCACCCGACGCGGGCGCGTCCGCGCCGAGTCCGGCCGCGATCCCCGCCCGGGTCACCGACTCCGTACCAGACACCGCTCCCCCGGAACCCGGCGCCCCGGACCCCGGCACCGCCGAGGCCGGCCCCGGCGCGCCCGCCGTCGGAGTGCCCGGCACCGCCCCCGTCGGCGGAACCGGCGACGTACCCGACACCGCCCCCGCCACGGGCGCCGGCGACGTGCCCGGCGCCGAGTCCGCCGGCTGCCCGTCCGGTACCGGCGGTGCCGCCGCGCGCTCGGGTGCCGGGGGCGGTGGGGGCGTGCGCCGGAGGGTGCCGTCCGTCAGGCGTCTGGCCGTGCGGGCCGCGTCGCGCGAGGCCGCCGCTCCGGAGTCCGCGGGGTTCGGGGTCGATGCCGTCATTCGGTCCACCTCATGCTCTCGGGGTCATCGGAACAAGCGCCGCCAGGTCTCCGGGCCCGGGTAGCCGTCGGCCGCTGCGCCGCGCCAGCCCTGTGCCCGCTGGAACGCCTCGACGTTGCGGCGGTCCGCCTCCGTCCAGCGCGGACCGGGTCCCGACAGGTAGTGCTTGCCGAAGCCCCGCTTCACCAGTTGTTTGCCCAGCTTCTCCACATATGCGTTGGATTGCCCCGGACGGAAGTAGCCACGCCCGGGAAACCCCGTCGCATTCGTGCTCGGACCGGCCGAACCACTCGAACCGCCGATGTCCTTGCCCCCGCCGGTCACGAGGAGCCGCCACGTCTGCGGCCCGGGAAGGCCGTCCGCCTCCCGGCCCTTCCAGCCCTGCGCGAGCTGGAACGCCTGGGTCGCCCTGCGGTCCGCCTCTCCCCACTTCGGACCGGGCCCCTGGCTGTAGAACCTCTTGCCGCCGCGCTCGACGAGCAGCTTCCCGAGCTGGGTGACGTACGGGTTGTTCGCGCCCGGCCCGAACTTCCCCACCCCCGGGTACGGCGCCGCCTCCACCGGCTCCGACCCGCCGCCGGTGCCGCCGCTGACCACGCCCTTGTAGCGGTAGGCCACGTAGCGGTCGGAGTTCTCCCAGTACGCCATCGGCGTCGCCTGCTTGCGCGTGCGCGGCTTCGTCTGCTCGTAGGCGATGTACGAGGTGTGCGTGTAGTCGGTCCAGCCGCCGAAGATCGTGACGTGCGAGCCGCGCGTGGGGTTCGCCGGGTTGTGGAACAGCAGGATGTCGCCGGGCTGGAGCTCCGTGCGGTCGATCCGTACGGCGAAGCGGTCGAGGCTGCCGGTCCACTCGTTGCTGCGCAGGTTCCAGGCCATCGAGATGTAGCCGGAGCAGTCCTGCCGGTACCCGTCCGACCAGTACCTCTCCATCGAGTACGGGACCTGCGCCGAGACCCATGTCTTGGCCCGGTTGATGATCTCCGCGCGGGTCGTCTGCCGCAGCGACTCCGTCGAGATCTGACTGGTCGTCGGGACGGCGTCGGGGGCCGGGGCCGAGCCCGGTCCGGGCGCGCCGCCGTGCAGCGGGCCCCGCCCGCCCTGCGGTGTGTCGGGCCCCGGCCAGGCCGAGTCGGGGATGTCGGGGGTGACGGGGGACGCGGGGGACCCCGCGGTCGCCGGCCCCCGCAGGACCGCCGAATCCGCTGCCACCCCGTCAACCCCGTCCACCGCGTCCGCCGGGGTCACGGCGCCCGGGCCCGTGAGGGCCGTCGCCACCCCGGCCCCTCCCCCGCCCAGGACCACACCCGCCGCCGTCACCAGGACCAGCGCGCGACGGGCGCCGTGCGCCGCCGGGTGGCCGCCCGCGCGGACGGGCAGGCCCAGGGCGAGGTCGCGCCGCTGCCGGGCGCAGCCCGGGCAGCCGCAGTCGGCCGCGGGTTCGAACTCCTCGAAGACCGGCACGCTCATGCGATTCCCCTCCACACTCGTCAAGATCTTTTTGACCCTCGGTTCGGGCGTCAGTGTCTCAACTGTCTGGACAAATCGCATTTTGACGGATCGAAGGCCTGATACGACCATCCGACAGGCCGGAGGCGACCGGTATTGGTCAGGAGCACGCCCTCACGTCAGGTAGAGTTCTCTTTGTCAGCAGGCGCCGCTAGCTCAGTTGGTTAGAGCAGCTGACTCTTAATCAGCGGGTCCGGGGTTCGAGTCCCTGGCGGCGCACGCAGAGTCAAGGCCCCCTCACCAGTGGTGAGGGGGCCTTGGTCTTTCTCCGGGTTCCTTCGCCTCAACTACCGCGTGTTTCCGGTCCGTTACGCCTGATCCCTGGGCCGGGCGAGGGCGCGGCCTCTACAGTGTGCGGAACCCCGACCTCCCGCGGCGGCACCGGGCTCCTCCCGCGGCCCGTGAGCCCCGCGGTCGAGGACCGGCCCGGTCGGCGGCGGCCCGGGACGCGCCCCGCCGACCGGGGCCCGGTTCATCCCGCTTCATCCCGTTTCACCTGCAGAAGGGGACCTCAGGCGCGCGTGCCCGTCAGGTACGCCGACACCACGACGTTCGCCGTGTACGTCCCCGCCGCCCGGTCGAACGTGCCGCCGCAGGTGATCAGGCGCAGCTCGGCGCGGTGCGGGTCGCGGGCGCCGTAGACCTTGCGCGCGTCGAATTCCTCGCGCGGGAAGACCTGGATGTCGTCGACGGTGAACTCGGCGACCGATCCGTCCGTCCGGGTGACGCGGACCTTCGCGCCGGGGCGGGCCGCGCTGAGGCCGTAGAAGACGGCCCGGCGGGTCGCGGTGTCGACGTGGCCGACGAGCAGGGCCGCGCCGGCCGCGCCCGGCCGGGTGCCGGAGCCGAACCAGCCCACGGTGTGCGGCATCTCGAAGGGCGGCGGATCGATCGCACCCGCGGCGTCCAGGCCGCGCGCCACGACGGGCGCGCTGATGCCCAGGGAGGGGATGTCGATCCGCCGGGGTTCGAGGGGCGGCAGCGGGGCGCGGGCCGGGGGCAGCGGCTCGCCGAGCGGGCGGCCGACGGCGGCGATGTCGCCGGTGGTCGGCGCGGAGCTGCCGCCGGGGCCGTCGCTGGCCTCGCGGCCCCAGAGCCAGAGCCCGGAGAGCAGGACGGCCCAGGCCACGCCGGTGACGAGTCGCCCGGTGCCCGCCGGGCGGGTTCCGGACGACACGGTCACTCGCCGTCGCCGCCGGTGCCGGTGTGGCGGCGCGAGCTGCGGAAGGCGACCGCCACGGCGGCGATCGCGGCCATGCCGAGGCCGAGCAGGGTGTACGGGGTCCCGAGGCCGCTCTCGGAGGTGGTCTGGGCGACGCCGGGGGCGGCCGGCGCGGCGAAGGCGGCGGCGCCTCCCCCTCCCGCGCGGACGGGGGCGACGGGCGTCGCGTGGTGCGTCGGCCGGTGGGTGGGCTCCTGGTGGTGCCGGATCCGCACCGTGCCGACGCCCCGGTGGTCGTGGCCGTCGCAGGTCACGCTGACCTTGTACGTACCGTCCTGGAGGCCCGATCGGACGGTCGTGTCACCGAAGAGCGGGTTGCCCCCGCCGTCCCGGCCGGTCAGCTCCGCGTCGGCGACGAAGGCCGGGGACTTGGCGGCGCCCGTCGTGCCCTTGCAGCCCTGGACGCGGACGTCGACGTCGGCGCCGGGCGAGGCGGCGGACGGGGTGATGGTGGCCTTCACCCCGTCGTGGGCGTACGCGCCGCCGGCCGCCTGTGCCAGTACGAGCACCACGGCCGCCCCTGCGGCACGGAGAGCAATGGGACCTGAACGCATCGTGACCTCCTGATACTGGCAGGGTCACCCGGATCGGCGCTTCTCGCATCCGCAGGGAACGGCGCGGGGGGCCGTCAGACGCGGTCGACGATGTCCGCGATCGACTGGACGATCTTCGACGGGCGGAACGGGAAGCGGTCGATCTCCGCCTGCGTCGTCAGACCGGTCAGGACCAGGAAGGTCTGCATGCCGGCCTCCAGACCGGCCAGGATGTCGGTGTCCATCCGGTCGCCGATCATCGCGCTGGACTCGGAGTGGGCGCCGATCGCGTTGAGGCCGGTGCGCATCATGAGCGGGTTCGGCTTGCCCGCGAAGTACGGCTCCTTGCCGGTGGCCTTCGTGATGAGGGCGGCGACGGAGCCGGTGGCCGGGAGCGGGCCCTCCAGGGAGGGGCCGGTCTCGTCGGGGTTGGTGCAGATGAAGCGGGCGCCGGCGTTGATGAGGCGGACGGCCTTGGTCATCGCCTCGAAGGAGTACGTACGGGTCTCGCCGAGCACCACGTAGTCCGGGTCGTGGTCGGTGAGGACGTAGCCGATGTCGTGCAGCGCCGTGGTGAGACCGGCCTCGCCGATGACGTACGCGGTGCCGCCGGGACGCTGGTCGTCGAGGAACTTCGCGGTGGCGAGGGCCGAGGTCCAGATGTTCTCGACGGGGACCTCGAGGCCCATGCGGGCGAGGCGGGCGTGCAGGTCGCGGGCGGTGTAGATCGAGTTGTTGGTGAGGACCAGGAACGGCTTCCCGGTCTCCCGCAGCTTCTTGATGAACGCGTCGGCGCCGGGGATCGGCACGCCCTCGTGGATGAGGACGCCGTCCATGTCGGTCAGCCAGGATTCGATCGGCTTGCGCTCTGCCATGGGTGCGGGACTCCTGCCGTACAAAACGTGCGGTGTGCTGGGGGCGCCGCGACAGCGCTGTGGCGACGCCCCCAGCGTAATCAGGAAGTGCTGATCTTGACCCCGTCGATCGTCCAGTACCAGTTGTTGGAGCCCGTGTACCGGAAGCGGAAGCTCACGTTGGAGGCGCCGGCGGGGACGGCGACCGTGAGCGACTGGGGCTGGGAGACGACGTCGGAGGTGTAGCTCTTGACGACGGTCGGCGTGCCGCCGTTGAAGCTCGCCAGGATCTGGGCGGTCTGCGGGGCCTCCTGGCGGTAGAAGGTGGTGAAGTCGAGCGTGACGCGGGCGGCGCCGGTGACCGCGTACGCCGGGCTGACCAGCGTCGAGTCGTACGTGCCCGAGAAGGTCTTGTCGGCCCACTCGTCGGAGTCGGCGACGGCGAACACGCCCCGGGCGCGGACGTTGAGCTCGCGGGACTGGTCGCGCTGGGTGCGGGACCAGAACTCGTCGGTGGCGAAGGACCAGCCGCGCCACTCGGTCATGCCGCCGGTGCCCATGGCGTTGTTGATGACGGACCAGCCGCTGGGCGGGGTGTGCGTGAAGCCGAGGACGCCGGCGGGGATGCCGGTCTCGTCGACGCGGCCGGAGAGGGACGGGTAGAGGGTGTCGAAGGGGTCGGTGGAGCGAAGCTGGACGGGCTTGCCGTCGAGGCCCCAGGACGGGTCGGGGACGATGCCGAGCTGCTGGAAGACGGTGGCGGCGACGTCGACGAGCCGGGTGTCGATGGGGCGGGCGCCGGCGGCGATGCCGGGGCCCTGGGCGAGGACGAAGGTGCGGCGCTCCTCGATGGTGGAGCCGCCGTGGCCGCCGGCGTCGAGGTGGCCGTGGTCGGTGGCGACGATGACGGTCCAGCGTTCGGTGGCGTAGGTCGGCCGCGCCTGGATCGCGGCGAGCAGCCGGCCGAGGTAGCCGTCCTGGACGTCGATGGCGTCGAGGTACTTCTGGCTGGCGGCGCCGTAGCTGTGGCCGATCTCGTCGGTCTCGCCGAAGTAGACGAAGAGGACGTCGGGGTTCTGGTTGCGGAGGATGTCCTCGGTCGCGTCGGTGATCAGCGCGTCGTTGACGGCGTAGTTGTTGTTGTGGACGAGCTTGGCGTCCGCGCCGGGGGTGACCGTGCCGTAGGTGTCGAGCTCGGGCCAGTCGACGGCGGCGAAGATCGAGAGCTCGGGGCGGACCTGGTGCAGGCGGGCGAGGAAGCCGGGGTACTGGCCGTAGTTGCGGCCGGCGAAGGTGTTGTCCTTCACGCCGTGCTTGTCGGGCCAGACGCCCGTGGAGATGGTCGACCAGCCGGGGCCGGAGGAGGTCGCGGCCATCGGGTTGGCGTAGAGCAGGGAGCGGCCGTAGGTGCCGTTCGCCATCAGGGACTTGAGGGCGGGGGCCTTGGCGGCGTCGATCCGGTCGTACCGCAGACCGTCCATGCCGACGACGAGCACCTTGTCCTTGCTGGTGCCGTCCGGCAGGACGGGAGCCGCCGCGCGGGCGGCGGGGGCGGTGACGATTCCGGTGGCGGCGACGGCCGCGGTGGCCCCGGCGGCGGCGAGCACGGTGCGGCGGGAGATGCCGTTGATCGGCATGTCGGAGTCCTCCGTGGAGTCCGTGGAAGTGTCTGGGGACGCGCCAACGCCCCTGATCTCTCAGGGGCGTTGGTCCGTACCCGTTATCTTTCCGCGATGTTCGGAGGCTTTCCAGAGTGGGCGGGTGAACTCTTAGCTTCCGGTGGCGGACTTCCACGCGTCGACGTACGCCGTCAGGTTCTCGTCGATGTCGGACCAGTCCGGCTCGAAGACCTCGACGCCCTCCATCAGCTTGGCCAGTTCGATGGCGTTGGCGTCGGTGGCCTTGACGTCCTTGCGGGCCGGGAAGCCGCCGCCGATCGCGCTGACCTCGCGCTGGGCGCCCTCGCTCAGCATGAAGTCGAGGAGCTTCTTGCCGTTCTCGGTGTGCGGGGCCTTGTTCACCAGGCCCGCCGCGTACGGCAGGGCGAAGGTGGTGGGCTTCCCGCCGTCCTTCGCCGGGAACCAGATGCCCAGGTTCGGCATGGACTTGGCCTGGGCGAAGTTCATCTGGACATCGCCGTTGGCGACGAGGAGTTCGCCCTTGTCCACCTTGGGGGCGAGCTTGGAGGTGGAGGAGGACGGGCCGACGTTGTTGGCCTGGAGCTTCTTCAGGTACTCCATCGCCGGCTCCTTGCCGCCGAAGTCGTGCATCGCCTTGATGAGGACGGCCGTGCCGTCGCCCGCGACTCCGGGGGTGGAGTACTGCAGCTTGTCCTTGTACGTGGCGTCGAGCAGCTCCTCCCAGGTCTTCGGGGCCCCGGGCAGCTCCTTCTTGTTGTGGACGAAGCCGAAGTAGTTGTTGACGACGGAGGTCCAGGTCCCGTCGCCGGACTTGTCGCCGCCGTTCACCTGGTCGGCGCCCTTCGGCTCGTACTTCTGCAGCAGGCCCTTGGAGCCGGCCTGCTGGATGAAGGGCGGCAGGGTGACGAGGACGTCCGCCTGGGTGTTGGACTTCTCGCGGAGGGCGCGCTGCACCATCTCGCCGGAGCCGCCCTCGACGTACTTCACCTTGATGCCGGTCTGCTTCTCGAAGTCGGCGAAGACCTTGTCGTACCAGCCGTCGCCCGCCTCGCCCTTGAGGCCGTCGGCGCTGTAGACGGTGACGACCTTCTCGTCGGAGGCGGCGGAGGAGCCTTCGCAGGCGGTGAGCGTGGCGGCAAGGACGAGGGCGCCGGTGACGGCGGCGACCGGCTTGGCGTACGTACGCATAACGTTGTTCTCTCCTGGCGGTCTTGGCAGTACTAGCGGTACGAGGCTTTGGTACGGATGCGGGAGACGGCGAGCAGGGCCAGCAGCGTCGCGGCCATGAGGACCACCGCGAGCGCCGAGCCGGTGAACAGGGAGCCCCGGTCGGTCGCGGTGAAGATGAGCACCGGCAGCGGGGTCCAGTCCGGCGGGTAGAGCATCATCGTGGTGCTGAGCTCTCCCATGGACAGGGCGAAGCAGAGTCCGGCGGCCGCGTTCAGGGACGGCAGCAGGAGCGGGAGCTTCACCCGGAGCAGGACGTACGAGGGGCGGGCGCCGAGACTGGCCGCCGCCTGCTCGTACATCGGGTCGAGGCGCCGGATGGCGGCCGAGACCGACTGGTGGGCGAACGCCGTGACGAGCACGGTGTGCGCGAGGATCACGATCCAGCGGGTGCCGTTGAGGAGCATCGGCGGCTGCGAGAACGCGACGAGGACGGCGAGTCCGACGACCACGGACGGCACGGCGACCGGCAGCATGAACAGGGCGTCGAGCAGCCGCTTGCCCTTCCTGCCGAGGGCGGCCGCGGCGAGCGCCGCCCAGGTGCCGGCGGTCAGCGCGATCACGCTCGCGGTGACGGCCGTGACCAGGCTCGTGGTGAGCGCCTGGAGGGACTCGCCCCGGGTGGCCGCCGCGTAGTGGGCGGTGGTCGGCCCGGAGGGGAAGGCGCCGGACCAGTGCGTGGAGAACGAGGCGGCGAGGATGACGAGGAGGGGCAGTGCGAAGAGCGGGACGAAGAGGACGGCGAACAGGGCCCAGGCCGTCCACCTGCCCGTACGGCTATGCACCAGCACGGCGGCTCACCCCCCGGTAGAGGACGTAGAGGCCGACCGAGAGCGCGACGTTGACGACGGCGACGACGCAGGCGGCGGCGTAGTCGGATTCGAGGATCGCCTTGCTGTAGACGAGCATCGGGAGCGTCGTGACGCCCTTGGCGCCGGTGAAGAGGACGATCCCGAACTCGTTGAGGCACATGACGAGGACGAGGCTTCCGCCGGCGGCGAGCGCGGGCAGCGCCTCGGGCAGGATCACCTGCCGGACGATCCGCAGCGGCCGGGCGCCGAGCGAGGACGCCACCTCCAGCTGGGCGGTCTCCATCTGCGAGAACGCGGCGAGGAGCGGACGCATCACGAACGGGGTGAAGTACGTGATCTCGGCGAGGAGGACGCCCCACGGGGTGGTGAGGAACCGGAAGGGCCCTGCCGGGTCGCCGGTGACGTCGGTCCAGATGCCGTTGGCCATGCCGACCGTGCCGTACAGGAACAGCAGGGCGAGCGTGATCAGGAAGGACGGGAAGGAGAGGAAGACGTCGATGAACTTCGACACCGCCTTCGCGCCGGGGAACGGCACGAACGCGATCACGAGCGCGAGGACGAACCCGAGGACGAGACACCCGACGGTGGCGGCGACGGCCAGCCACACGGTGGTGACGAGCGCCTCGCGGAAGGAGACGGAGGAGAACACCTCGGCGTACGCACCGGGCGCGAGGGACTCCTGGACGACGAGGGCGAGGGGATAGAGGAAGAGGAGGGCGAGAACGGCGACGGGAGGGAGGGCCCAGAGCACCGTTGTGGGCAGGCGTTCCGCCGGGGCGTGGGGGCCCCTCCCGGACGGAGTCCGGGGGAGGGTGGGAACGACCCCCGGTGCGGGCCGCCGTTCGATGAGACCCTCAGCCATCGCCGACCCCCGCCGCCAGCAGCACCGCATCCTCCGGTGCGAAGTGCAGCATCACCTCGGTGCCGAGTGCCGGTGTCTCCTTGAGCTCCCGCACGTCCGCCTTGACCCGATGCCCGCCCACCTCGACGTACAGCCGGTGCGTGGACCCCCGCCACTGGACCTCGGCGATCCGCCCGCTCAGGGCGTTCGGCCCGGCGCCGAGACCGACGAGGTGGGGCCGGACGCAGAGGGTCGCGGCGGCGCCGGGTACGGCCTCGGAGGCCGGCACCTCGAGCTCGGTGCCCTCGAAGGTGACCCCGCCCCGGGCCACCGTCACCGGCAACAGGTTCGCGTTGCCCACGAACGACGCCGTGAACTCCGTACGAGGCCGCCGGTACAACTCCTGCGGCGTCCCGCAGTCCTGGAGCCGCGCCCTGTCCATGACGGCGATCCGGTCGGCCAGGGTCAGCGCCTCGACCTGGTCGTGGGTGACGTACAGGATGGACACGTCCGGGAGTTCGCGGTGGAGCCGGGCCAGTTCGGCGAGCATCCCGGAGCGCAGCTGGGCGTCGAGCGCGGACAGCGGCTCGTCCAGGAGGAGCACGTTCGGGCGGATGGCGAGCGCCCGGGCGATGGCGACGCGCTGCTGCTGCCCGCCGGAGAGCTCCCGGGGGTAGCGCTGGGCGTAGGCCGCCATGCCGGTCATCTCCAGGGCCTCGGCGACCCGGCCCGGGATCTCGCCCTTGGGGAGCTTCTGGGCCTTGAGGCCGAAGGCGACGTTGGCGTCCACCCTGAGGTGGGGGAAGAGGGCGTACTGCTGGACGACCATGCCGATGCCCCGCTTGTACGGCGGGAGCGCGGTGACGTCGCGGTCGCCGATGAGCACCCGCCCGGCGGCCGGCCGGACGAATCCGGCGACGGCCCGCAGCGCGGTCGTCTTGCCGGAGCCGGAGGGCCCGAGGAGGGCCATGACCTCGCCGGGCTCGACGGTCAGGTCGAGGGAGTCGAGGACGGTGTTGGTCCCGTAGGTGACGGTGACGCCGTCGAAGCGGATGCCGCTGGTCATGCCTCGTACGCCCCTATCAGGGACGGGAGTTCGGCGACCGAGGCGAGGACGTGCGTGGCGCCGTGCTCCTTGAGCGCGGTCCCGTCGTGCGCGCCCGTGAGGACGCCGGCGACGATCCCGGCACCGGAGCGGGCGCCGCTGAGCATGTCGTACGAGGTGTCTCCGGCGACCACGATCCGGCGGACGTCGTCGACGGCTCCGGTACGGAGGAGGGCGGCGAGGACCATGTCCGGGTAGGGCCGGCCCCGGCCGCCCGCGTCGGCCGGGCAGAGGGTCAGCCCGACGAGGTCCTGCCAGCCGAGGGCGTCGAGGATGGCGTCCTGCGTGACCCGGGCGAAGCCGGTGGTGAGGACGACGGTCCGGCCCTGCTCCTTGAGCTGGGCGATGGCGTCGGCCGCGCCGGGGACGGGGGCGACGAGGCCGTCGGCGACCAGCTCTCCGTACGCCGCCTCGAAGGCGAGGTTGGCCTGCTGGGCGCGGGCCTCGTCGCCGCCGAAGAGGTGGCGGAAGACGGAGATCTTGGACTCTCCCATGGTGGCGCGGACGTAGTCGATCATCGTGGCCGGGTCCTCGCCGAGGCGTTCGGCCGCGGCCGTGAAGGCCTGCTCGACGAGGCCGCCGTCGGCGACGGTGGTGCCGGCCATGTCCAGGACGACGAGGTTCATTTCGGTGTTCATGTCGGTGCTCATGTCGGTGTTCGTGTCGGTCACGGTGGTCACCAGCCCAGTTCGTTCGCGGTCGTCTCGGCGATGGCGGGCGAGCAGGTCATGCCGCGGCCGCCGGGTCCCGTCACCAGCCAGACGCCGTCGCGGACCCGCTGGCGGTGCACGACCCGGCTGGTGTCGACGCACTGCGCGTACACCCCGGCCCAGCGGCGCCGGATCTTCGGCAGCGGGCGGCCGAGGAAGGACTCGACGACGCGGGTGAGGTGCTCGTAGGGGTCTTCGAGGGTGTCGAAGGCGAAGGGGTGCTCGTACTCGTGGGTGTCGCCGATGGTCAGTCCGCCGTCGAGGCGCTGCACCATGAGCAGCTGCATCTTGTGGGCGGCGGCGGTCGGGTCCTGCGCCTGGTTCGCGTTGAGGGCGTCGAGGGCGGGGGACGCGTACGCCGGGTAGTAGCGGAAGGAGTCGGCGTCGGCGACGGAGGTGGTGAGCGGCTCGCCCAGGGGTGCGGTCTGCATCATCTGGAGCCGGACGCGGCGGACGGGTATCTCGCCGGCGACCTCCCGGATCAGGCCGGAGAGCCAGGCGCCGGTGCACAGGACGACGGCGTCGCCGGTGTGGGTCTCGCCGCGGTCGTCGCGGACGGCGTTCTCGCCGACGACGTCCCTGACCTCGCGGTTCGGGAGGAAGGTGTAGCGGCCGGTGGCGAGGAGGGCCTCGCGGAGGGCGAGCTGGGCGAGGCGCGGTTCGACGGCCGCGTCCCGCTCGCACCACAGCGCCGCCTCGGCCCCTCCCTTTTCGAACGCCCCGCGCAGGGCCGGGTTGACCGCGCGGGCCTCGGCGGCCGTGAGCAGCTTGTAGCCGCGGGCGGCGGCGTCGGGGCGGGCCAGGGCGGCCTCGGCGACGGCGAGTTCGAGCTCGTTCCGTACGGGGGTGAGGGAGCCGATGGCCCGGAAGCCGAGGCCGGGGACGCGGGCGCCGATGCCCTCCCAGAGGTCACGGGCGCGCAGGGCGGTGTCGAGTTCCTCCCCGCCGGCCCGTCCGCTCACCCAGATCTGGCCGAAGTTGCGGAGGGAGGCCCCGCGCGCCTCCGCCTCGCGCTCGATGTGTACGACCTCGTGGCCGCGTTCCACTGCGTGCCAGGCGTGCATGGTTCCCACCACGCCGGCTCCTACGACGATCACCTTCATGGCGGAAACGGTCGTGGCGGCGGGTGGACCCGACGGGTCCGGCGGACGACGGGGCGGTGAACGGACCGACAAGCTTGGACCAGACCCGTTACCGTTCCGTTATTGACCAGGAGGCTCCGGCCCGACGCGCGATCAGTCCTGCTGGCCCAGATGGGCGGTGAAGCTGAACCGGTCCCCCCGGTAGAGCGTGCGCACCCGCTCCAGGGGCCGTCCCACGGTGTCCCGGGAGACACGGTGGATCAGCAGCATCGGCAGCGCCGGCGGCGTCCCGATGAGCAGGGCCTCGCGCGGGGTCGCGAGGACGGTCTCGATGCGCTCGTCGGCGTCGCCGAAGGAGATGCCGAGCCGGTCGTGGAGGTAGGCGTAGAAGGAGGAGTCCGGGTCGAACTCGGTGTCCAGACGCGGGGCGCGGGCCTCGGATACGTACGTGCTCTCCAGCCCGACCCGCTCGTCGTCGGCGAGGAGCACGCGCTCCATGTGCCAGACGGGCTCGCCGCGTTCGGCGCCGACCTCGGGAGCGAGCGCCTCCGGGCAGGGGAACCGGTCCAGCGAGATCAGGCTGCGGCCGGGGCGGCGGCCCTGGCGGCGCACGCCCTCCGTGTAGCTGGCGAGCGAGAGGGGCTGCTCCAGCTTGGGGCCCGCGACGACCGTGCCCCGGCCCTGGCGGCGCAGCCGCCCCTCCAGGAGGAGTTCGCGCAGCGCCTGCCGGACGGTCTCGCGGGAGACCTCGTACCGGACGGCGAGATCGCGCTCGGTGGGCAGCAGCCCGCCCTCCCCCAACTCGTCGACCATCAGGGCGATCTTCGCCTTGACGGCGTAGTACTTGGGGACGCGGCCGTGCTCGGGGATGCCGGAGCGGACGGGGGCGCCGGGGCTGGTCTGGTAGTTCATCCGGGGATGGTCGCAGACGGGGATGAACGGGAAGGTGTACGGCGCATGACTCAGCGGTGCCGGCGGCGGCGGGCGGTCCGGAAGAGGACCGCGCCGAGGAGGAGCAGGCCGGCGGCGAGCGGGGCGAGCACGTGCGTGTACGTCTCCGACTCCTGTCCCGTACTGGCCAGTTCACGGCCCTCGTCGGCGCCGGCGTCCGGTCTCCGGGTGGCGGGGGCGCTGGGAGCCGGAGGGCGGGCCTCCTTGCCGGGCGGGGCCGATGGATCGGGTCGGGTGGGGGTGCCCGGCACGGCGGGGCCCACGGTCAGGCGGTAGTCGCCGGACTCGCCGACCCAGTCGCCGTCCTCGCCCTGGCGCTGCACGACGGCCGCGTTGACGACGACCTCGTCGGGCGCCGTCTCCGCCTCGAACGTCAGGCGTACGGGGACGGTGAGGGTCCGGCCCGCGGGCACCGCGAAGCCGCCGAAGCCGGTGAAGGCGCCCACGTTCTCCGCCTCGTCGGTCGCCTCGAAGTCCACCGGGTGCCAGCGGGCCGCCCCGGCGTCGTAGAACTCGAAGCGGATCTGCTCCGGGCGCAGGGTCCGGTCCCGGTCGGTGAGGACGAGCACCGGGTGGACGCCCGAGCAGGGGGCGTCGGTGGTGTTGGTGAGGTCGAGCTTCCAGGCCTGGAACGGGCCGCCCGCCGGATAGTCGGCGGGTCCGCCGTGGATCCGGGTGTCGAGCGGGAAGCCGCCGTCGGCGGGCGTACCGCAGGTGGGAGCGGGCGGGTCGGGGGCGGGGGCGGCGGGGGCCGGGGCGGCGACCACGAGGGGGGCCGCGGTGGCGGCGACGACGGTCACGGCACGGACGGCGCGCAGACGCAGGGGGGTCGATGGCATGGGCGTGCCTTTGCTGCTCGCGGGCGCGGGGACGGCGGCGACGCTGCCATGCGGGAGGGGGCGGGCGGGGCAGCGACACCGGGGGGACCCCCGTCAGGACCATGAGATCCGTCCGATCGGCCTACTTTCCGATGATCGGAGGACTGGCGTACCGGCTCACTTCCCGAAGACCGGAGCTACTTCCCGACCACCGGACCTACTTCCCGACCACCGGAGCTACTTCCCGAACACCGGAGCTACTTCCCGAACACCGGGGCCAGCGTCAGCCATGCCGCGCCCTCCGCCACCGCGTCCCGCCCCGTCGCGAGGCCCACGGGGGCCGTCAGGCCGAGGCCGCCCAGCACCTCCCGTACCCCTGCCGCGAAGACCTCCGGCGCTGCGAGCACCGCCCGGCCGCCCAGGAGGACCTGGTCGATGTCGAGGAGCCGGACGAGGTTGGCGGCGCCCGTGCCCAGGATCCGCGCGGCCTCGGCGAGTTCGCCGCGCGCGACGGCCGCCAGGCACAGGACCTCCAGGCAGCCGCGCCCGCCGCAGCCGCACGGCGGTCCGTCGAGCTGGACGGTCTGGTGGCCGAGCTCGCCCGCCCCGGTCCTGTCCCCGCGCAGCGGCGCGCCGCCGAGGACGAGGCCGGCACCGAGCCCCGTACCGAGGTGGACGTAGGCGAAGGAGCCGGGCGCGGCGGGGCGCAGGGCGAGGCCGAGCGCGGCGGCGTTGGTGTCCTTGTCGAGGACGACGGGCAGCCCGAGGCGCGCGGTCAGCTCGTCCCGTACGGGATGACCGGCCCACTCGGGGAAGCCGGTGACGCGGCCGGGCACCCCCGCCCGGTGGTCGAGGGGGCCGGGCATGGCGACGCCGACGCCGAGGACCTCCGCACCGGACGGGGCCGCGCCGAGCAGCGCCCGCACCTCCTCCGTCACCGCGTCCAGGACCGGCTCCGCCCCCGCGCCCAGGTCCACCGGGCGGCGGCGCACCTCGAGGACCCTGCCCGAAAGGTCGGTCAGGAGGGCCGTCAGCTCGTCGCGGTCGAGGTGGACCCCGACGGCGTACGCGGCGGAGGGCACCAGACGCAGGACCGTACGGGGCTTGCCGCCGGTCGAGGCGCGGTGGCCGGCCTCCGCGGCGAGGCCCTCCGCCCGGAGCCGCGCGGTGATCTTGCTGACGGCCTGCGGGGTGAGCCCCGTCCGCTCGGCCAGCTCCAGACGGCTGATCCCCGTCTCCCCCGCCGTGCGCAGCAGGTCGAGCACGAGCGCCGCGTTGTGGCTGCGCAGGGCCGGAACGTTCACTCCCACCAGGTCTTTCCTCACTCCCCCATTGTGGCGGTCGCTTGCACTTTGGCAACAGCGTTGCTTAAGTGGACGGCATGACTGGCAGCACCGACCCCCGCACCCCGCTCCGCGTCGGACTCGTCGGCTACGGCCTCGCGGGCTCCGTCTTCCACGCCCCGCTGATCGCCGCCTCGGAGGACCTCGTCCTCACCGCCGTCACCACCGGCAACCCCGAGCGGGCCGCCGAGGCCCGCGCCGCCCACCCCGGCGTCCGGGTCGCCGCCCGCCCCGAGGAGCTGTGGGAGCGGGGCGCGTCCGCCGACCTCGACCTGATCGTCGTCGCCTCCCCCAACAAGACGCACGTCGCCGTCGCCACGGCCGCCCTGGAGGCCGGCCTCCCGGTCGTCGTCGACAAGCCCCTCGCCGCGACCGCCGCCGAGGCCCACGGGCTCGCCGCGCTCGCCGAGGAACGCGGCCTGCTGCTCTCGGTCTTCCAGAACCGCCGCTGGGACAGCGACTTCCGCACCCTGCGCCGGCTCCTCGACGAGGGCGCGCTCGGCAGGGTCCAGCGTTTCGAGTCCCGCTTCGAGCGGTGGCGGCCGCAGCTCAAGGGCGGCTGGCGCGAGTCCGGCGCCCCCGAGGAGATCGGCGGGCTCCTGTACGACCTGGGCAGCCACGTCGTCGACCAGGCGCTCGTGCTCTTCGGTCCGGTGGTCTCGGTGTACGCCGAGTCGGACGTGCGCCGGCCGGGCGCCGAGGCCGACGACGACACGTTCCTCGCGCTCACCCACGCGAACGGGGTCCGCTCCCATCTGTACGTGAGCGCCACCACCGCCCAGCTCGGCCCGCGTTTCCGGGTGCTCGGGCAGGGTGCGGGCTTCGTGAAGTACGGGCTCGACCCCCAGGAGGCCGACCTCCGCGCGGGCCTGCGGCCGGAGCCCGGCACGGTCTGGGGCGCCGAGCCCGAGGGGCTCTGGGGCCGGATCGGCGCCGGGGAGTCGCCGCTGACGGGCGGCGGCACGCCGGTCGAGTCGCTGCCCGGCGACTACCCGGCGTACTACGCGGCCGTCGCCGCCGCGGTGCGCGGCACCGGCGCGAACCCGGTCACCGCGCACGAGGCGGCCGCCGCCCTCGACGTCCTGGAGGCGGCACGCGTCTCGGCCCGCGAGGGCCGCGTGGTCTCCCTGTGACGACCGCCCGGCTCACACCCGCCGACGACGGCTGACGAACACCGGCACGCGATGTTCTCCATATCGGGGAATGCGCGGAAAGGGTACGAAAGGGGCGACGCTCCACGCGGAGCGTCGCCCCTTTCGTACCCGTGCGGTCAGACGCGGCTCACGGACGACTGCCGTCAGGCGCCCTTGAGCTCCTGCCGCTGCCGGCCGAGGCCCTCGACCTCCAGCTCGACCACGTCGCCGGGACGCAGGTACGGCTTGGGCTCGGGCTGGCCCATGGCGACGCCCGCGGGCGTGCCGGTGTTGATGACGTCGCCGGGGTAGAGGGTCATGAACCGGCTGACGTAGCGGACGACCTCAGCGACCGGGAAGATCTGGTCCGAGGTGTGGCCGTCCTGCTTGAGCTCGCCGTTGACCCACAGCTTCAGACCGAGGTCCTGCGGGTCCGGCACCTCGTCGGCGGTGACGAGCCAGGGGCCGAGCGGGTTGAAGGTCTCGCAGTTCTTGCCCTTGTCCCAGGTGCCGCCGCGCTCGATCTGGAACTCGCGCTCGGAGACGTCGTGGGCGACCGCGTAACCGGCGACGTGCGCGAGGGCCTCCTCGTCGGTCTCCAGGTAGCGGGCGGTGCGGCCGATGACGATCGCGAGCTCCACCTCCCAGTCGGTCTTCACCGAGCCGCGCGGTACGAGCACCGTGTCGTCCGGGCCGACGACGGTGTCGGCGGCTTTGAGGAAGACGACGGGCTCGGCGGGGGTGGCCTGGCCGGTCTCGGCGGCGTGCCCGTGGTAGTTCAGCCCGATGCACACGACCTTGCCGATCCGGGCGACCGGCGGGCCGACGCGCAGCCCGGTGGCGTCGAGCGCGGGCAGCACGCCGGCGGCCGCCGCGCCGCGGACGCGGTCGAGGGCGGAGGCGTCGGCGAGCAGACTGCCGTCGATGTCGTCGACGAGGGCGGACAGGTCGCGGAGCGTCCCGTCCTGGTCGAGCAGAGCGGGACGCTCGGCTCCCGGCGGGCCGACACGCAGCAGCTTCATGGTCTTCTCCCTGTGGTCGAGGTGGGCCCGGGAAGGGCCCTGAGGGTGCCCCGGCCGATGGAGTGCGGCCATCGGAGGATTGGTCGATCCTCCAAGCAAAAGGGTCACTCTGCAAGACCCCGTTCACACACTGGACCCTTACGCGGGAGTAACCAGGGCGGCCTGAGGCATGTCCCGGTAGAGGAAGGCGCGCTCGACGGCGGTCCACGTGGTGCTGGTGACGATGTAGAGCGCGGCGGCCAGCGGTACGACCGCGACCGAGATCAGGGTCGCGAAGGAGAGCAGCGGCAGGTACCGGGCGAGGCCCGCGGCCACCCCGGCCCCCGGCTGGGCGGGGTCCACCGCGACCGGTGCGGGCTGCCGCCTGGCCCGGAGGTAGTTGTACGTGGCGACGGCGCCGACGATCGCGAAGAGCACGAGGTAGACCAGGCCGCCCGGGCCGAACACGCCCCCGTCGGCGAGGGCGTCGGCGTAGTGGTCGCCGAGCGGGGCGGCGAAGAGGCTGTGGCCGGTCATCCGCCCGCTGGAGAAGAGGTGGTACATCAGGATGAACGCGGGCGCCTGGAGGAGGCTCGGCAGGCAGCCGGCGAGCGGCGAGACCTTCTCCTTCGCGTGCAGCTCCATGATCGCCTTCTGGAGCCGTTCGGGGTTCTTGGCGTGCTTCTTGCGGAGGGCCGCGAGCTGCGGGGCGAGCCGGGTGCGGGCCTTCTGGCCGCGGGCGGCGGCCCGGGAGAGCGGGTGGATCGCGAGCCGTACGAGCAGGGTGAAGAGGACGATCGCGGCGGCCGTGGCCGTGGTGGCGAAGAGCGGCCGGAGCAGGTCGGCGAGCTGCTCGACCAGGGAAGCGAAGACGTTCAAGGGAGCCCTCCGTGGGGTCTCGTCGTGCCGGGGTGCGGGAATTCGGCATGACGGATCCGCGAGAGGTGCTGCTTCCTGGTGGGGCGGGCTCCCTACGCGGCCGTCGGGAGGGGACGTCCGGGAGCTCGGGGTCTGCGGCGGCCCGCGGCGTCGGGGTCGCGCTGGGGCAGGAAGGCGGTGCGCCGTTCGCGGTCACGTATGGCGGTGCGAATGGCGTGGGGCGGCACGGCGGGGGCCGTACGGGCACCGAAGAGGGCGAGGACGAGGCCGGTCGCGGCGAGGGCGAAGGCGGCGGAGAGACCGCCGCCCTCGGACAGGACGAGGTCGGCGAGGGCGAGCAGGAAGAACAGGGGCGCGACGAAGCGCAGGACCAGGTCCCTGATCGTCATCCCGTCACCTCCTCGTCTTCTCGACATCGCGGTCTCAGGGAGAGGACGCACGGGAAGGCACGGAAGTTCCCACGCACGAGCACCGCTCAGGAATGCGCGTGTTCCAGGGGGACGAGGAGGCGGCGGGGCCGGAGGAGGGCGCGGCTGACGGGGTCGGCGGGGTCCGGGTCGACTCCGGCGCCGGGCCGCATCTCGATGTCGGCGGGGTGCACGGGGACCCGGCAGGCCGGGCAGTCGCCGTACGGTCCGAGCTCGGTGCCGCAGTCGACGTGGTGGAAGTGGCGCACGGGCACGGCTCCGGGCAGCTCCTCGCGCCCCCACCGTCCGAGCGAGCGCAGGACCGGCCACAGGGCGATGCCGCGTTCGGTGAGGACGTACTCGTCGCGCGGGGGCGACTCCTGGTAGCGGCGCCGGTCGAGGACGCCGGCCTCGACGAGGGCCTGGAGGCGGGCGGCGAGGACGGCGCGGGGGATGCCGAGGTGGAGGAGGAAGTCGTTGTAGCGCCGGACGCCGTAGAAGACGTCGCGGACGACGAGCAGGGTCCAGCGTTCGCCGATGACCTCGAGGGCGCGGGCGATGGAGCACTGCTGCTGGGCGTAGTCCTTGCCGAGAGCCATGACCCCCATCGTACAAATCCCGGGTTCATTGAGCGAACCGACCTGCTACCGTGAGTTCATTCACCGAACCGACAGGTGGAGGTCCCTGCCATGCCCCAGCTCGCCACCACACCCCGGCGCGGGTCCCCCTCCCTCGCCGGCAGGCCCCGGGCGACCCTCGCCGTCACGGCCGCCGCCACCGCGGTCGCGCTGATGAACTACACCGCGCCGATGCTGACCCTCCCGGACATGGCCGCCGCCTTCGGGACCCCGGCCTCGGCGCAGGCCTGGCTGCTCAACGGCACCCCGCTCGGCCTCGCCGTCCTCCTCCTGGTGGCCGGCAGCCTCGCGGACGCGCACGGACGGCGCCGCATCTTCCTCCTGGGCACGTTCACCCTCGGCCTCACCACCGCGCTCGGCGCCTTCGCCGGCACGACGCTCACCTTCACCGCGGCCCGCGTCGCGCAGGGCGCGGCCGGCGCGGCCGTCCTCGCGGGCAGCCTGGGCCTGCTCGCCCACGCGTACCCGGCGGGCCGGGACCGGATCAGGGCCACCGGGATCTGGGGCGCGTCCGTCAGCGGCGGCATCGCGCTGGGCCCCCTCCTCGCGGGCGCGCTGAGCCTGGCGGACTGGCGCCTGGCGTACGGGGCGCTGGGGGCGGCGGCGCTGCTGACGGCGGCAGCGGGAACGCGGACGCTGGCGAAGGAGACGAAGAACCCGGCCGCCAAGGCACGCCCCGACCTCGCGGGCGCACTCACCCTCGGCCTGGCCGTGGCGGCCCTGCTCACGGCCCTGACCCTGGGCCGGGACGGCTGGCTGCGGCCCCCGGTGGGCCTGCTGCTCCTCGCGGCCGCCGCCCTGACGGCCCTCTTCGTGGCCGTCGAGCACCGGAGCCGTACGCCCATGATCGACCTGGCGCTGCTGCGGAGGCCGGCCTTCCTGGCGTCGACGCTGGGCGCGCTCTTCACGGGCCTGGCGGTGATCGGCCTGTTCAGCGTGGTGCCCGCGCTGCTGCAAGGCGGGGCGGGGATGTCGCCGCTGGCCTCGGCGTGCCTGTTCCTGCTCTGGTCGGGCACGGCGTTCGTGGCAGCACTGCAGGCCCGCCGCCTGGCCGGCCGGCTCTCCGCCGCGCACCAACTGGCGCTGGGCTTCACCCTGTCGGCGGCGGGCGTACTCGCCCTGCTCGGCGGTCTCGAAGGCCCCTGGCCGCGCCTCCTGCCGGGCCTCCTGCTGGCGGGCGCGGGCAGCGGCCTCCTGAACGCGGCCCTGCCCCGACTGGCGGTCGACTCCGTACCGCCGGAGCAGGCGGCGATGGGCTCGGGCGCCAACAACACCGCCCGCTACATCGGCTCCTCGGCGGGCGTGGCCCTGACGCTGGCCCTGGTGACGACGGGCACGGACACGGCGCTCCTGGTCTCGGCGGCCCTGGCCCTCACGGGCGGCGCGCTCACGCTCGCACTGGGACGCCGCTGATCACCCGGCGGAGACGAGCTTCGCCCAGACGACGAGCCGGTAGGCACTGCTGAACTCGGGGGTGCAGGTGGTGAGGGTGAGATAGGCGCCGGGGTCGGAGTACCCGTAGGAGGGCCTGACGAGGGACCGCGGAACGGCACGAATGACCCCGACGTCACGGGGCGAAGTGGAAGCCAGCACAAGATCGACGCGATACACATAGGTACGCGCACGCGTACGCAGGAGAATCCGATCCCCAGCACCGAGCCGGTTGATGTACCGAAACGGCTCACCGTGCGTGTTCCGGTGCCCGGCCAGCGCGAAGTTCCCCACACCCCCGGGCGCACCGGTCCCGGGGTAGTGCCCGACGTACCCCTTGTCGAGCACGGACCGCTTGGAGACGCCTTCGGCGACGGGGACGGTGAGCCCGAGCCGCGGGACACGGAGAACGGCGAAGGCGGCGGAGGGCGCGGGGTTGGCCCGGGGTACGCCGACGGCGGGCGAGGAAGCGGAAGGGGCCGCAGACGCATCAGCC
Source organism: Streptomyces sp. NPDC002825 (assembly GCF_040295385.1). Taxonomy (NCBI): domain Bacteria; kingdom Bacillati; phylum Actinomycetota; class Actinomycetes; order Kitasatosporales; family Streptomycetaceae; genus Streptomyces; species Streptomyces sp. NPDC002825. The sequence goes on from NZ_JBEOVH010000018.1 coordinate 98,936, forward strand.
TCACGGACCGCGTCAGGCGACTCGGACACACCAGGCACACCAGGGACATCAGGCGCAACATCAGCACCGGGGGGAGAGATGTCCCACTCCCGCTCCAGGACGCGCACCTGGTCGAGTGCCTCGGCGCGGGCCTCCCGGTTGGTCCACCAGAGCTGATGGGCGACGAGAAGCAGGATGAGAACCCCGCAGGTGACGACGGTCTCGGCGGCCAGCCACAGCGCGCGGGCGCTCGTACGAGATCGTCCTCCCGTCTGGACGACGACCGGCACCCGCTGCCGTTGCGTGACGCGCACGCGGGGCACGATAAGCGCTGAGGCGCCAACTCTCCAGGCCCGTACAGCAGTACGGTGGAGGGCATGCGCCCAGACACGCCTGCCGCCCACACCACCGAAGCCGAGCGTCTGCTGCGCACGGCAGCGCAGTACCCGGGAGACCGGGAGCCCCTGTACCTCCAGGCCGCGGCCCACCGCGAACTGGCGGGAGACCGCGAGGGGGCCACGGCCCTGTACGACGAGCTCCTCACGGGGAAGCCGGCGAACCCGCACCTGATCAGGGCGCTGAAGGCGGCGAACCTGTGGGAGTACGGGCACGAGGCCGAGGCGCGGGCGATCATCGAGGGCGTGCGGCGGGCGAAGCCGAAGGACGCCCTGCCCTGGGAGATCACGGCGGAAACGCTGGAAGCGCACGACGAACTGGAAGCAGCGGAGTCGACCCTGTCGGAGGCGGCGACGCTCCTGGCGGGTCCGGACGACCTCCCCCACGCAACCGTGTCGCTCCTGATCACCCGCCACCGGATCCGCCGCATGCTGGCACGGGACCACGACGCCTGGGACGTCCGGGCGGACCGCCTGCACGCGGGCACGGTGGGGCTGGACGAACTCCACGACCCGAAGCGCCTGTGGTCGCTGGGCTCGTCGGACCCGGCGGAACTCCAGGCGGAGATCACCCGCCTCCGCTCGGAACTGGGCACGTACCGCACGGCCCTCTCCCGCCCGTTCCCGGTGGCGGTCCTGCACTGGCCGGAACGGGAACTGGACGAACTCCTGGCGGCCTACCCGGAACTGGAGGCGGAGTACCCCACGTACCGCGCGCACCTGACGGACATCGAGGCGTCCCTCCGCGAACTGGCCGCGGCCGGCACCCCGAACCTGGGCATCGTCCGAGCGACGGTCCCCTCCTACGAAGCCTTCGCCGCCTCAGAATCCACCCACCCGTCGAACGCGGACCTCCTCCCCCAGTACGCCACAACCCTGGCAGCCAGAGCCCGAGCAACGGCCTGGCCCCCGGCCCGGGCGGCGGAGTGTTGGTGCGGGTCGGGGCGGACTTATGGGGAGTGCCACGGGGCGGAGTGAGGCCTAGCCTGGGGGCCTTGCCTCGGGACAACTGCCCTAAGCAATGATGGAGTCGTCTTTCGCCGGCCCCTGAAACCTCTGGACGTCATGCCTCCCGAGACCGAGACACGCCCTCTGCCTCTCCCGGACAGTGCCGAGCTGCACGGCTTGGTCTCCGACGCGGAAACCCGCACGGTCTACCGCGTGCTCTACGACGCCCGGAGCACGCCACTTCCCATGGGAGAGATCAGGGGGCGCGTCCGTTCACTGAGTGGAAAGTCCAACCTTCAGCTGGACCGTCGGCTTCGTTCACTGCGAACCTTTTTCCTGGTTTCCGCTGTCCGGGACCCTGATCACCGCCAACGCTTCACCTACGTGCTGAGGGGCTGGCGCCCCGACGCTGATCAGCGAACAGCGCGAAGGGCCCCGCGGGCTTCCGACCGTGCGCTTACGCTGCACACGTATGGATACCGCTGTGCGGCCTGTGGACGGACTCCCAAGGATGACCACGTCAAGCTTGTGATCGATCACAAGATCCCGCTTGAGCTCGGCGGATCGAACGAAGCTGACAACCTCCAGCCGCTTTGCGAAGAAGACAACCACGCCAAGCAAGCCCTTTTCTCCGATCACGAGGAGAACGCCGAGGCGCTGCGCGTTTCACTCAGCCTGCCCGATGCCCATCTCCGGATCGGTGAGCTACTGAAGGCTTTGGAGGGCATAGAAGTGCCCAAGGAGCTCATAGCGCTCGTCGCCAGGGAAGAAAATCACGGAGATCCCACAAAGCGCATGCGGGAACTTCGAGCGCTAGGCTGGAAGATAAAGAACTCCAGGCGGAAAGAAGGACGGCGCTCGCTTTCGTTCTACCGGTTGGACAGCTGGGAGCCTTGGCCACCTGGCGGCCCTAAAGCAGCCATCGCCAGGATGGAGCATGCGCGTAAGCAAGCTCGCCGCTTGGAAGCCCAAACGACGGACGCTCAAGAAAGAGAAACGTGAGCAGCCCCGAACCCTGGGTGCCCCCGGCAGGCTCCTGGGCATCGTCCGCTGCGCGACGGCGCAACATGCAGGCCATCCGAAGCAGGGACACCAAACCCGAGCAGCTGATCCGCCGCCTTGTCCATGCCCGGGGGCTCCGCTACCGAGTAGCGGCCAAGCCGCTTCCGGAGCTTCGCCGGACAGCAGACATGGTCTTCCGTCCGGCGAAGGTGGCCGTCTTCATCGACGGCTGCTACTGGCACGGCTGCCCTGATCACTACGTTCCGCCCAAAACCAACTCCGGCTACTGGTCGAAGAAGGTTGAAGGGAACATGGCCCGGGATCGCGATACCGACCAACGGCTCACAGCTGCAGGATGGCTAGTACTCCGCTTCTGGGAGCACGCGGCAGCGGAGGAATGCGCTGAGGAGATCGCGCAAACCGTCACCCGAAGGCGGCAGGCGGTTTAGACAAGGGTGCTCTGAGCCGACTCCCACGTCGTGCCGTCGGGCTCCAGGTCTCCGGTCGGGGGGGCGAGCACAGCACCCTGGCGTTCCAGAGCTTCCTTGATCGCACGGCCGACGGCCTCGGCCACCAGGGGCGGGAAAGCGTTACCCACCTGGCGGTACCGCGCAGTCTTCCGGCCAGCGAACTCCCACTCATCCTTCCCCGGAAAGCCCTGGATCATCGCCGCCTGCTCCACAGTCAGCATGGGACCGATCCCCTTCTGGGGATTTCCGAGGTCTCGCTCTAGGTTTACTTCGTGCTCATCGTTGGCAACACCCATGCCGTTCACGCCGAGCGCGGCCCACGCCCTTTTCGCCCGAGTGGGGCCGAGGTCAGCCCCACCATGCTTCTTAGAGCCGCCGACAAGCGTGGGAGCCACACCCCCACCGCTGGCATCATCCAGCCACTTGTCGAAGTCATCAGGGCGGCCGGCATCGACGAAGCGACGCTTCATGGACTCCTCAAGAACCGTGGCCACCGAAACCCGTTCCGCCCTGGGGGCCGGCCAGTCGAAACCTCTGTACTGATCCTCTCGAATGGCGACGAGAATGGCCCTGGGCCGCAGCTGAGGGACTCCGTAGTCGGCAGCCTCAAGAAGCCTCCAGCCGCAGACCACATATCCCGCAGCACGAAGACGCTGCTTGATTTCCTCGCGGTACTCAAAGAACTTTTCCCGCGGCTTGACCAATCCGGCGACATTCTCAATCATCACCGCGCGGGGCTTCAGCTCTTCAACGAGATCAAGCATCGTCGGAAAAAGATCTCGCTCATCATCCCGGCCCAGCTGCTTTCCCGCCACGGAAAACGGAGGACAGGGGACACCTCCCGCGAGAAGCCCAAGCTCCTTCTCCGCGATAGGGCGCTTCATGCGCGCGTTGAACTTCTTGAGATGCTCAGCAGGGCTGAATTTTGTCACGTCCATCTCAAGGACATCGCACTCTGCCGCAACATCGGCTCCCCAGCGCTTACCCTCGATGACGTTGAGCTCCAGCGTCTTCGCTGCATGCGTATCGATCTCAACAAGCGCAAGGTGACGGAACCCGGCCCTGTGCAGGCCAACAGCCTGACCCCCTGCCCCCGCGCAGATCTCAATCGACGTCAGCGGCTGACCGCTGGAACTCATCGAAGCCTCCTGGTGTGACTGACTGCAGACACGCAAGTGTCGCATCCGCCAGTGACATCCCCGGCGTCGCTACAGTCTCCCAGCCCGACTGGCCCCAGCGTGACACTTACTGCCTTGCTCCTCCCGCGCCAGCGCCGCACAGGGGCAGGGATGGCCACCACGCGCCATGGCCACGCCACGGCTGCTTCATACCCCTATGCGTCCTACGGCGGCGAGCGGCTTCGCAGTCGGCGCGCCCCGTCATCTGGCGGCCGGCAGCCCCATGTGACTCAACAAGGCCGCCATGTCGCTCGGCGCCAGCCCGGCAGCCACTGCCGGCTCCTCTTCGAGGTCGGCGAGCTGCTGCACCGAGGGGTCGTCCAGGATCCTCCCCATGAAATCAAGCTTCTGCTCCAGCCTCGTCATCACCACCTCATCGACCGTATTGCGGGCCACGAGCACCGTGGCATTCGTTTCGGTCCCAGGAGACAGCCCAAGACGGTGGATCCGGTCCATGCTCTGGAGGAAACGGCCAGCCATGAAGTCGCGGTCCACGTAGACGGCGTCATGGCACACCTGGTGCAGGCTGATGCCTTCACCCAGGGTGGCAGGATTGGAAATCAGCACCATGCAGTCCGGATCCTCACGGAAGCGACGCAGCTGCTCTTCCCTGTCGGGGGTTCCGCCGTACACAACCGCAGGACCGAACTTCCCGAGTAGCTTCTCAAGAGTGGCAAGGCTTCGAACGAAAGTCGTCCAGACAAGCGTTTTCCGTCCTTTTTCTGCATTCTCCGCCACAATGAGAGCCGCTTCCTGATACTTGGGCGACATCTCATGGTCAGGAAGGTTCTGCATCAGGGTGTACAGCGAGCTACCCTGCGGCACTTCCAGCGGCGGGAGCTGATAGGCAAGCGGGTCATACCGGTTTGCCCCCTCGGTCAGCAGCGCGGGGCACACCGCGGCCATGAGCAGCCGCAGCGCCGTCTTCCCCAGCGCGCTGAGATCCTCGCGCGCCGCGCCACTCGCCTCACCCCCGACCAGCGAAGCGTAGATCTCCTCGTGGAGCGGCGGCATGTCCACGTATCGCATCTGGAGCGACATAGGAGGGAGACCGAGCTCCTGTTTGGTCGTACGAGTGAACAGTGGCCGCAGGACGGTACTGGCATACGCCAGGTCACCGCCGGACACCGCTTGCGTGACCGCTCGCTGGCCATGCCCAGGCCAGACGAAACCGAGCAGATTCTCCAAGTCCTTTGCTCCGTTGGGAGCCGGTGTACCGGTGAGAATCAGCCTCCGCCGGGCAAGCGGCCCGAGAGCCATACAGGCGGCGCCGTAGGTGCCCCGCGCTCCTAGCTTCATGCGGTGCGCCTCATCAAGAATGATCATCGAAGGCTCAGCCTTCAGCCAGGCAGCCAGCATCGTGAGCGACCGGTCCAGCCGCTCATAGTTCACGATGAGCACCTCTGCCCACTGGTCGTAGGACCTGCCGAGGATGTCCGTGCGCAGCGCATGGCGGAAGCAGACCGCGCTCTCGTACTGCCATGCTTCGTATGCGGACTTCGGGCAGACGATGAGCAGCCGACTGGCCTTCCCCTGCGCCTTCTGACTGGCATAGACAGCCAGGCCCACACGTGTCTTGCCAGCGCCGGGAACGCTGAAGTTGGCGCCGTGCTGAAGCGCGAGCAGTTTGGCGACATCACGGCGCTGGAAGTCACTGAGATCCGCCTTCCACTCCTCTCCCAGGAGGAAGGGGACCTCATCGGGCTGGATCTCCCCCGTCTGATGCGGCGCATCCAGGCGCTGCTTGACCGCCTGTGCGTCCTGAAGGACGCCGACGACCAGCTCCTGAAGCTCGGGGGCCCACTCGACACCGGACGCGTCCGACCAGGACGAGAGGGCGCCCAGACCTCCCAGCAGGTCGTTGAGCTCGACCACGGCGGCTACGGGGCTGAGCTGGCCGCCCGAGCGGAAACGGGCGGCCAGCTGGACGAGTTCGTCGCGGTACTCCTTGGTGGTCCGGAAGACGACCTTCGTACGTGTCTCATCGAATTCGAGACGGAGCGACGTCCCTCCGGTGAGATCGCTCATCCCGAGGTCTCCAGGGCAACGGCTTCGATGAGCCAGGCCACACCGTCACCAGGAGTCGCTGCGCCGCGCCCCGCCTGTTGGGCGAGCTTGCGCAGGCTCTCGCGCAACTTCAGTACAGCCTCGTCGAGCGCTTCCTCGTCGAGGCTGCGTGATGCCCGTGCCTGCACGAGCTCCACAACGCTCTGGTCGATGTCGGCACAAGCGTCCGCGATCCTGGCGGGCGCCATCTGCTTCCTCTTTTTGAGCCTGGCCTCACGGCCCGCCGCGTCAATCGCCTGATCAAAGGCTTCGCGTGCTTCCTGGAAGACGTCCTGAGCCCGTTTCCTGTCCTGATCCGAGGCAACCTCGCTTGAGGCGCCGGCCGTCGCCTTCGCGCGAAGCACCTTGTCGTTCAGGGCGCGGGCGGCCGAGACCGCAGAGGAAGCACCAGGAAGCGTCACGCCGCCCAGCCCCGGCACGGACACAGCTGCCTGCTCGCCCGCCGGCTCAATGAAGCCCGGCGACATCGTGCGGGACAGGAACCGGTCCCGGAAGCCCTCATCGATGTGCCGAACGTCCGTCTTGGCGAAGCCCATGACGATGGCTGCCATGCGAAGTTCCTTCAGCACATCCGCACGGTCAGGGTCGACCGCGGCCAGCTTCTCGTACGCGCGGTGGAGCTCCTTGAGCTTCTCCTGATGATCCTCGAAGTCGACAAGCCGTAGCCCAGGCACGTCGCCGTTCGCGCTGCGCGAGATCTGCTCGCGGATCGTGGCGAGGATCCAGCGCTCCTGGTGGTAGGTAGACGGCCGGATGCGGAACTCCTTCGCAATCGCGTCAGGCGTCCTGCCGAGGCCGGCCTGCTCCTCCATGGCAAGCAGACGGTTGATGTACGAGTAGTCCCGCCGGTGATCCCGGCGAAGCTGCAGCGCCAGCTCAACGGAGTTGATGTCGTCCCAGGTGAACCACTCAGGCAGGACGCCCACGCGCATCGTCTGCTGGCCCAGCTCGCGCAGTGCCGCCGTACGCGTGTTGCCGTTGACGAGAATGCCGTGGTGCGTGATGAGGCCCGGGTCGTTCTGTCCGAACTGATCGAGACTTTCCTTCAGCTTGTCGAAATCCGGGTCCCTGCGGTTGGGATCGGCCGGGTCAGCCTGCAGAAGGAACTGCAGGTACTCCTGGCTGGCTCCCTTCCAGGGGTCCGCGGCAAGGGCTGCATCCTTGGCCGGATCATGGCTGCGCTGCGCCCGGATGCGGTGCGTGCCGGGGTTGTAGAAGACGGAGCCGATGGGGCAGTCGATCACCTCGCAGTGAAGCGCCTGGCCATTCCAGTCCACGGTGACCGTCTCGCGAGTGCCGCCGGCGCTCTTCACATCTTCAAGCCGCCTCCTGACCAGCTCGCTGAACTCGGCGGCGCGTGGCGGCGTCGGAAATTCCTGCTTCATTTGGTTGCTCACTCCCCTCGTTGCTACTTGCCCAGGCCGTACACAGCGTCCCGCACCGCATCGCGGGCAACCTCAGGCAGGGTGCGGTACTCGCCCCACAGCCGCTCCAACGGGCTGGGGTCACGGCGGTCGGCGTTCAGCCACCCGATGAACACGTCCCGCTCCAGCGGAGTCAGACCCTCAAGGCGGCCCAGGATGCCGGGCAGATCGACCTGACGGTTACGGCCGCCCACCCTGCACCTGTTGCACTCGGTGACGAGCTGGGTCTCCGACGTACCGTCGGGAAGCTGGACCTGACGCCGCGCCACATCCAGCTGAGCGTCCTGGCCGCCATCCCCGAAGGACTCACCCGCACCGATGCCGCAGGACCGACAGAGGAAGCTGTCAGCGGCCAGAACCTTGGTCCGCTGAGCTGACGTCAGCCCGGACTTCTCCTTCGGCGACTTCGAATGGCCGGGAAGCCAGACATCGGCCCCCCTCTTCACGAAGCGCTGCTCGTCAAGATGGAGCGACTCATCCTCGCGCCGCGTATCGATCTGCCAGTCGTGATCCCGCAGGTCGCGCACCCGCCGGTCGATCTGCGCCACGTCCGGGAACGCGGCCCGCAACTGCCCCTTGGTGAAGACGTTGCCTTCCCCCACCTCCGACACCAGCCAAAGGCCGGCACGCACCTTGCTGCCAAACGTCTTGTCGAGCCACGACGGCACTGCCACTTGCAACCTCCGCTCAACGGACCCCTTGGAAAGCCTGTCACCAGGCAGCACGGGCACCACGTGGGCCCGCCCTGCTCGGCTTCCGGCTGACCCATCCATTCAGCACGGCTCACGAAGGCGCCGTCCATCCCCTGCTGGCTTTGCGCGCAAGGAAGTCAAATTCCTTTGCTGCACAATGGATTGCATCCGGTCGACGGGGGTGGCGATGGCGGAAAGAAGCAGGACAGGCACGACGGGAGCAGACCTGCCGCCGGGCAGAAGAGCACTCGCCCAGGCAGTAGCCGTTCTCTACGAGCATCTGGCCGTACAGACGCTGGCTCAGGCGTCGGAGCTCTTGGCAGCGCACAACTGGCAGAAGGACCCGAGCGAGATGTCCCGCTATCGCAGCGGCCGCCGTAAACCGCCCCTTGCCTTCCTTCTCCTGCTCCGAGAACTCGCTGTCCAGCGGGCGAGGCCGGGTGCCGTTGTAATCCCCGTCGCAGAACTCCGTGATCTCCATGCGTCCGCTGAGGCAACCCTGTGCCGTAGCTGTGGCCCCTTGCGGAGCGAGAACGAACGCCTTCGGGGCGAGAACGGCCGGCTTCTTGCCCAGCAGCCCCCTCTGAGTTCCCCGCAACCAGCCATCACAGATGCGCGAAATCAGGCCGAGCCACCGCCGCGTGGCCCCCTGCCGGTCCCCCCTTCAGCGGGGGACCGGCAGCGGAGAGCGCGCGATGTGGCTGCAGCTCACCAGCTCGCAGCCAGCGCCGCCGCCCTCTACAGAAGGGGAAAGGCCGGCTATGCGGTTGCCCTGATCCAGCACGCCTCGACGTCGCTGACACCCCTGGAGAGCGCGGCCTCGATCGCCCTGCTGCGCGATGGACAGGATGATCTTGCGGACACGGCTATCGGCATCAGCGGCAGAAGCCTTGCTGAAGAGGATGTCATGCGCATCGCGGTCGAACTACATGCCCTGGGTCTCCCAGATGATGCCGGCGCGATCCTCCGCGCCTCTCTTGCGCGGCCGCCAGCGCAAACCTGACAGGGAACGACACGTTGGGAACGGCCATGGCCATTCCTGACCGACAGCAACGGGTGTTTGGAAGGTCCGTCCGCCCCGCGGCGCCGAAGATCTCCGGCGCCGTGGGGCGGACGGAGGCGGCGGGCAGCTCAGCCGAGGTAGGGGTAGGCGCCGACCAGGTAGTCGCTGATCTGTTGGCGCATGCTCGGGTGGATGTCGTACGCGTCGAGGTCGGCGGGGTGGACGAAGCGGACGCCGTCGCCCTCGTCGTCGATGGTGGGCTCCCCGCCTGTGGGGCGGCCGATGTATGTGTTCCCGTACTGCTGGCGGATCTCGCCGTCGGCGTACGCCACGATGTGCCGGGGGTTGGTGTAGATGCCGAGGAAGCCCGTGATCTCGGCGGCGATCCCCGTCTCCTCCAGGCATTCGCGTACCGCGCACTCCGCAGCCGTCTCGCCGATGTCCTGGGCGCCCCCGGGTAGGGCCCATTGGCCGGTGTCACGGCGGCGCTGGAGGAGGATGGCGCCGCTTTCGTCGACTACCAGGAGGTTGCTCGCAGGGATGAGGGTGTTGGCCTTGGGTGCGTCGGGGTCGTTGTAGTACTCGGCTCGACCCAGATGCAGTTGTCCCTTCTGCGCGGGCCGATTCGGTGTCCCGGCTGCCTCGTGCCTCCACCCGCCGGCCGGCTCCGTCACCGTGAGCTTCTCGGGGTCCTCGGCCTCCCAGGTGTCGCCGCCGCCCCAGACATGGCGCAGGACGTACACGGAGCCTCCTCGGACGTCGGTCACAATGGCCTTCCTGTTGGTGGCCTCGTCGTGCACCTGATCGCCCACCCAGGGCTTCCCGTCCTTCACGCGTCGTCCTCTTTCAGCTCGGCCCAGACCTGCTTGCCCCATCGGTACAGCTCGGTCCCCCACTCCTGCGTGAGCGCGTCGACCAGGACCAGACCCCGCCCCCGGAGACGGTCGTCGCCCGCGTCTACCCTCAGGGTCGGGAGGGTCCTCGAGCGGTCGACCACGCCTACGCGAACCCCGTTCACGTAAGGCCGGGAGACGATCACTCGGATCGACGGGAGTCGACCGTGGTCCACCGCGTTCGCGACCAGCTCGGTGATCACGAGCAGGGCGTCCTCCGTCAACGAGTCCAGGCCCCAGACAGTCAGCGCCGTGCGGACCAGCCGGCGAGCGACTGCTGCGCTCCGCGCCTCGCGCGGAAGGCTCTGCGAGTAGGCAGGGTGGCCCGTCGGAAAAGACGTGACAGCCGCAGCGGCAAGGATGCCGATGGGAGGGGGTGCGGGCTCCTCACGTCCACGCATCTCCTTGTCCCCACAGCGCTCTGCGACAACCCGCTGGGGACGCGGAGGGAAGGAGATCGGCGTCGCAGATGGCGACATCGCAGTCGCCTGGTCTTCCTCGTCACCCACGTGGCTGAAAGTCACCAGTTGCCCTCCCGTCGCTGTCGGTTGGTGGTTTCGTGTTCTCTCAGCGAACCGTGATTCGCGATGGGTGGGCATCCCCGTCGAGGCCCCGATGCCGTCAAACCCGTCAAAGGTTGTTCTCTTGTGAACAGGGGCGCAGCATGGCGCGCAGGAACGACGAACTGGCCGCGGTGATCGCGGAGACGGGCTGGTCGCAGCCCGTGGTGGCTGCCGCAGTGGTACGGGTCGCGGCGGAGTCTGGGATCGACGAACTTCTCAGCGTCACGCGCTCGCACGTCGCCATGTGGGTCGCCGGCACCCGGCCCCGGGGCCGAGCGGCCGACGTCCTACGAGAAACTCTGTCGCGACGGTTGGGACGACCTCTCACTCTCGCGGAGATCGGCCTCGCGGAGAACGCCTCGGATACCGTCACCGCGTCCGAGTGGGACACCGACACGCTGACGACTCTGGTCGACCTGGGGAGAAACAGCATGGATCGCGAACGCCGCCGACTCCTCACCGGCGCCGCCGTCTACTCGGTCGGCGGATTGGTCCTGCCCAGGGATCCGTGGTGGGACGAAGCTCCACAGCGGGCCCGCTCCCGAGCGGCCGGCCCGCACCGCAGAGTCGGTGCGACCGAAGTGCGGGCTGTACGCGAGATGACCGAGTTCTTCGCCCGACGCGATCAACGGCACGGCGGCGTCGACGGCCGAACCGCCCTCTACCAGTACATCGTCGACGACGTCGCCCGGTACATCAGCGGAGTCTTCAGCAGTGAGGCCTCTCGTCGTTCTCTGTACTCGGCGGCGGCCGAGGCTGTGTACGTAGCCGGCTGGATGAGTTTCGACGCCTCCCAACACGAGTCGGCACGGCGCTATTTCACCCTCGCGCTCAAGCTTGCGGCCGAAGCCGACGACGCTCCCCTTGCCGGGCACATTCTGCGGGCCATGGCCCATCAGGCCATAGACCTTGGACACACCAGGGCTGCCTTGGACCTCGCCACCGCCTCCGTCGAACGCAAGAGATACGACCACGCCACCCCCCGCGAACGAGCCCTGATCGGCATCGTGCGCGCGCGGGCGCTTGCCGTGGACGGCCAGAGGGGCAACGCCATCTCCGCTGTCCGCCAAGCCGAAACCGACCTCGGCCAGGCCGCAGCGGGAGACGAGGATCCCCAGCGAGTCTGGTTCTTCCAAGAAGCGTCCCTCGCGCATGAGACGGCCCGCACGCTGTGGGCCCTGGGTGACCTCAGCGGCGCCCTGCGCCACTTCCGTGGCAGCGTTCGACTCCGTAGAGCGGATTCCTTCAGCCGAACCCACGCTGTCACGCTCGGCTACATGGGCACCGTCCAGGCAGAGCAGGGCAGTATCGATGCGGCGTGCCAGACCTGGTCCCGGGCCCTGGACGCCATGGACGGCGTTCAGTCCGGCAGGACGCGGGAAGCGGTCGTCACCATGCGGACGACCCTGTCCCCCTTCCGCAGCCGCGGAATCCCTTGCGTCTCGGACGTGGACGAGCGAGCCCGGCTCGCACTTCGCCGAGTAATCTGACGCCATCGAAGCCGCCGTACCCCCAAGTGGCGTTGCCAATAAGGAAGAAGGGTCGACTGTGCCTGCACAGTTCATCGAGGTGCCGGTCATCGCCGACGTCATCGGAGGCCACACCGGAAGGCTCGACGACTTCAAGGGCGGCGTGGAATCGGTCATCCGCCTGCGGCCGGAGTTCCCCGTGGAAACCCTGCAAGGCATCGAGGAGTTCTCTCACCTCCAGGTCACATGGTTCTTCAACCTGGGGTCCCCAGGCGATGTCGCACTTCATGCGCGCAGCCCCCGCGACAACCCCGCCTGGCCGGCGACCGGCACCTTCGTTCACCACAACCATCGGCGTCCTGCCCGGCTTGCCACGTCCTTTCCGAGACTGCTCAAGGTCGACGGGCGAGACCTGCACGTCACAGACCTCGACGCCGACGACGGCACCCAGGTCGTCGATCTCGTGGCGGTCTTCCAAGAGATGCTCCCTCGTGAGCCCGTCACTCAACCGACCTGGCCGGGCGAGATGCTCGCGGACTACTGGCGAGACTCCTCCGAACGCTGAGGAACGGCCAGTCGGCTCCCTTGGGGCGGGCCCGCTTCGTGGGCTTCTGGTGGGACCGCCCTCTTTCCGAGAGTCGCGCCTTCCACCACCGCGTCAAGGGCAAGTCGGCTCCGCCGATGGGCTGCGCCCACCCTTGACCCGGCGGCTCCAGGCGCGAAAGACCTCTCGGAGGGCGGTCCGGGGGCCGGGGTCCCCGCGGGGGCCCCGGGGGCCTGTCCCGCCGTAGGCGGGTGGGGGTGTGTGGGTGGGGCGAGGCCGGGCATCGGCTGGGCGGGTGCTGGCTGTGTGCGCCGGTGGGTGGGGGCTGGGTTCGTAGCGGGTGTGGGTGGGTCCGGTTCGGTGGGTGGGGTCGCGCGGAGTTGAATGGGGCAGCCGGGCGGTGCTTAGCGGGTTGCGGCCGTCGGTTGGCGGGGATTCAGGCCCCGCTGGTCATTCCCGGTGGGTGGAAGGGGCCAGGGAAGCGCCGGGTGGAGTGAAATGCCGAGGTGAGCGCGAATAACTGCCGACTACCGGCGGTAACGACCCCCACTCAAGTGGTCAAAGGGGCGGATCGGTCAACCGGGCCGGGTTACCCGGAGAAACCACCCACGCAGAGCGACCAGCGGGGCCTGAATCCCCGCCAACCGACGAGCGCCACCCGCTAAGCCCTCCCGGGCCGCCCCATTCAACTCCGCGCGACCCCACCCAGAGAACTGGACCCACGCAGCCCCGCCAATAGCCAAGCCCCCACCCACCGGCGCACACAGCCATTACCCGCCCAGCCGATGCCCGGCCTCGCCCCACCCACACACCCTGGACCCGCCTACGGCGGGACGCGGCCCCGGCGCCCACGCGTGGACCCGTCCCCCCGGCCGCCCTCCGAGTGTGAAAAGGCGGACTCCGCCGCCGGGTCAAGGGTGGGCGCAGCCCATCGCGCAGCGACGCCGCAGGCGCCCTTGACGCGGTGGTGGAGGCCGCCACACTCGGAAAGAGGGCGGCCGCACCCGCACCCCCGATGCCGGATCACGCCGAGTGCCTCAAGTCCCGCACCCTCGAAGCCGGATCACATTTCGCCGCACCACCCGTGGCTTCAACCCGGCTGCAGACCTTGTCCGTTGGACGCGTACCCGAGGGTCACTCACACGGGTGTTCTTTGCTCGCCGTGGCCGTTCGGGGGCGTTTCGGGCGCTACGGTCACGCAAAACGGCCCCCGTCGATGGTTGCAGCCATCGGCGAGGGCCTGAACCACTAATGGAATGCGACTCCACCGTGATCTACCGGCACTTTAACGCGCCTGCCCGCGGCTTCACTCAGCTCTCGCACGACATCATTCGCCATCCTCGGCTGTCTTCCGACGCCGTTCGGCTCCTGACCTGGCAGCTCTCCCTCCCCCACGGCGCCCGCGAGTGTCTCTCCCGCACCGCCGAACGCGCCCGGATCGGGGCAACCGCCTTCGGGCGCGCCAAGCGCCAGCTCAAGGAGGAAGGGTTCGTGCACGAGCGGCGGGTGCAGGGAGCCGGAGGGCACTGGGCCACCCAACAGCTCGTATCCAGCACGCCCTTGACCGCCGATCAGGCGATCAAGATCCTCGCCTGGCATTCCGTTGCGTCTTCGCAGGTCGCACCGAGTCCCCGGAAACCGGCCGTCGGTCAGCCGACAGCCCCGTCGCCCGACCGTCATCCAAAGAAAGACCGTGAGGAGAACACCTCCAACCTTCCCCCGAAGGCCCATGAGACGGCCCCGGAGTCCCCTCGACTCGACGACGCTCGCGCGCTCGTCGGTGCGCTGCCCGTTCTCTCCTCCGCCCTGCGCCACATCCCGCCCGGCATGCGCGATGAACTCGCCCACCTCGCCGCCCGCTGGCTCGACGCCGGCCACAGCTCCACCGACGTGCATGAGCACATCCTGCGCGGGCTGCCCGGTGCCGGGACTCCCGTACACCGGCCCGGTGGGCTCGTCCGGTACCTCCTGCGTGACGTACCCCGCCGGGAGCTGCCGTCCCTGGTCTCCGCCGGGCCGCGGATCTCCGCGCGCCTCGAAGGCACCCGGGAGTGCGCCGGTGTCCACACCCAGCCCATGCTGTTCCGGCCCATCGGCGACGAGACGCACTGCGCCGCGTGCACCCTGAACCCTCCCCAGTGACTCCCGTACGCTCGAAGGGCGACCCACCGACCAGTCGACCAGGAAGGCCCGCCCATGCCCCGCATCCCCTCCCCCGCCATAGCCGCCGTCGGGCTCGTCGGGGGTTATGCCGTTGCCCGGTGGACCAAGAAGCGGCCCCTCGGTGGGGTCGTGCTTGCTGCTGCTGGTGGTGTGGCCGCCAAGGAGTGGCAGCAGGTCGGTGGGGTCAAGGCTTCCGTGGGGCTGACGGCCGCCTACGTCGCCGCCTTCGCCGGGTCCCATCCGCTCGCCAAGAAGATCGGGGCCTGGCCCGCGGTGTTCTCCGTCGCCGGGGCGATGGCCGCCGCCTCCTGGGCCGTCACCCGCGGAAACGACTGACCCCCGCCGCCTCCTCGGCCGTCGCCCGTGAGCAGGGTTCCCTAGCCCCCCACCGCCCTGCTCACCGTGTAGATCAAAAGCCCCGCCAGGGCGCCGACCACCGTGCCGTTGATGCGGATGAACTGCAGGTCGCGGCCGATGTTCGCCTCGATCTTGCGGGAGGTCTGGGCGGCGTCCCAGCCGGCCACCGTGTCCGTGATCAGGGACGTGATCTCGTGGCGGTACGTGGTGACGACATACGCTGCCGCGTCCTCCGCCCAGCCCTCCACCTTTCCCTGCAGCCTCGCGTCCGTCGACAGGCGGGCGCCCAGGGAGATCAGGGAGGCGCGGGCGCGGAGGCGGAGCTGGCTCTGGTCGTCCTCGGCCGCCGCGATGATCAGGGACCGGACCGAGGCCCACGCCGAGGCGATGATGTCCTGGACCTCCGGGCGGGCCAGCAGGTCCGACTTCAGGCGCTCCACGCGCGCCCGCGTGTCCGTGTCCGCCTGCAGGTCGGCCGCGAAGTCCGTCAGGAAGCGGTCGATCGCCCCGCGCGCCGGGTGGCCCGGCATGTCCCGCATCTCCGTCACGAAGCGGAGGATCTCCTTGTAGACGCGTTCGCCGATCCGCTTGTCCACGAAGCGGGGTGTCCAGCCGGGGGCGCCGCCCTGCACCGCCTCCATCACCGAGTCCCCGTGCGTGACCAGCCAGTCGTGGGCGCGCGTGCAGATCAGGTCGACCGCCCTGTGGTGCGCCCCGTCGGCGACCACCCGCTCCAGGGTCTTTCCCAGGCCCGGGGCGATCTCCGCCGCCTCCGCCCGGCGCGTGATCGCCTCCCCCACCACCGCCTGGACGTCCGCGTCCCGGAGGACGGTCAGGGCGCCTCGCAGGGCTGTGGAGAGTTCCGCCGTCACCCGGTCCGCGTGCGCCGGGTCCGCCAGCCACTTCCCCAGTCGGGCGCCGATGCCCAGGGCGTGGAGTCTGCCTCGTACCACGTCCGCAGAGAGGAAGTTCTCTCCTACGAACGTGCCGAGCGACGCCCCCAGCTGGTCCTTCTTCGTCGGGATGATCGCCGTGTGCGGGATGGGAAGTCCCAGCGGGCGCCGGAACAGCGCCGTCACCGCGAACCAGTCCGCCAGCGCGCCGACCATGCCCGCCTCCGCCGCCGCGGCGACATAGCCCGCCCACGCGCCCCAGCCCTCGTTCCGCGCCCACGTCGCCAGGGCGTAGATCACCGCGACCGTGAACAGCAGCGACGTCGCCAGGGTCTTCATCCGGCGGACGCCCCTGCTCTTCTCCTCGTCCGCCGCCGTGTACGCGAAACTCACCATCGACTCGACCTCCTACATCAGGGACTCCCGGCGCTCGTCCCGAGTTCCCCCGTACATCTTCGCGATCACCGCCTCGATGTCCGGCTCCCGCACCGAGAGGTCCACGAGCGGGTACTTCGCCGCCACCGCCGTCACCAGCGGGGCCGCCGATTCCGTCGCCGGGAAGGCGAGCCACTGGCGCGGGCCCTCCGACCGTACGAAACGGGCCCCCGGCACGTCCTCGATCGGCGGCAGCTCCCGCTCCAGGTCGACCACCAGGAGCCGCTCGCTCTCGCCCACCGCGTGCAGGCCCGCCAGCTCCCCGTCGTACATCAGCCGCCCGTGGTCGATGACCATCACCCGCGAGCAGAGCTGTTCGATGTCCGTGAGGTCGTGGGTGGTCAGCAGGACCGTCGTGCCCCGGGTCGCGTTCAGGTCCCGCAGGAACTCGCGGACCCTCGCCTTCGACACGACGTCCAGGCCGATCGTCGGCTCGTCCAGGTACAGCACCTCCGGGTCGTGCAGCAGCGCCGCGGCGATGTCGCCGCGCATCCGCTGCCCCAGGGACAGCTGGCGCACGGGGACGTCGAGGAGGTCCCCCAGGTCCAGGAGGTCCACGCAGCGGGCCAGGTTCTCCTCGTACCGGGCGTCGGGGATGCGGTACATGCGGTGCATCAGCCGGTACGAGGAGATCAGCGGCAGGTCCCACCAGAGCGTCGTGCGCTGCCCGAACACCACCCCTATCCGCTGGGCCAGACGGGTGCGCTCCCGCGCCGGGTCGATGCCCGCGACCCGCAGCCGGCCGCCGCTCGGCGTCAGGATGCCGGTGAGCATCTTGATCGTCGTCGACTTCCCGGCGCCGTTCGGGCCGATGTAGCCGACCATCTCCCCGCGCTCCACGCCGAAGCTGATGCCGTCGACCGCCCGGACCTCCCGCTTCTCACGGCGGATCAGCCCCGCCTTCCGGCGGACGGTGAAGGTCTTCTCCAGCGCGTCGAGTTCGATGAAGGGCATGTTCTCCCAGCTTCCCTTGTTCTCTCAGCTTCCCGTCGATCGGTACGAGCGGATCCCCGCGCGCCACGCCAGCCCCGCGACCCCGCAGCTCACCGCAGCCACCAGCGGCGACACGAACGCCGCCCAGTCCGGCACCCCCGCCGGGGCCGGCCGGCCGAGCACGTACAGCGCCGGCAGCCAGCTCACGAACGCCAGCGGCACGACGTACACGACGCCCCGCACCAGCTCCTGCGCGAAGATCGTCGGCGGGTACTGGAGAAGCGTGTTCCCGCCGTACGTGAAGGAGTTCGTGACCTCGGCGGCGTCCTGGATCCAGAACAGGGCCGACGCGCCCACCACCATCACCGCACCGAAGATCACCGCCCCGCACACCACCGTCACCGGCAGCAGCACCACCTTCAGCGGCGTCCACTCCACGTCGAGGAGGAGCAGGCTCCAGACGAGGACGAGAAGGCCCTGCGCGACCCTGCCGAACCTCCGCAGCGCGAACTTGTCCGCCGCGACCTGCGCCAGCAGCGGCGCCGGACGCATCAGGAACGTGTCGAGCGAACCGTCCCTGACCCTCTTCCCCATCCGCTGCAGCGAGCCCATCGTCAGGTCCGCGATCCCGAACGACGTCCCGGCCGTCCCGTACAGCAGGGCCACCTCCGCGAACGAGAACCCGCCGAGCCCCCGCACCTGACCGAACATCAGCAGGATCACGACGAAGTCGAAGAACGTGACGCAGAAGCTGGTGACCAGAGTCAGGGCGAAGGACGAGCGGTACGTCATCGTGGAGCGGATCCACATGCCCGCCACCATCCGGTACGTGAGCCAGGGGCCGGCCACCGGTGACCTATCCACCCTGCACCACCACCTTCCGCGTCGCCGCCGCCTGCGCCGCCCTCCCCGCCCCCAGCAGGACCAGCGCCCAGCAGCCCTGGAAGCCGTACGCCCCCGCCAGCTCCCAGCCCTCGTACCTGCCCAGGTACACATCGGCCGGCACCTGCAGCAGCGACGCCCACGGCAGCACCCGCGCGAACTCGCCCAGCGCGCCCGGGAAGACGTTCAGCGGGAGCAGCATCCCCGAGAAGAACAGGCCGCCCAGCCAGGCCACCTGCACCACCCCCTGGCCGTCGAGCAGCCAGAACGCGCTCATCGCCACCAGGTACCAGATCGCGAAGCCGACCACCGAGCCCAGCGCCACCGCGAGCAGGAACGCGAGCCAGCCGCCCGGCCCGTCCGGCAGCGTGAAGTCGAAGACGAGCGCCCCGAGCGCCATCGGGGCGACACCGCGGCCGAGCAGCTGGAAGGCGGAGCGGCCGGCGTTGGCCGAGAACCACCAGGCCTGGAGGTCGGCGGGGCGGTACAGGTCGACGGCGATGTCACCGGTCCTGATCCGCTCGATCAGCTCGTCCTCGAAGCCGCCTCCCATCAGTCCGCAGACCGTGATCAGCGCCTGGCCGATCCACACGTAGGCGAGGGCGTCGTCCATGGAGTAGCCGCCGAGTCGCGGCCGTTCGTCCCAGAGGGCGATGTAGGTGGCGGAGAGGACGAAGCCGAAGACGCTGTTGGTGAAGACTCCCGCGGCCGTGGCCACGCGGTAGGTGGCGAAGCGCCGGAAGCCGCCCGCGGCCACCGTCGCGTACAGCCGCAGCATGAGAGGCCCTTTCCGGTACGGATGACGGCGAAGCGCACGACCCTAGTGGCTCCGTCCGGCGCGCCGCGAGCGGTTTTCGCGCCACCTACGGGTCGGTTAGGGGAGTTTCAGCGCATTCCATGCAGTATGTAATGCCATGTCCCCTTCCTCCGGTACGAGCAGCACGAGCGGCACGAGCGACGACGATCCCCACCCGAGCGGCTGGGAGCCGAGGGACCCCACCCTTCCCGGACCCCCCGGACCACGACCGCGCAGACGCCTCCGCCGCGCCCTCAGCACCCTCGTCGGGCTCCTCCTGCTCGGCACGCTGCTGCTCGCCGGCGCCTTCGTCGCCGGCTACCTCCTGGTGGAGATCCCGCCCGCCAACGCCGCCGCCGTCGCCCAGTCCAACGTCTACCTCTACCGGGACGGCACCCCCCTCGCCCGCGACGGCGAGGTCAACCGCGAGAACGTCCGCCTCGACCAGGTCCCGCTCACCGTCCGCCGCGCCGTCCTCGCCGCCGAGGAACGCGACTTCCACACCTCGCGCGCCGTCGACCCCAAGGCCATGGTCCGCGCCGCCTGGAACACCGTCACCGGCAAGGGCCGCCAGTCCGGCTCCACCATCACCCAGCAGTACGTCAAGAACTACTACCTCGGCCAGGAACAGACCCTCAGCCGCAAGGCCAAGGAGTTCTTCATCGCGATCAAACTCGGCCGCGAGAAGAGCAAGGAGGAGATCCTCCAGGGCTACCTCAACACCAGCTACTTCGGCCGCAACGCGTACGGCATCCAGGCCGCCGCCCGCGCCTACTACGGCAAGGACGTCGAGCGCCTCGACACCGCCGAAGGCGCGTACCTCGCCTCCCTCCTCAAGGCCCCCAGCGCCTACGACGTCACCACCCACCCCGAGAACCGCGCCAAGGCCCTCGCCCGCTGGCACTACGTCCTCGACGGCATGGTCACCGAGGGCTGGCTCTCCCCCGCGGCCCGCGCCGCCGCCCGCTTCCCCGCCCCGCAGACCGCCCGCGCCGCCACCGCACTCTCCGGCCAGCGCGGCTACCTCGTCCAGGCCGTCGAGGAGTACCTCACCGACCACGGGATCGTCGACGAGAAGACCCTCGCCGGCGGCGGCTTCCGCATCACCACCACCCTGGAACCCGCCAAGCAGGAGGCCCTCGTCGACGCCGTCGAGGAGCGCGTCGTCTCACGGCTCGACCCGGCGAGCGCCCCCACCGACCGGTACGTACGGGTCGGAGCCGCGGCCGTCGACCCCGCGAACGGCAAGGTCCTCGCCATGTACGGCGGCGTCGACTACACCCAGCAGTACGTCAACAACGCCACCCGCCGCGACTACCAGGTCGGCTCCACCTTCAAGCCCTTCGTCTTCACCGCCGCCGTCCAGAACGGCGCCCAGACCCAGCAGGGCCAGCCCATCACCCCGTACACCATGTACGACGGCACCAACCGGCGCCCCGTCGAAGGATGGGCAGGCAGCCCGTACGACCCCGCCAACGAGGACGACGCCAGCTACGGCGACATCAACGTCGGCGCCGCCACCGACCTCTCCGTGAACGCCGTCTACGCCCAGATGGCCGTCGACGTCGGCCCCGCCCACGTCCGGCGCACCGCCATCGCCCTCGGCGTGCCCGGCACCACCCCCGACCTCACCGCCTCCCCCTCCATCGCCCTCGGCGCCGCCACCGCCAGCGTCCTCGACATGGCCTCCGCGTACGCCACGCTCGCCGCGCACGGCCGGAACGGCACGTACTCCCTCGTCGAGGAGATCAGCCGCAACGGCCAGGAGGTCGAGCTGCCCGGCGTCACCCGCCGGCAGGCCGTCAGCCGCGAGGCCGCCGACACCACCACGTCGATCCTGCGGAGCGTCGTCGAGAGCGGCACGGGCACCGCCGCGCAGGTCGCGGGACGCCCCGCGGCGGGCAAGACGGGCACGGCGGAGGACGACAAGGCCGCCTGGTTCGCCGGCTACACCCCGGAGCTCGCGACCGTCGTCGCGATCATGGGCCAGGACCCCGAGTCGGGCGCCCAGGAGTCCCTCTACGGCGCGCTCGGCCAGCCCCGCGTCAACGGCGGCGGGGTGCCGGCCGAGATCTGGGGCAGCTTCACCCGCGAGGCCCTCGCCGGGACGCCTCCCCGGGACTTCGAGCTCCGGCTGATGCCGGGGGCGGAGGCACCGCCCGTCCCGCCGGTGCCGGACGAGCCGGACGGCTGGTACGAGACGGGCGAGGCGGGACCGGGAGCGACACGCCCCTCCGTACGGCCGTCCGGGATCAGTGGCCGCTCGTCGCCTTGAGCCCCACCACGGCGACCAGCAGCAGACAGACGAAGAAGATCCGGGCGGCGGTCGCCGGCTCACCCAGCACCACCATGCCGAGCACCGCCGCACCGGCCGCGCCGATGCCGACCCACACGCCGTACGCCGTACCGATCGGCAGCGTCTTCGCCGCCTGCGACAGCAGCATCATGGAGGCGACGATCCCGGCCGCCGTGAACACGCTCGGCCACAGGCGGGTGAAGCCGTCCGTGTACTTCATACCGATGGACCAGCCGACTTCGAGCAGACCGGCGACGACGAGCAGAACCCAGGCCATGACGAGACACCTCCGCGAGACGGATCAACAGGGGTGCGTCGTCTTGTCGTGAACCCGGTACGGCGCGTCTCGTCGGGGTGATTCCAGGCTAGCAAAGAACAGGCAAAGGCCCCGGTGACTCCGGTCACCAGGGCCTTCACGCGTCTCTCAGAGGTACAGCCCGGTCGAGTCCGTGGTGCCGAAGCGGTCCGCGGCCACCGCGTGCAGGTCGCGCTCGCGCATCAGCACGTACGCGACACCCCGCACCTCGACCTCGGCGCGGTCCTCGGGGTCGTACAGCACCCGGTCGCCGATCTCGACGGTACGGACGTTCTGGCCGACCGCGACCACCTCGGCCCAGGCCAGGCGACGGCCCACCGCGGCCGTCGCGGGGATCAGGATGCCGCCGCCGGACCGCCGCTCCCCCTCCGGGGAGTCCGTGCGGACCAGGACCCGGTCGTGGAGCATCCGGATGGGCAGCTTGTCGTGCGTGTTCTCGCTCACGGACCGAACCTACCTGCCCGGGCGGGCCGGAAGACGATCACCCCTTGTTCCTCCGCGAGGAGGAGACGATCAGCCCCACGACGGCGACGGCGACGACGGCCGCCGGAACGAGGCGCTCCAGGCGGGGGGCGCCGTCCTCGTGGGTGAAGCGGGCCTTCACGTCCGAGACGACCCGGTTGACGGCGACGAAGGCGCGTCCGGCCTTCTGGTCGACCGTCGAGGCGACCTTCGCCTTGGCGTCCCCGATGATCGTCTTCGGGTGCATCCGAATGCCGATCTCGTCGAGAGTGACGGCGAGCTGCTCGCGCCGGCGGACGATGTCCGCCTCGATCTGCGCAGGGGTCCTGGCCTCCGACACCGCGCTGCCTCCGTAGTCGTAATCAGTCGTTGACGGCCAGTCTGTCAGTTCTGCTGCGATCGGGTCGCCCCCGACCCCCGTTAGCCCCCATTAGGCTCTGGACGCGTACGCGAACATTCCGAGGAGAGCCAGCCATGAGCGAGCGACTGCAGCCCGGCGACACCGCCCCCGCCTTCACCCTTCCCGACGCGGACGGCAACGAGGTCTCCCTCGCGGACCACAAGGGCCGCAAGGTCATCGTCTACTTCTACCCGGCGGCGCTGACCCCCGGCTGCACCAAGCAGGCGTGCGACTTCACGGACAACCTGGAGGTCCTCGCCTCCGCCGGCTACGACGTCATCGGCGTGTCCCCGGACAAGCCGGAGAAGCTGGCGAAGTTCCGCGAGAAGGAGAACCTGAAGGTCACGCTGGTCGGCGACCCGTCGAAGGAGACCCTGGCGGCCTACGGCGCCTTCGGCGAGAAGAAGCTGTACGGCAAGGTCGTGACGGGCGTGATCCGCTCGACGGTCGTCGTCGACGAGGACGGCAAGGTGGAACACGCCTTCTACAACGTCAAGGCGACGGGCCACGTCGCCAAGATCATGCGAGACCTGGGCGTCTGACCCCGCGCCGTCGCCGGAACGGCCCGCACCCCGGAAGGGCGGTGCGGACCGTTCCGCGTTTCGGGTGACTCGCACCGTCCGAGCCGCGGCGCCGAAGGCCATCGCGGACACGGTCTTCCGGGTGCGCCCGGAAGGATCGTCGCGCGAGAACCGCGACCGGCTCCATCGCGCCCCCACCGCGGTCGACCACATCAACGGGAACTGGCTCGACAACCGTCGGGAGAACCTTCGCCACCTGTGCCCCAACTGCCATGCCATCACCGCTACCTGATGTCGTGGCGGTGCCCGCTACGATGGCAGGGGTTGCGCGGCGGTGGTGCAATGGCTGACACAGCAGACTTAGGATCTGTGGCCCCTGACCGGGCTTGAGGGTTCGAATCCCTTCCGCCGCACAGAAACGGCCTGCGAATCGAAGGATTGATTCGCAGGCCGTTCGCATACGGCCCTCAGCCCAACAGCTCCCGCACCACCGGTACCAGCGCCCGGAACGCCTTGCCCCTGTGGCTGATCGCGTTCTTCTCCGCCGGGGTCAGCTGGGCGCAGGTGACCTCGTGGCCCTCCGGCTGGAGGATCGGGTCGTAGCCGAAGCCGTTCGTGCCCACCGGGGCGTGGCGGAGGGTGCCCGGCATCCGCCCTTCCACCACTCGCTCCGTGCCGTCCGGGAGCGCGAGGGCCGCCGCGCAGGCGAAGTGGGCGCCCCGGTGTTCGTCCGCGATGTCCGACAGCTGGGCCAGGAGCAGGGTCAGGTTCGCCTTGTCGTCGCCGTGGGTGCCGGCCCAGCGGGCCGAGAAGATGCCGGGGGCGCCGTTCAGGACGTCGACGCAGAGGCCCGAGTCGTCGGCGATCGCCGGGAGGCCGGTGGCCTGGGCCAGGGCGTGGGCCTTCAACAACGCGTTCTCGGCGAAGGTGACGCCCGTTTCCTTGACGTCGGGGATCTCGGGGTACGCGTCCGCGCCGACGAGGTCCAGGTCTAGGCCGGCGTCGGCGAGGATCGCGTGGAGTTCGGTGATCTTGCCCGCGTTGCGGGTGGCGAGGATCAGGCGCTGTCGGGTCATGTCCCCGATTATCCGGGTCGGGCCGGGTCGCCCTTTAGCCCGGCGTGCAGACCTTGGCGACCTCGCCGGCCGCGTCCGTGATCGGCGTGATGTCCGGGGTCGTGTCGCCGTTCTTGACCGCCGTGCGGACCGTGTCCACGCCCTTGCTGAGGTCGTCGACGGCCTTCGAGAGGTCGGCGTTGTCCGTGGTGTTCTTGAGGTTGCCCAGTTCCGTGGAGATGGAGTTCAGGGACTCCTCGATCTGCGTCACGTCGTTGGAGGCGTTCGAGACCGCCTGCTGGAGGTTCTGGACGGACGTGGCTATCGCGTCGGCGGTCTTGACGCAGTCCATCGCCGTGTCGAGGGCTCCGCAGCCGCTCAGGACGGTGGTGAGCGCGGCGGCCGTGGCCATGGCGAGTGCGAGACGGCGCTGCTTCAAGGTGGGTCCTTCCCCAGATACGTACGACGGGCGGGCGCCCCGGAGCCTATCCGGGTGCCCGCCCGTCAGGACGCAGCGAGGTGTCAGAGAGTTCCTTCGAGCGCCTTCCGCTGGATCTCGGCCAGTTCGGCGCAGCCGCCGGAGGCGAGGTCGAGGAGGGCGTTGAGCTCCTTGCGGTCGAAGGGCTCGGCCTCGGCGGTGCCCTGGACCTCGACGAAGCGGCCGTCGCCGGTGCAGACGACGTTCATGTCGGTGTCGGCGCGGACGTCCTCCTCGTAGCAGAGGTCGAGGAGGGGGACTCCGTCGACGATGCCGACGGAGACGGCGGCGACGGTGCCGGTGAGCGGCTTGCGGCCGGCCTTGATCAGCTTCTTGCCCTGGGCCCAGCCGATGGCGTCGGCGAGGGCCACGTACGCGCCGGTGATGGCCGCGGTGCGGGTGCCGCCGTCGGCCTGGAGGACGTCGCAGTCGAGGACGATCGTGTTCTCGCCGAGGGCCTTGTAGTCGATGACGGCGCGCAGGGAGCGGCCGATGAGGCGGGAGATCTCGTGGGTGCGGCCGCCGATCTTGCCGCGGACGGATTCGCGGTCGCCGCGGGTGTTGGTGGCGCGGGGCAGCATGGAGTACTCACCGGTGACCCAGCCCTCGCCGCTGCCCTTGCGCCAGCGCGGGACGCCTTCGGTGACGGAGGCGGTGCAGAAGACCTTGGTGTCGCCGAAGGAGATGAGGACGGAGCCCTCGGCGTGCTTGCTCCAGCCGCGTTCGATGGTGACGGGGCGGAGCTGTTCGGGGGTACGGCCGTCGATGCGAGACATGCCCCGAGCCTAGCGGGACATGACGGAGGGCCCGTTCCCCTGCCGGAACGGGCCCTCGTCGATGTGAGTCGACCGACGTCGGTCGGGGGCTCACATCAGGTCTTCGATCTCCGCGGCGATGGGGTCGGCGTCGGTGCCGATGACGACCTGGATGGCGGTGCCCATCTTGACGACGCCGTGGGCGCCGGCGGCCTTCAGGGCGGCCTCGTCGACGAGGGCGGGGTCCACGACCTCGGTGCGCAGGCGGGTGATGCAGCCTTCGACCTCTTCGATGTTGTCGATGCCGCCGAGCCCGGCGACGATCTTCTCAGCCTTGCTGGCCATGTGTTTCTCCCTGTCCGTTCTGCGTACCGACGGTCCGCTGTGTCACGGTAACCCACGGTTGGCCCAACTTCGCGAGCGAGTGCGGCCGTTCTGCCGAATGATGACGATCACCGGCGGCCTGTCCTCAGCGGGCTCCCGGGAGCCTATCGCAACTGGTCTACACCAGTGTGCATCGAGATGCGGACCCGGCTTGTTCCGGGGAGGGAGGACGCCGATGAGTGCCGACAGCGCCGCGGCCGCACCGAAACCCAAGAAGCCCCTGTCCTGGAACGGCCTCTTCCAGGGGCTCCAGAAGATGGGCCGCAGCCTCCAGCTCCCCATCGCCGTGCTCCCGGCGGCCGGCATCATCAACCGGCTGGGGCAGCCGGACGTCTTCGGCGCCGACGGTCTGGGGTGGGACAACGTCGCGAAGGTGATGGCGGGCGCGGGCGGTGCGCTGCTGGACGGCAGTCTCGGTCTGCCGCTGCTGTTCTGCATCGGTGTCGCCATCGGCATGGCGAAGAAGGCCGACGGCTCGACGGCGCTCGCGGCGGTGGTCGGCTTCCTCGTCTACTACAACGTGCTGCGCCAGTTCCCGAAGGACTGCCCGGCGGGCACGGTGGACGTCAACGGCGGATGCCTCTCGCCCGAGCAGGCCTTCACCGGGTACACGTACCAGAACCCCGGCGTCTTCGGCGGCATCCTCATGGGCCTGATGGCCGCCTGGTTCTGGCAGCGCTACCACCGGACGAAGCTGGTCGACTGGCTCGGCTTCTTCAACGGCCGCCGGCTCGTGCCGATCATCATGACGTTCGTGGCGATCGCGTTCGCCGCGATCTGCCTGTGGATCTGGCCGCCGATCGGCGACGGCCTGGAGAACTTCAGCGACTGGCTGGTCGGACTCGGCGCCTGGGGCTCGGGCATCTTCGGCCTCGCGAACCGCGCCCTGCTCGTCATCGGCCTGCACCAGTTCCTGAACGTGCCCATCTGGTTCCAGTTCGGCACGTACACCAAGCCGGACGGCACGGTGGTCCACGGCGACATCCCGATGTTCCTGGCGGGCGACCCGAACGCCGGTCAGTTCCTGACGGGCTTCTTCCCGATCATGATGTTCGCGCTGCCGGCGGCGGCGCTCGCGATCACCCACACCGCGAAGCCGCACCGCCGCAAGGCGGTGGGCGGCATGATGCTCTCGGTCGCGCTGACGTCGTTCGTCACGGGCATCACCGAGCCGATCGAGTACTCGTTCCTCTTCATCGCGCCGCTGCTGTACGTGATCCACGCCGTGCTGACCGGTGTGTCGATGGCGGTGACCTGGGCGCTGGGCGTGAAGGACGGTTTCAGCTTCTCGGCGGGCCTGATCGACTACGTGATCAACTGGAACCTCGCGACGAAGCCGTGGCTGATCATTCCGATCGGTCTGGGGTTCGCGGTGGTGTACTACGTGATCTTCCGGTTCGCGATCGTCAGGTTCAACCTTCCGACGCCCGGCCGCGAGCCGGAGGAGATCGAGGAGGAGATCGAGCGGGAGAACGTCAAGTGACCCCTCGATCACCCGGCGAGACCTGACCGTTTTCGGGGCTTTCGACCCCCTCGTAAGGCCCTTCGAAGGCCCCCGGACCTGACCGTCCGGGGGCCTTTTGTCGTTCATCTCCGGCTATGGCCGCGCACGCAAAATTCGCAGGTTCCTTATCTAAGTCTCACGTGCTACAACTGGTCTACACCACTCAATGGTGTAGACCACGCGGTCCAGACCACCGCGTTCCACGAGACGTCGCCTCCCCCCGTGTTCACTGTCCCGGGCGGCGCCTTGCCTTACTGGAGGAAGTTGATGAGTACGGCCACCGCCCAGGCCGCCGCTCCCGCGAAGAAGCGCGGATCCGGCCTGTTCCAGGGCCTGCAGAAGGTCGGTCGCAGCCTGCAGCTGCCGATCGCCGTGCTGCCGGCCGCGGGTATTCTGCTCCGTCTCGGCCAGCCCGACGTCTTCGGCGACAAGGGCCTCGGCTGGGACAAGGTCGCCTCCGTCTTCGCCACCGCCGGCGGCGCGGTCTTCGACAACCTGCCCCTGCTCTTCTGCATCGGCGTCGCCATCGGCTTCGCCAAGAAGGCGGACGGCTCCACCGCCCTGGCCGCGCTCGTCGGCTTCCTGGTCTACAGCAACGTGCTGAAGGCCTTCCCGATCACCGAGGCCGTCGTCAACACGACCGCCAACAAGGGCGTCGACGTCGCCGCGACGTACAACAACCCGGGTGTCCTCGGCGGCATCCTGATGGGTCTGCTGTCCGCCGTCCTGTGGCAGCGCTTCCACCGCACCAAGCTGGTCGACTGGCTCGGCTTCTTCAACGGCCGCCGTCTCGTCCCGATCATCATGGCCTTCGTCGGCACCGCCGTCGGCGTCGTCTTCGGCCTGGTCTGGGAGCCGATCGGTGAGGGCATCTCCAGCTTCGGCGAGTGGATGACCGGCCTCGGTGCCGGTGGCGCCGGTCTCTTCGGTCTCATCAACCGCGCGCTGATCCCGGTCGGCATGCACCAGTTCGTGAACACCGTCTCCTGGTTCCAGATCGGCGACTTCACCAACGCCGCCGGCGAGGTCGTCCACGGTGACCTCAACCGCTTCTTCGCCGGTGACCCGAGCGCCGGAATCTTCATGTCGGGCTTCTTCCCGATCATGATGTTCGGCCTCCCGGCCGCCGCGATCGCCATCGCCCACGCCGCCCGCCCCGAGCGCCGCAAGGCCGTCATGGGCATGATGGTCTCCCTCGCGCTGACCTCCTTCGTCACGGGCATCACCGAGCCGATCGAGTTCACGTTCATGTTCATCGCGCCGGTCCTGTACGCGATCCACGCGGTCCTGACCGCCGTCTCCATGGCCGTCACCTGGGCCTTCGGCGTCCACGCGGGCTTCACCTTCTCCGCGGGCGGCATCGACTACCTGCTCAACTGGAACCTCGCGACCAAGCCGTGGATGATCATCCCGATCGGCCTCGTCTTCGCGGCGATCTACTACGTGGTCTTCCGCTTCGCGATCACCAAGTTCAACCTCCCCACCCCGGGCCGCGAGCCCGAGGAGGAGATCGAGGACCTCACCAAGGCGTGAGCCCTCCCCCGCACGACGGTAAGGCCCCGGAACCCACAGGTTCCGGGGCCTTACCCGTTCTGCGCGGGGACCTCAGATCTCGTACACCGCTCCCGGCCGCGCCAGCTCCGACGGGCCCTCGTACACCTCGCGCGCGTCCCGCAGGTTCTGCTCGCCGTCCGTCCACGGCGGGATGTGGGTCAGCACGAGGCGTCCCACTCCCGCCCGGGTCGCGTGCGCGCCGGCCTCCCGGCCGTTGAGGTGGAGGTCCGGGACCTCCTCCTTGCCGTGGGTGAAGGAGGCCTCGCAGAGGAAGAGGTCGGTGCCGTCGGCGAGGTCGTGCAGCGCCTCGCAGACCCCGGTGTCCCCGGAGTACG
Source organism: Streptomyces sp. NPDC002825 (assembly GCF_040295385.1). Classification (NCBI taxonomy): domain Bacteria; kingdom Bacillati; phylum Actinomycetota; class Actinomycetes; order Kitasatosporales; family Streptomycetaceae; genus Streptomyces; species Streptomyces sp. NPDC002825. The sequence continues at coordinate 128,082 of NZ_JBEOVH010000018.1, forward strand.
TGAGCGAACGGCCGCCGTGCTCGAGCCGGATGCCGTACGCCTCGACCGGGTGGCACACCTTCTCCGTACGCACCGAGAACGGGCCGATCTCGAAGGTGCCGCCGGACTTCAGCGTGCGGAAGTCGAAGACCTCGCTCATCGAGGACGGCGAGGGGGTGTCCGCGTACGCCGTGGTCAGCCGCTGCTCGGCACCCTCCGGCGCGTACACGGGGATCGCGTCGCAGCGTCCGCCCTCGTGCCGGTAGTAGCGGGCCACGAAGTACCCGCACATGTCGATGCAGTGGTCCGCGTGCAGATGGCTGAGGAAGATCGCGTCGAGGTCGTACAGACCGATGTGTCGCTGCAGCTCGCCCAGGGCGCCGTTGCCCATGTCGAGGAGCAGCCGGAAGCCGTCGGCCTCGACGAGGTAGCTCGAACAGGCCGAGTCCGCGGACGGGAACGACCCGGAGCAGCCGACGACGGTGAGCTTCATGGAGCGAGAACCTCCGTGGACGGGTGCGGAAAGCGCGCTGAGGGAGGGGAGGCTGTGCGGTCTGTCGAGCGTAAGGCGCACCCGGGCCCGACGCTCCTTCGTGGTGCCCCGTTGTGGGCGAACTCACGGGCTCTGTCACCGGTTCGGATGGATGGCGGGGCGCGGCGGCGGGGTGGGGGGCGCACCGGTACCTTCTTGAGGTATGGACACGTCGTGGTGGCCCGCGCTGGTCGCGGTCGTGGTGATCGCGCTGGTGGTGGTGGTCGCCGACGGGCGGAAGCGGGCCACGCGGCCGGCGCCGTCCCGGAGGCCCACGGGGCGGCCGCGGCCTCCTCGCGGTCCGGCCGGGCCCCGGAGGGCCCCCGCACGACCGGGCCGGGCGCCGAGGGCGGCCGAGATCTGGTGGGCGGACGTGCCCTTCGAGGACGGGCCCGGATCGAAGGACCGGCCCTGTCTGGTGCTCGTGGTACGGGGGGACAGCGCGCTCGTCGCGAAGATCACCAGCAAGTACCACGACGAGCGGCCGGGGGTGATCGCGCTGCCGCCGGGGGCGGTGGGCGACGCGCAGGGACGGCCCAGCTTCCTGGAGACCGATGAGCTGCGGGAGGTGCCGGTGGGGGACTTCCGGCGGAGGGTGGGGGAGGCGGACCCGGTCGTGTGGGACCAGGTCCGCCATCTGGCGCGGTAGCGCCAGTGCGGGGCCCGCTTGGTGCGGGCCCCGACGGTGCGGGTTCAGGCGCGGGAGCCCAGGCGCGGCTCAGCGCGCCGTCCGGTGGGCCCACCCTCCCCCGAGCTCTCGGCTTCGCTCGAGCAGGGGGACCCCCATCGCCCCGGCGGAACGATTGCCCACACCTGCTACGCCCAGAGCTGGCCCTGGACCGTGGCGATGGCTTCCTCTGTCGTCTTGGCCGTGTAGAGGCCCGTCGAGAGGTACTTCCAGCCGCCGTCGGCCACCACGAAGGCGATGTCGGCGGTCTCGCCGGCCTTGAGGGCCTTGTTGCCGACGCCGATGGCCGCGTGGAGGGCCGCGCCGGTGGAGACGCCCGCGAAGATGCCCTCCTGCTGGAGGAGTTCGCGGGTGCGGGTGACCGCGTCGGCGGAGCCGACGGAGAAGCGGGTGGTGAGGACGGTGGCGTCGTAGAGCTCGGGGACGAAGCCCTCGTCGAGGTTGCGCAGGCCGTAGACGAGGTCGTCGTAGCGCGGTTCGGCGGCGACGATCTTGACGTCGGGCTTGTGCTCGCGCAGGTAGCGGCCGACGCCCATGAGCGTGCCCGTGGTGCCGAGGCCCGCCACGAAGTGGGTGATGGAGGGGAGGTCGGCGAGGATCTCCGGCCCGGTGGTGGCGTAGTGGGCGCCCGCGTTGTCGGGGTTGCCGTACTGGTAGAGCATCACCCAGTCGGGGTGCTGCTCGGCGAGCTCCTTGGCGACGCGTACCGCCGTGTTCGATCCGCCCGCGGCCGGCGACGAGATGATCTCGGCGCCCCACATGGCGAGCAGCTGGCGGCGCTCCTCGCTGGTGTTCTCGGGCATGACGCAGACGATGCGGTAGCCCTTGAGCTTGGCGGCCATGGCGAGGGAGATGCCGGTGTTGCCGCTGGTCGGCTCCAGGATGGTGCAGCCGGGGGTGAGGCGGCCGTCCTTCTCCGCCTGCTCGATCATGTGGAGCGCGGGGCGGTCCTTGACCGAGCCGGTGGGGTTGCGGTCCTCCAGCTTCGCCCAGATGCGGACGTCGTCCGAGGGCGAGAGCCGGGGGAGGCGGACCAGCGGCGTGTTGCCGACGGCGGCCAGCGAGGAGTCGTAACGCATGTGGATCAGACCATGCCGCCGGCGACGGCCGGCAGGATCGTGACGTTGTCGCCGTCGGTGAGCTTGGTCTCGATGCCGTCGAGGAAGCGGACGTCCTCGTCGTTGAGGTAGACGTTGACGAAGCGGCGGAGCTTGCCGTCGTCGACGATGCGGGCCTCGATCCCGGCGTGGCGGGTCTCCAGGTCGGCGAAGAGCTCGGCGAGGGTCGCGCCGCTGCCCTCGACGGCCTTCTCGCCGTCGGTGTAGGTGCGGAGGATGGTCGGGATGCGGACCTCGATGGCCATGGCGTGGGCTCCTGTCGGAAGTGGCGTGCTGGGCGCGCTTCTGTGGCCCCGCGCGGAGGGGTCGTACGGTTCTTCGGTCGTACGTGAGGGCGCTCGGCGCCGGTCGCTCAGTGCGCGGCGCGTGAGGTACAGATCGCGCTGGCGAGGCGGCACAGGTCGACGTGCAGGCGTGCCGCTCCGCCTCCGAAGGCTCCGAGAAAAAGAGCGGAGGCGGAGTGAGCGCCAGCGAACGCAGCGAGCACGGCGGTGCTCGGAGTCTCTTCGCTCACGTCATGGGAAACCATGGGCTCATCGTATCGATTCCCGGTCCGGGTTCCGGAATGTGATCTCACATGATGGATGGTTCCCGACCGAGTGGTGGACCTCGGCCGTCAGAGCGGCTGGTCGCGGGCGACCGCCCCGCGGGAGCGGAACGGTCGCCCCCGGCGGTCCTACTCGTACGCCTCGACGATCTTGACCTCTTCCTCGGTCACGACGCCTTCGACGATCGAGAAGGAGCGGAACTGGAAGGGGCCGGCCTCGTCGATGTCGGCGGTGGACACGAGGACGTAGTGGGCGTGGGGCTCGTTCGCGTACGAGATGTCCGTGCGGGACGGGTAGGCCTCGGTCGCGGTGTGCGAGTGGTAGACGATGACGGGCTCCTCGTCCCGGTCGTCCATCTCGCGGTAGAGCTTCAGCAGGTCGCCGGAGTCGAACTCGTAGAAGGTGGGCGAGCGGGCGGCGTTCAGCATCGGAATGAACCGCTCGGGGCGTCCGCTGCCGACCGGGCCGGCGACGACGCCACAGGCCTCGTCGGGGTGGTCCGCGCGGGAGTGCGCCACGATCTGGTCGTACAGGGCCCGGGTGATGGTCAGCATGCCGACAGGATAAGCAGACGGGCCGCCCCGTACCGAGGAATGGTACGGAACGGCCCGAATGGTGAGACCCTGCAGGTCAGGGCGTCAGGAGCGCTTGGCGAAGGCCGCGCCCTGCGGGTTGCGGGCCTTCAGGACCAGGTACGAGACGGCGAGGATCAGGCCCCAGACCGGCGCGCCGTACAGGGCGACGCGGTTGTCCTTGTCCATCCCCATGGTCACGATCACCATGCCGATGAAGGCGAGCGAGAAGACGCTGAACCAGATGCCGCCCGGGGCCTTGAAGGAGGACTGCGGCAGCTCGCCGCGGTCGGCCTTGAGGCGGTAGCGGATCTGGCAGAACAGGATGACGATCCAGGCCCACATGCCGGAGATGGTGGCGAAGGAGACGACGTAGTTGAAGGCTTCGCCCGGCCACTGGTAGTTGATCCAGACGCCGACCATCATCAGGGCGGCCGAGACCGTGGTGCCGACCAGCGGGGTGCCGGACTTCGTCAGCTTGGTGAAGGCCTTCGGGCCCTGGCCGTTGAGCGCGAGGTCGCGCAGCATGCGGCCGGTGGAGTACATGCCCGAGTTGCAGGAGGACAGGGCCGCCGTCAGGACGACGAAGTTGACGATGGCGGCGCCGACGCCGAGGCCCATCCGCTCGAACGCCTCGACGAACGGGCTGACGCCCGGCTTGAAGGCGGTCCACGGGACGACCGACAGGATCATGATCAGCGCGCCGACGTAGAAGACGGCGATGCGCCACGGCACGGTGTTGATGGCCTTCGGCAGGACCGTCTTCGGGTCCTTCGACTCGCCCGCCGTCACGCCGACCAGCTCGACCGCGAGGAAGGCGAACATGACCATCTGGAGGGTCATCAGGGTGGAGAAGATGCCGTCCTCGCCGCCGAAGAAGCCACCGAGGTCCCACAGGTGGGTGACGGAGGCGGTGGCGCCGGCGTCGGAGAAGCCGAGGGTGAGGATGCCGGCGCAGATCAGGATCATGCCGATGATCGCGGTGACCTTGACCATGGAGAACCAGAACTCCAGCTCACCGAAGAGCTTCACGGAGATCAGGTTGGCGGCGTAGAGGATCACGGTGAAGACCAGGGCGGAGAGCCACTGCGGGATGTCCCACCAGTACGTCATGTAGGTGGCCGCGGCGGTGACTTCGGTGATGCCGGTGACGACCCAGAAGAGCCAGTACGTCCAGCCGGTCGCGAAGCCCGCGAAGGGGCCGATGAACTCGCGGGCGTACTCCGAGAAGGAGCCCGACACCGGGCGGTACATGAGGAGCTCGCCGAGCGCCCGCATGATGAAGAAGATGACGAGGCCCGCGACCGCGTACGCGAGGATCAGGCTCGGTCCCGCGATGGAGATGCCCTTGCCCGCGCCGAGGAAGAGTCCGGTGCCGATGGCACCGCCGATCGCGATCATCTGGATCTGCCGGGCGCCGAGTGCCCGGTGGTAACCCTCGCCGGAGGCGGAGTCCGCGGCCTCATTGCCGTCGTGCTGCTTGTCGACCTGCACTGAGGTCATGGTGGTGCGCCTTTCTCCATGCTGATCCGCGCGACTGCGAGTGCGTCTGCCGCGGATCAGATCCTGATCCCCCCGGATGTGGATGGAGTGCTACCGGCGGTCAGCCGGCCCAAGCGCCCTCGGGAACAGGGGTGGCGTGCCCGAGTGGTCGTGAAGATTTATCACGGCGTGTGAGGCGATCGACGGAGTTACGTGTGGCGCACGCCACAAAAAAATACGGACAAAGGGTGCACAAGATGACATGGCGGGAGCTCTGATAACGCATTCGTTATCCGGATTTGAGCGTCCGCTGAGCGAACAGGGGGCGAACGGCAGGCCGGTCAGGCCATCAGGGTCCCGACGAGGGACTCCTGGAGCGCCCCCAGCCAGAGGTACGCCATCACCATCGGCTTGCGGGGATCGGAGTCCGGCAGCCGGTACAGCTGCTCGCTCTCCTCGTCGTCCGTGATCTCCAGACGGGTGCCGATGGTCAGCCGGAGGTCGTTGAGCGCACCCAGCCAGGACCGGGACTCCTCCGGGGTGAGCTTCAGGACCGCGCCACCCTCCCCCGCCGCCTCGGCGGACAGCGAGTCCAGGGCACGGACGACCGCGAGGGCGTCCTCGCGCTTGCGGGCGCGCAGGTCGTTCTCGGTGTAGCGGCGGAAGTCGGAGGCGGCCGCCCGCAGCTCCTCGCTGTCGTCCCCGTACGCGTCGGGGAAGAGGCGCCGGAGGGCGGGGTCGGAAGGCGGCTCGCTCGGCCCCTCGGCGAAGAGCGCGGCCAGCGGGTCCTCGTCCGCGGCGGGCTCGTCGCCCGGCCCGATCAGCTCCATGAGCTGGACGGCGAGGGAGCGGAGGATGGAGATCTCGACGTCGTCGAGCGCGACGGCCGCGCCGCCGCCCGGGAGGGTCTCGAACTGGCCGGCCATCAGAAGCGGTCCTGGGAGAGCGTCGCCCACAGCCCGTAGCCGTGCATCGCCTGCACGTCCCGTTCCATCTCCTCGCGGGTGCCGCTGGAGACCACCGCGCGGCCCTTGTTGTGCACGTCGAGCATCAGCCTGTGCGCCTTGTCCTTGGAGTATCCGAAGTACGACTGGAAGACGTACTCCACATAGCTCATCAGGTTGACCGGATCGTTGTGCACGAGGGTCACCCAGGGCACGTCGGGTTCGACGACCGCGGAGACCTCCTCGGCCGATTCCGTACGTTCGATCTCAATAGGCGCGACGCTCACTCACACCATGTTGTCACCCCTGGGGGCCCGTCGCGCAAACGGGGCACCCGGAAGGACCCACCTGTTCGGGCCCACTATTCGTCACTCTGACGATTTCTGCGCTAGCATCGCTGACATGAACGCTGCGGACCTTGGGCTGCCGGTGGACGTGCCGTCGACCGCGCTCTTCACCGATCAGTACGAGCTGACCATGCTCCAGGCGGCCCTGCGGGCCGGCACCGCCGACCGGCGCTCCGTCTTCGAGGTCTTCACCCGGCGGCTGCCCGAGGGGCGGCGCTACGGCGTCCTCGCGGGCGTCGGCCGGGTCCTCGACGCCGTCGAGAACTTCCGCTTCGACCCCGCCGTCCTGGGCTTCCTGCGGGAACGCGCCATCGTCGACGAGCCGACCCTGGAGTGGCTGGCCCGCTACCGCTTCTCCGGCGACATCTGGGGCTACCCCGAGGGCGAGGTGTACTTCCCCGGCTCCCCCGTGCTGCGCGTCGAGGGCTCCTTCGCGGAGTGCGTGCTCCTGGAGACCGTGATCCTCTCGATCCTCAACCACGACTCGGCCATCGCCGCCGCCTCCTCCCGCATGTCGGCCGCCGCCGGCGGACGGCGCCTGATCGAGATGGGCGCCCGCCGCACCCACGAGCTCGCGGCCGTCGCCGCCGCCCGCGCCGCCTACGTCGGCGGCTTCGAGGCCACCTCGGACCTCGCGGCCGGCTTCCGCTACGGCATCCCGACCGTCGGCACCTCCGCCCACGCCTTCACCCTGCTCCACGACAGCGAGCGGGACGCCTTCCGGGCCCAGGTGGAGACCCTCGGCCGCGGCACGACCCTGCTCGTCGACACGTACGACGTGGCCGAGGCCGTCCGTACCGCCGTCGAGGTCGCCGGACCCGAGCTCGGGGCCGTACGGATCGACTCCGGCGACCTGCTCCTCGTCGCGCACCGGGTGCGGGCGCAGCTCGACGAGCTCGGCGCCCGGGACACCAAGATCGTGGTCACCTCGGACCTCGACGAGTACGCCATCGCCTCGCTCGCGGCGGCCCCGGTCGACGCATACGGGGTGGGCACGCAGCTCGTCACCGGCAGCGGGCACCCGACGTGCTCCATGGTCTACAAGCTGGTCGCCCGGGCCGCCTCGGCCGATCCGAAGGCGCCCCTGGTACCGGTGGCCAAGAAGTCCCTGGGCGGCAAGGCCTCCGTCGGCGGCCGCAAGTGGGCGGCCCGCCGGCCCGACGCGGCCGGGGTCGCCGAGGCGGAGGTCGTGGGCACCGGGCCGGTCCCGCCGGAGCTCGCCGACCACCAGCTGCTCGTCGAGCTGATCAAGGGCGGCGACGTGGTGGCCCGTGAGCCGCTGGAGGCCGCCAGGGCGCGGCACATCGCGGCCCGGGCGGGGCTGCCGATGTCGGCGATCCAGCTGTCGCGGGGCGAGCCGGTCCTGCCGACGGAGTACGCGTAGCCGTCCCCGCAGCAGTCCTCGGGGCCGCCCCCTCCCGAACGGAGGGGGAAGTCTCTAGGCTCGAACCCTCCCTTCCGACGCGCTAAGGACACCCGCCATGCACCGCGCATTGATCGTTGTGGACGTTCAGAACGACTTCTGCGAGGGCGGCAGCCTCGCGGTGGCCGGCGGCGCGGACGTCGCCGCCGCCATCACCGACCTGGTCGGCCAGACGGCGGGCACCTCCTACCGGCACGTCGTCGCCACCCGCGACCACCACGTCGACCCGGGCGGGCACTTCGCCCCGGCCGGGGAGCAGCCGGACTACGTGTCCTCCTGGCCGGTGCACTGCGTGGCCGGCACGGAGGGCGTCGGCTTCCACCCGAACTTCGCGCCCGCCGTCGCCAGCGGGGCGATCGACGCCGTCTTCGACAAGGGCGCGTACTCCGCGGCGTACAGCGGCTTCGAGGGCTTCGACGAGAACGGCCGGACGCTCGCGGACTGGCTGCGCTCGCACCACGTCACCGAGGTCGACGTGGTCGGCATCGCCACCGACCACTGCGTGCGGGCCACGGCGCTGGACGCGGCCCGGGAGGGCTTCCGGACCCACGTCCTGCTCGACCTGACGGCCGGCGTGGCGAAGGAGACCACGGACCGGGCCCTGGAGGAGCTCCGCACGGCGGGCGTGGAACTGACCGGCAAGCCGGTCGTGGCCTGAGGCCACGGTCGCCGCGCGAGGCCCGGGGCCGGGCAGGCCGGTCGTGGCCTGAGGCCACGGTCGCCGCGCGAGGCCCGGGGCCGGGCAGGCCGGTCGTGGCCTGAGGCCCGCACCCGGGCGGCCGGTCGTGGCCTGTGGCTCCGGGCCGGCAGGCCCTACGCGGCGGGCTCCTTCGGGAGGGAGCGGACCGGGTGCCAGAGCTCCTGGGCGGCGCCCGGTGTGGATCTCCACAGCAGGCCCTCCGGGTGGTGCAGGACGGCGGTGATCTCGTCCGGCGTGGGCGGCTCGCTGTTTCCGCGGAGGTAGACCGCCCTCAGCCCCAGGTTCCGCAGCCGGGTCAGGGCGCGGGCTCGGTTGGCGGCGTGGACCAGGAAGCGGACGGTGGCACCGTCGCCGGCCGGGCTGGGAAGCCCTATGGCGACGACCACACTGCCTCCCGGCAGCTTGCAGAACCCTCCGTTGGGCATGCGGAACCACTCCCCCGTGGATCAGATGTCAATAAGAACGGCGTCAGACGCACCTAAACACGATCGGCCGCCGCCCGCTAGAGGGCGACGGCCGATCATGGTTTGACCTGCGGTTTTGCTATTTACTTGGTCGAGGGACCGACCTGAACCGTGATCGTCTGGCCGTTCAGGGGCTCCTTGACGACCTGGATCTTGGTGTTGGTGTCAGTTACCTGGACACCGGCGCGCGGGGTCTCGGCGAACCAGTAGACGCCCTTGCGGTCGTCGAAGGTCGGGTTGCCGGCCTGGGACGGGACCCAGGTGGCGACGCCCTTGTTGTGCAGCTGGAAGCCGTCCGTGCCGGAGATGCTGAACGGCGAGTCGTACGCCTGGACGCGGTTGCGCATCAGCGTGCCGTCGGACCACTTCAGCGGGCTCGGGTGGGCGTCGATCGGGAGGACGCGGCCCACACCCGGGTGCTTGGAGGTGTTGTTGTCCTTCTGGGACAGGTCCCACTTCCAGATGAGCAGACCGTTCTGGTACGGGTAGTGCTCGACCCAGTTCGCCTTGTCACCCGTGAAACCGAAGTTGTACGGGCCGACCTTGAGGGTCTTGTCGTACGAGACGTACTGGCGGTTCTCCGCGATGTAGTACTGCTCGTACTCCTTCGTGAAGCCCTTGCCGACGCGCGAGAAGCCCTTGGCGACCCAGCCGTTGTCGCCGTTCTCGGCGCCGTCCGCGAAGACGGAGGCACCGTCGGCGGTCACCGTGATGGCGTCGGCCGTGAAGCCCTTGCCGCCCGCGCCGCCGTCCGTCTGGTAGCGGAAGCGGAGGTCGACCTTCTTGCCCGCGTAGGCGCCGAGGTCGTACGAGAGCTTCTTGTACGCGCCCGAGACGTCGGTCAGCGCCGGGGCGCCGCTCGCGTCGCGGGGGAGCGCCTTGCCGTCGGCGGTGCCGTCCAGCGCGGTCCAGTTGGCGCCGCCGTCCGTGGAGACCTCGGCGTACAGGAAGTCGTAGTCCTTCTCGATGTCCCACCAGCCCTGGAGGTCCAGGGAGGCCGACGTCTTGCCGGTGAGGTCGACGGAGCGGGTCAGGGTGTTCTTGAGGTCGTCACCCATGTTGCTCCACCACTGCGAAGCACCCTCGGCGGGGGCCACGATGTCGGTGGTGACGGCCTTCTTCGGCAGCTCGACGACGAGCGCCTGCGGGTTCTTGGTGTTGTACTCCGAGACGCCCAGCTTGTGGGTGGTCTTGGTGGCACGCTGCCAGTCGCTGACCTTGGCGTAGTTCAGCCAGCCGAGCTGAAGCTTGTCCCAGGCGGTCATGTCGCCGGGCAGGTCGCCGATGGCGTCCTTGCCCGTGCCGAGCCACGAACCGGAGGACATGAGGGTCCAGAACCCGGTGGAGTTCTCGCCGCCGGAGGTGTCGTAGTGGTCCGGCAGACCGAGGTCGTGGCCGTACTCGTGGGCGAAGACGCCGAGGCCGCCGTTCTCCGGCTGCATCGTGTAGTCGCCGACCCAGATGCCGGTGTCGCCGATCGGGGCGCCGCCGGCCTTGTTGTTCGCCGGGCCGGTCTTGCCGGCGTCGGTGCCGTAGGCGTACCAGCGGTGGGCCCACAGGGCGTTCTTGCCCTCGGCGCCGCCACCGGCCGACTCGTCCTCGCCCGCGTGCACGAGCTGGAAGTGGTCGATGTAGCCGTCGGCCTCGTTGAAGTTGCCGTCGCCGTCGAAGTCGTAGCGGTCCCACTGGTCGTACTGGGCCAGCTCGGACTTGATCTGGGCGTCGGTCTTGCCCTTGGCCTTCTGGTCGGCGACCCAGGCGGTGAGGCCGTCACGGACGGTGTCCCAGACGTTGTTGCAGTTGTGGTCGCCGCACCAGTTCGAGCCGTAACGGGCCTCGTTGTACGGGACCTTGACCCAGTCGGAGACCGTGCCGTCGACCGAGTAGCGGCCGGAGGAGGTCTTCTCGTAGAAGGTCTTCAGGGACTGCTTCGGCCGGCCGGCGGCGTCCTTGCCGGTACCGAAGTACAGGTCCTGGAAGTGCTGCTGGTTGTAGTCCGCCTGCCATGCCGTCGAGTTGTTCGTGGCACGGTCGGGCTGGGCTATGGCGTTGTGCAGCGGGCCGGGCTCGCCGCCGTACTTCGGCTTCAGCTCGGTCGTGTCGTCGTCGTCGCGGTCGACCAGGGTGGTGTTGTCCACCTGGTCGCCGAACTCGACGAGGATGGTGAAGATCTTGTCGGTCTTCTCGCGGCCGAGCTCGACGTACTTCTTGCTGTCGAGCTTGACGACCTGAGAGCCACCCCGGTTCTCGACCTTGGCGTCGCCGTTCAGCACCTGCTCAAGGGCAGCCTTGTGCTGCTGCTCCTGCTGCTTGCTGAAGGGGCCTTCGAGGTCGTGGTCGACCGTCGTCTTGTCGACGGTCTGCATGCCCGCGGCCGGCGTTCCGTTGCCGTTGTTGTCGGCCCAGGCGGTGGTGAAGGTCGAGGCGGTGGCGGCGGTGGCCGCGAGCGCCACGACGACTGCGGACGCTCTGATCGCCCGTCGTCTGTTGGTCACTTGATGTTGTCCTCCCCGGCGCCCACGCCCTCGGACCGAAGGTGGGGTGTCCGTCCGGCGGGGGTCGCGCGTCACAAGTGACGACATTCGACCGGAGTGGGGCGAGAAAAGACAGATCTTGACTTGAACGGGTCAACTGCACTATGCAGGATCGAACTTCCGATTATCGAACACCCAGTGGGCGCGTAGTGAAGGAAGATTGACGGTTTCGTGCCCCTGTGCGCCCCCCGTGCACCGGCAGCGTGGGTAAGGTCACGCTTACCTGTCACACCGCCCGGGCATCCACCGTCGTAGAGTCGAACCGAAGTCTCGAGGGGCGGTACCCGTCATGCAGCGTCCGAACGCCGCACAACTCACCTACGGTTCGGCCACCGTCGTTCTCGCGACCGTCGCCCTGCTGCTGCTCTCCGGCACGACGACGACCCTGGGCATCGCGGTGATCTGCGCCGCCGGCCTGCTGCTCGGCACCCTCGTGGCGGTGACGATGCCGGTGCGCGCGCGGCCCGTCAATACCCCGGTGAACGAAGAGATCCGGGTGCCGGCCCAGCGCGTGGGCGCGGGGGCCGATACCCGGATCGGTTCGTGACGCTTCGTCCGACTCGGCGGCATCGCTGAGGGACGTTCCTGAGGGGCGTTCCTGAGGGATTCCTGAGGGCCGCGACCGAGGGACGCTACTGAGGGACGCTCACCACCACCGTCTTCGCCGCCTTGTCGTGCAGACCCTGCTTGTACGGCTTGTCGACCATGATCAGGATCAGCAGGAGCAGCGGCCACAGGCAGGCGCAGCAGATCAGCGCGGGCAGCCAGAGCACGACGGCGCGCAGCAGCGACTGGCTCATCGGGGGCGTCGTCCCGTCGTTGAGCATCGCGACCCGCAGCTTCATCAGCCTCTTGCCGAGGGTCTGGCCGTTCTTCGCCGTCAGGACGGTGTCGTACGCGACGTACGCGACGATCGTGATGAGCTGGAAGACCAGCTGGCTGCCGCCGTTGAGGCTGTTGACGGTGTTGTCGAAGCCGTCGCCGTTGTTGGTCGCCCGGTCGTAGATGTCGAACGGGATGCCGATGACCGCGAGCGGCACCGCGATGATCACCCAGTCGATGAGCCGCGCGAGGATCCGGCGCCCGGTCTCGGCGAGCGGCGGCATCCCGGAGAGCGGATCGGTCCCTCCGTAACCGCCGCCGTATTCACCGTACGGGGGCGGAGACGGGGGCAGGTTGTCGTACGGGGAGCCGTAGGGGCTCCCCGGAGGGGGACCTCCCGGGGGCGGGCCCCCCGGCGGCGGTCCCGGGGGCGGCGGCCCTCCCGGGGGCGGCTCCGGGGGCCTCTTGTTGAACGGGTCGTCCTCGGGCGGCGGTCCTGGCGGCGGCTGGTCGGTGCTCATGGGGGCAGTGCATCCCGGGGGCGACGGACCCGCAAAAGATCGCCGCCCGTTCGGGGGACCGCCGCTCAGCGCGCCACGAACGTGCGGGCCGCCTTGTCGTGCCAGCACTGACGCCAGGGCCGGTCGAAAAGACACCACAGGACGTTGAGGACACCGATGGCCAGGAGCCCCAGGACGCTGTAGACGAGCCAGCGGCGGAGTGCCTTCCCGAAGGTCGGCGGCTCGTGCGCCTCGATGTCCCGCACCTCGAGCCCGCACAACTTCTTGCCCAGCGTGCGGCCCCACTTGGCGGTGGGCAGCGCCTCGTACAGCACGCCGATGACGAACAGCGAGGCGAGCGCGATGCCGAACTGGACGGAGGTCGTCGAGTCGAGCAGCCAGACCTGGACGGTGGTGCCGGACTGCCGGGCCGCCTCGATCTTGCCCTCGATGTGGTCGACGGCGGCGGTCACGAAGGGCAGGGAGGCCGCGCCGACCAGCGCGCCCAGGACGACGCTGTCGATCAGCCGGGCGAGCAGACGCCGGCCGAGCCCGGCGGGGCGCGCGGCGGCCTGCGCGCGGGCGGCCGCCTGGAACACGTCCTCGACGGGCGGCTTCCAGGGGACGACGGGCTGCTGCGGCTCCTGGGGGCGGGGCTGCGGCTGGGGTTGGGCCTGCGGCTGGGGCTGCCGGGCCCAGGAGGGTGCGGACGGTACGGGCGCGGGGGCCGGGGTCGGAGCCGGGGTCTGTACGGGCGCGGGTGCGGGGGCCGGGGTCTGGACCGGCGCGGGTGCCGGGGCCGGGGCCGGAGTGGGTGCCGCCGCGGCGGGTGCGGGCTGGGGCTTGGGCTGGGGGGTCGGCGAGGGCGTCGGGATCGGGGTGACGGGCATGCCGCCGAGGCGTGCCGCTCCCCCGGTGGCCCGCGGGTCCGCGACGGGGGTCCGCTTCTCCTCCGGCTCGCTCCCTCCCGCGACCGGCCACTCGGCCGGGGTGCGCGGGTCGGGCGTCCGGGGCGCGCCCCAGGAGACCTTCTGGTCGAGGTCGCCGCCGAAGCCGGTCTGGCGGGAGGAGTCCGCCTGCCAGGCCGAGGCGGGCTCCGGCGTGAGCGGCTCCTCGTCGAGGAAGACGGGCCCGGTCTCCTCCACCGTGGGTACGGGTGCGGGCGCCGGTGCGGGTGCGGGGGCCTGCGCCTGGGCGGGCACGTGCGGGGCGGCCTGGACGGGTGCTGCGGACTGCGCGGGTGCCGGGGCCACGGACTGCGCCGATGCCGGTGCCACGGACTGCGCGGGTGCCGCCGCCGGGGCGGGGGCGGGTGCCGGGCTGGAGGCGAGGATCGGGCCGGCCGGGATCGCCGAGGCGGGAGGGCCGGGCGGAACCTCGCCGTCCGGCGGGGCGGGCCGGCTCGTGCCGGGCACCCACGCGCCCCCGTTCCAGTACCGGATGTACCCGGGAATGGACGGGTCCGGGTAGTACCCCGCCTGCGGTACCTCTCCGCCGCCTCCAGGAGGAGTAGCCACTGCCCCGACTCCGTTCAGTCACAACGCCTTTGATCCGCACGGCCGCGCGCCGGGCGTGCCGCGCCCAAGGAGGACAGTAACGAAGAACGTCCCCGAGGGGACAAGGAGCCCGCGAGAAAGCCCGCCTTCGGGGGGACACATACCGGAATCGATCACTCCCGGTGATGTTCGGGCCGGTGCATCCCGGCCGCCGTCCCGCACGAAGACCTACCGAAAAAACTTCCCGAAAAAACTTCCCGAAGTCGCGTAATGAACCGCGGGGACCCCGCTCTCTCCCTGTGAAGGCCCGCGCGGGGCCGTCCGAGACGAAGGAGCACGACCATGCAGAACACCGACAACACCACCGTCGAGCGCGAGCTGGAGCTGAAGCTGGTGCTCTCCCCCGAGCGCTCCGTCCCCGTCCCCGCCCGGCTCGCCTACCGGACCGACGACCCGTACGCCGTCCACATCACCTTCCACGTCGGCACCGACCACCCCGTCTACTGGACCTTCGCGCGCGAGCTGCTCGTCGAGGGCGTCTTCCGGGCCTGCGGCCACGGGGACGTCCGCATCTGGCCCACCAAGGTCGACGGCCGCAGCGTCATCCTGATGGCGCTCTCCTCCCCCGACGGCGACGCGCTGCTCGAAGCCCCGGCCGCGCAGGTGTCCGCGTGGCTGGAGCGGACCCTGCGCGCGGTGCCGCCGGGCACCGAGTCCGAGCGGCTCGGCATCGACGACGGGCTCGCGGAGATCCTGGCGACCACCGTGGTCGCCGACGACCTGTGGCTGCGCGACCCGTGGCCGTCGGACGAGTCCCAGGACGGCGAGCTGTGACCCCGAACTCCTGGACGGGGATTCAGAAGAGCTTGCCGGGATTGAGCAGCCCGAGCGGGTCGAAGGTGGCCTTGATGCCCCGCTGGAGTTCGAGACCGACCGGCCCCAGCTCCCGCGCCAGCCACTCCTTCTTCAGCACGCCCACACCGTGCTCGCCGGTGATCGTGCCACCGAGGGCGAGGCCGAGCGCCATGATCTCGTCGAAGGACTCCCGCGCGCGCCGCGACTCGTCCTCGTCGGTGTGGTCGAAGCAGACGACTGGATGGGTGTTGCCGTCGCCGGCGTGCGCGCAGACGCCGATGGTCAGGTGGTACTTCTCCGCGATCGCCGCCGTGCCGTC
The DNA here is from genome assembly GCF_040295385.1 of Streptomyces sp. NPDC002825. Taxonomy (NCBI): domain Bacteria; kingdom Bacillati; phylum Actinomycetota; class Actinomycetes; order Kitasatosporales; family Streptomycetaceae; genus Streptomyces; species Streptomyces sp. NPDC002825. The sequence goes on from NZ_JBEOVH010000018.1 coordinate 143,405, forward strand.
GAGCATCTCGGCCAGCCGGGTCCGCGGCACGCACACGTCGTCGATCATCGTCGCGGACTTGATGGTCTCCAGGGCGGTGAGGGAGAGCCGGCGGGCCTGGAGGAGGAGTTCGGACTCGGCGGTGTCCGCGGCCGGGACGACCTCGGTGGCGCCCGCCGCCGTGCACAGCTCCTTGACGGCCGCCAGGTCGGCGGCCGGATCCGGAGTGTCGAAGGCGCACAGCAGCAGCGCCTCCGTGGTGTTCGGCAGACCCATGCGCGCCAGCTTGTTGACCGCCTGGACCGTGGTGCGGTCCATGAGTTCGAGCAGCGAAGGGGTGTGGCCGCGCTCGATGATCGCGCAGACCGCCTCGCAGGCCGCGGCCGCGGAGGGGAACTCGGCGGCGAGCGCGAGCTGCGCCGGGGGCTGCGGCTTGAGCGCGAGGACGGCACCCACGACGATGCCGAGGCTCCCCTCGGAGCCCACGAAGAGCCGGGTCAGGTCGTATCCGGCGACGCCCTTCGCCGTACGGCGGCCGGTGCGCAGGAGGCGCCCGTCGGCGAGGACGACGTCGAGACCGAGCACATACTCGGCGGTGACCCCGTACTTGACGCAGCACAGGCCCCCGGAGGCGGTGCCGATGTTCCCGCCGATGGTGCAGCTCTCCCAGCTGGAGGGGTCCGGTGGGTAGTAGAGGCCGTGTTCGGCGACGGCACGGGACAGCACGGCGTTGACGACACCCGGTTCGACGACGGCGATCCGGTCGACCGGGTTGATCTCCAGGATGCGGTCCATCTTGACGAGGGAGAGCACGATGCAGCCGTCGGAGGCGTTGGCGCCGCCCGACAGGCCCGTGCGGGCGCCCTGCGGGACGACGGGGACGCGGAGTTCGGTCGCGGTGCGCATGACGTGCCGCACCTGCTCGACCGTCCGCGGGAGCACGACGGCCGCGGGGGTGCCGGCCGCGCAGAAACTCGCCATGTCGCGCGCGTAGGAGGCGGTGACGTCCGGGTCGGTGAGGACCGTGTCGTCGGGGAGCCCGGCGCGCAGCCGCGCCACGAGGTCGTTCCGCTGAAGATCGTCCATGCGACCAGCGTGGCACCCGCGTCCATCGGTGTGAACCCGCCGGAGCGGGCGCTTCGTGTGCTCTTCCTACAGGCGGACGCGGGCGCACAGTGAGCGCCATGAAGACCGAGAACGTGTCGAGGACGGTCCTGGCGGCCGGGGTGGGCGCGGTGCTCGCGGCGACGGCGCTGCTGTACGTCCCGGAGTTCGCGGGGCAGGGCCCGCCGTCCCCGCCCGGGCCGGCGGAGCGGGCGGTGATCGCGGCCCACGCGGGCGCGCAGGCCTCGCTGCCCGACCTGGCCGCGCTGATCGCCGACCGGGAGAAGTGGCTGCGGGCCCATCCGGACGACGAGGTGTCCTGGGCGGAGCTGGGCGCGGCGTACACGGAGCGGGGCGGCCGGCTCGGAGACGTACGGGACTACCCGCGGGCCGAGCAGGCGCTGCGCCGCTCGCTCGCCGAACGGCCGGCCGCGGGCGGCAACGCGGAGGCGCAGCTGGGGATGGGGGCGCTCGCGGCGGCGCGGGGCGACTGGCGGGCGGCGAAGGAGTGGGGCGAGCGGGTACGGAAGGCCGATCCGCGCCGCTGGCCCGTGTATCCGGTCCTGATCGACGCGTACGACGGGCTCGGGGAGTACAAGGCGGCCCAGAAGGCGATGCAGAGCCTGGAGGGGCTCCACGCGGGCGCGGTGGTACGGGCCAGGGCCGCGCAGACGTACCGCGACCGGGGCTGGCGGGAGGACGCGGACGCGGCGGCCCTCGACGCGGTGGCGCTCGCGGAGACGGACGCGGAGAAGGCGGCGGGCCTCGCGCGGCTGGGGGACCTGGCGTGGGAGCGGGGCGAGGCGGAGGAGGCCCTCGGGCGGTACGGGGCGGCGCTGCGGCTCGTACGGGACCACGGGCCCTCGCTCGCGGGCCGGGCGCGGTCCCTCGCGGCCCTCGGCCGCACGGACGAGGCGGTGCGCGGCTGGACGGCGGCGCTGGCCCGGCTGCCGCTGCCGGAATACCTCCTGGAGGCGGGCGAACTGTACGAGTCGCTGGGCCGGGACGGGGAGGCGCGGGCGCTGTACGACCGGCTGCGGACCGGGACCTGGCCGGGCGCGGAGGTGCCGCTCGCGCTCCTGGACGCGGACCACGGCGACCCGGCGGCCGCGGCGGCCCGGATGCGGGCGGAGTGGGCGCGGGGGCACCGCTCGGTGCGGTCGGCGGACGCGCTGGGGTGGGCGCTGCACCGCTCGGGGGCGTCGAAGGAGGCGCTCGGGTACGCGAAGCGGGCCACGGAGGAGGGGGTGCGGAGTGCGCTCTTCCTGTACCACCGGGGGGAGATCGAACGGGCCCTCGACCAGACCGGGCCGGCGCGGCGCCACCTGGAGGAGGCGCTGCGGATCCATCCGTCCTTCTCGCCGCTGCACGCGGGGCGGGCGGTGGGGGCCTTGGGGGCGCTGGGGGAACTGTCGGACGAGCTTCCGGCGGAGCTCCGTCGGGAACCGAAGCCGCCGAAGCCGCCCCAAGCGAGGTAGCGAGCCCCGGCCCATCCCCCGTATGGGCCGGGACGGCCCCGGGGCGGTGCCCCCGCCCGTGTGGGCCCGCGCCCGGCGGGGCGGTGCCCCGCCGCCGTGTGGGCAATCGTCCCGCATGGGGGTCCCCCCAGGACGAAGTCCTAGGGGGAGGGACGGGTGGGCACACGGGACGG
>NZ_JBEOVH010000019.1:0-144785 GCF_040295385.1 Streptomyces sp. NPDC002825
CGCCGCGCGGCGTCCATCAGGGTCTCGTCCTCCTGCACGCAGCTCGCACCGGGGTGCATGATGTCCCTTGCGGTCGTCATAACCGCGGCCTCCTTTCAGGCCCCCCTACTCACGATCCCGCCGATTGGCCGTTCATTCAGAGCCAGAGCGTCGACACGCTGATGGTGTGTACCGGGCGCCTGGGGCGCCGGCTCACTCCCTCTGCGGGCGGCTGGTACTCCTTGGGGCGACCGCGCCGCGAATCCGTGGCCGCCGGGCGACCGGGCTCGGTGGTCGGCCCGGTGTCCCCGACGAGTCGGCGCCGTGTCTTCCTGGGCATGGTCACTCCTCCCTTCGTCCGGTGCCGCTCACTGCCCTCGCCTCCGCGCGGGCCACGTGCTGTTTGACGGCTGCGAAGCTGTCCGGCGCCACGGAGATGGAGTCGAGGTCCGCGTCGACCAGGATTGCAGTGAACGCCGGATCGTCGCTGGGCCGCTGCCCGCACAGCCCGACGGGGCGGCCGGACGCGTGGGCGCGGGCGGCGAGGGTCTGGATACTGCGGACGACGGCGGGGTCCCGCTCGTCGAAGACGTGGGCGAGGGCCTCGGAGTCGCGGTCGACGCCGAGGGTGAGCTGGGTGAGGTCGTTGCTGCCGATCGAGAACCCGTCGAAGCGTTCCGCGAAGTCCTCAGCGAGGATGACGTTGGCCGGTATCTCCGCCATGACGTAGACGCGCAAGCCGTTCTCACCTCGTACGAGTCCCTCCTGCGCCATCACCCCGAGCACCTGGTCCGCCTCTCCGAGCGTCCGGCAGAACGGAATCATGACGATCACGTTCGTCAGCCCCATCCCCTCACGGACTCGGCGCAGCGCACGGCATTCGAGGGCGAATCCCTCGCGGTAGCCGTCGCTGTAGTAGCGGCTCGCACCGCGCCAGCCGATCATCGGATTGGCCTCGTCCGGTTCGAAGGGCCTGCCGCCGAGCAGCTTGGCGTACTCGTTCGTCTTGAAGTCACTGGTCCGGACGACGACGGGGCTCGGCCAGCGGGAAGCGGCGATCCGGGCGATCCCGTGGGCCAGGCGCTCGACGAAGTACTGTCCGCGGTCCAGGTACCCCTCGGTGAGCCGGTCGATCACATGGCGGTCATGTGGATCGAGCCGCTCCGGGTGCAGCAGGGCCATCGGGTGGACCTTCACCTGGTGGGCGACGATGAACTCAAGACGCGCGAGGCCCACTCCGTCGGCGGGGAGCCTCCACCAGCGGAACGCGGCCGACGGGTCGGCCAGGTTGAGCATCACCCGGGTGCGCGTGGCAGGCAGCTCCGCGAGGTCGGTCAGGATCTCCTCGTACGCCAGCAGGCCCTCGTGCACCCGTCCGCGCTCGCCCTCGGCACACGACACGGTCACCTGTCTGCCCTCCCTGAGAACCTGGGTGCCGGTGCCGGTGCCGACGACGGCGGGAACCCCGAGTTCGCGGCTGACGATGGCGGCGTGCGAGGTGCGTCCGCCGTGGTCGGTGACGATCGCCGATGCCCGCTTCATGACCGGTTCCCAGTCGGGGTCGGTGACCCGGGTGACAAGAACGCCGCCCTTCGGGAAGCGGTCGAGGTCGACGGGGGCGTCGAGGGCGACGACGGGACCCTGGCCGATCGCCTCTCCGACCGCGATGCCCTCCACGAGGGGTTCGCCAGGGGCGACGGTCAGCCGGCAGCGTCGCAGGGTCGTGGACCGCCGGCGGGACTGCACGGTCTCAGGGCGCGCCTGGACGATCCATAGTTCGCCGGTGAGGCCGTCCTTGGCCCATTCCAGATCCATCGGGCAGCCGTAGTGGTCCTCGACGGCCGCCGCCCACGCGGCGAGCTCGCGGATCTCCGCGTCGGTGAGCACGCGTCGGTTCCGCTCGGCGTCGGGGGTGTCGACCGTACGTGTCAGGCCGGTGTCCGCGTACACGGTCTTCAGCCGCTTGGTGCCGATCCGCACATCGATCACGGGGTCGAGGGAGGGGTCCTTCATGCTGGGCTTGAACACCGTGTACTCGTCGGGGTCGACCTGGCCGCTGACAACGGTCTCGCCCAGGCCCCAGGCGGCGCTCACCACGATCACCTCGGGAAAGCCGCTCTCCGGGTCGAGGGTGAAAGCAACGCCGGCGCCGGCCAGATCGGAGCGGACCATGAGCTGGACCCCGACGGAGAGGGCGACTGCCAGGTGGTCGAAGCCCATCCGTTCGCGATAGTCGATCGCCCGGTCGGTGAACAGGGACGCGTAGCAGCGCCGGCACGCCTCCAGGAGCGCCTCGGGTCCCCGTACGTTGAGATACGTCTCCTGCTGTCCTGCGAAGCTCGCCTCGGGCAGGTCCTCGGCCGTCGCGCTGCTGCGTACGGCCACTTCGGGCGCCTCCCGGCCGCTCTCCGAGGCCAGCCGCTCGTACGCGGCAAGGAGGGCGTCCCGCAGGGAGGCGGGCAGCTGCTGCGCGAGGAAGAGCGAGCGGATGGCCGCCCCGACCTCGTCGAGCGGGGCCCCCTGGTGCAGGCGGCCGATCTGCTCCTCGACGGCGTCGCGCAGTCCGCGGACGGCGAGAAGTTCCACGTACGCCTCGGCAGTCGTGGCGAAGCCCGGCGGTACACGCAGGCCCGCGGCACCGAGCCGGTTGGCCATCTCTCCCAGCGAGGCGTTCTTGCCTCCCACCCGGGCGACGTCCGAGCGGCCCAGCTCGTCGAACGGTACGACGCGGCGCGTCGGCTCCATGGCTTCCTCCGTGGCTCTCAAAGTCCTCAGTACGGGAGGGGTCGGCCGGACGGGGTGCGCAGATCAACGGGGCTGGGCCTGCGGGGCTGTCGGGGCCGCGGGCTGATCCGGATGCGTTGCATGGTGCTCACCTCTCCGGGGAACCGGCGGACGGACCGGGGTCGTGCTCTTGTCCCACCGTCCCGCGTGGGGGCCGCAGCGCCCCAGTGCCGAGCGGGGCACCGGACCGGGGCCGGTCGGTCGTCCTGGAACGGGACCGGTCGGCCCATGCCGGGTCGCCGTTCCGCCCCTCGCGACGTGGGAGCGGGACGGTGATCACAGGACACATGGCGCGATGCAGCAGGCCGTGAACCGTCGAGCCCAGCCACATGCCGGAATAGCCGCCGCGGCCTCTTCGGCCGACGACCAGGGCAAGGGACTCCTGGGACGCCAGGGCGAGTTGCTCGACCGGGTGTCCTCGAAGGACCTCTTGCGAGATGGCGACGTCCGGATACCTCTGCGCCCACCCCGCAACCGACTCGGCCAGCAACCGACGGCGTTCGGCCAGCCCCTCGGCCACATCGTCGTGGGCGAGGACGGAAGGGGGCCAGACCCAGACGGCGCGCAGTCGTGCCTCGCGCAGGCTCGCCTCCTCGACGGCGAAGGCGACCGCGGCCCGTGAGGACTCGCTTCCGTCCACGCCGACGACGAAGGTCGGCGGGTGCACGGCGCTGTGTTCGGGTTCGCGGACCACGACGACGGGGCATTCGGCTCGTGCGGCGAGCGGGACGACCACGGAACTCTCGCTGAACACTTCGGCCACCCGGCCGAGACGGCGCGAGCCGACGACGACGAGCGCGGCGTGCGCCGCCAGGTCGCGAAGCACGGTCGCCGGCACGCCGTTCACGCGTTCCGTCGCGATCCGCAGACCGCCATGGAGTTCCCGTGACAGGTCCTCCGCGTTGGCGATCGCCGACTCCGCGCGGAGTCGCAGGGCGCTCTGGTGGGCGAGCGCGTCGTACCGAAGCCTGTCGTGGGTGGGCGGTACGACGACGACCAGGCGAAGAGGCGATCCTCTTCGTTCGGCCTCGGCCGCGGCCCAGACGAGAGCGGGGATCGACTGCTCCCAGGGGTCGATTCCGAGCAGTACCTCGTTCACGTCTCCTCGACCCGTGTGGCGAAAGCGGGTGGGACGATCTCCACCGGGCAATGGGCGTGGTGGAGCAGAACGTGGGCGACGCGCCCCAGGGCGGGGCCCGCACCCAGGACTCGGTGTTCTCTGCCCATCACGAGCAGATCGGTATGGGCAGTCGCCTCCACCAGGATCCCGGGCGTGCTCGTGCCCGTCTCCACGTGATGGCTGACGTTGAGCCCGGGATAGAAGTCACGCACCCGGTCGGCGAGCGCCTTGATCTCGTGCACGCGCTGCCGCGCGATCTCGTCGAGGTCGTCCAGCATGGTCGCGACGCTGCCGACGTGGGTGAGCACGTTCCACACGCTCAGCAGTCGCAACACGGTCTTGCGGGCATCCGCCTCGGCAGCCGCGACGAGCAGCCAGCCGATGTCCGAGGCACCGTGCACGGCTGCTGTCACCGAGCCCGACTCGGGACGGTCGCTGTCACCACGGACGACGATCACGGGCACCTCGGCGCGGGCCGCCACGCCCATACCCACGGAGCCGAGCATGAGCGCGGAGAATCCGCCGAGCCCCCGGTTGCCCACCACGATCGTCCCCCGGTGACCGGCGGCCGCCCGGAGACCGGCGACCGGCTCCTGGCGACTCAGTTCCCTTGTGACGGCAAGGTCCGGAAAACGCTCTTGGACCGTGCTCGCGGTCTCGATCAGCAGGTCGCGGCCCGCCTCGCGTACCGTCTGGATCGTCTCGGCATGGGCGAAGAGGGCCCGGCGGTCGGTGTCGGCGGCGTGGACGAGATGCAGGGGCCGCTCCCGTATGGCCGCCTCGGCGGCGGCCCAGAGCACGGCCGTGCGCCCGGAAGGAGACCCGTCGACTCCCACGACGACGTCGCCGAACTCCGGGCGAGCAGGGGTCTCGCTGGTCATGGCTTCCTCCTCCGGAGTACGCCCGGCGCTCGGGAGCACGTCCCGAGGGGCGACACCTCCCACGCTGACACCGTGGCGAGCCTCCCTGGGATGGGCCGTTCGGCCCCGATCGAGACCTGCCCGGCCCTGCTGCCGGGAGGCATGGGACCCCCAGCCTGAAGTACGGGATGTCCGCTCCGGTCCGGACCACGAGCGGAACGGAGCGGAGCGGACACGACTGAGGAGGCACGCCATGACGGCCCGGGTCACCGTCGGTCGGGACGGCTCGCCGGAAAGCCTGGCCGCCGTGGGTTGGGCGGCGACGGCAGCGGTGTTGCGCGAGGAGCCCCTCCGTATGGTGCACGTGGAGGAGTGGCCGAACACCCCTGACGTGCCCCTTCCCGGCGCCCGCAGCTTGGCCGAGCGGGCCGAGAGCCTCCTGCGGGACGAGACGGACCGCGTGCGGAAGGACCATCCCGGCCTTGAGGTGCTCACGGAGCGTGCGCGTGGCCGGGCGGCCGGGGAACTGACGGCAGCGGCGAACGAGGCGGATCTGACGGTGCTCGGATCCCGGGGGCTCGGTGGAGTACGTGGCTTCGTCGTCGGCTCGGTCTCCCTCGCCGTCGCTCGCACACGCCGACACGCTCTCCGTGGCCGAGCTGATGGCCGCGCTCAAAGACCTTGCAGTCCGGGCACGGGTCGGCCGGCTCCGGGCATCGGAGACCGCAGACCCCAGTCCCACCGTCACGAACCCCGGCGACCAGGGCGTCGAGGCGGTGTTCGGCGTCGTCTACCCGCCGCAGGTCGCACTCGTCGGCCGCGCGTCTCCTGACCGCCCTGGACCGACTCCTGCAACACCCGGAGCAACTGTGAACCACGACCAGGCAAGGGAGTTCTTCCGGCCGGCGGTGGTGGACGGCGCGGGCCGGGTGATCGGGGTCGTGTGGGACCTGGAGGCATGGGAGCGGGCGAAGGCCGAGGGAACGAGAGCCGAGGAGCTGATGTCGGTACCCGCCGTGTGCGCCCGCCCGGACTGGACCGTGGCGGAGACGGCACGGCTGATGGAGGTCCAGAAGGTCGAACGGCTCGTCGTCGTCGACGACGAGGAGCAGCCGGTGGGCATCGTGAGCCGCCACGGCCTCCTGGGCATCTTCCTGCGCGAGGACGACGACATCCGCCGGGAGATCGTCGAGGACGTGCTCGGCGACACGCTGCGTCTCGAACCGACCGCACTCGCCGTCGAGGTCCGCGACGGGCGGGTGGACCTCGCGGGCAGGCTGCCCTTCCGGGGCATGATCCCGGCGATAGAGCGCATGGTCGCGACCGTGGACGGCGTGGTCTCGGTCTCCTGCACCCGTCTCACGTACGACGTCGACGACACCGAACGAGGAGGTACACGATCATGACGCGGAACATCGTGGTCGGCCTGGACGGCACGGAGCAAGCGAACACCGCGGCGGAGTGGGCGGCCGAAGAGGCGGTGCTGCGCGGCACCGGCGTGCACCTGGTGTACGCGAAGGAACCGGTACCGGAGACCGTACTGTCGCTCATGCCACGCGGGTCCGACGACGCGTGGGCCGAGGAGACGGTGGCGCGCACCGCCGCAGGACTGCGCGAGCGCCACCCCGGCCTGTCCGTGACCACCCGGATGCTGCCCGCGGGTCCCGTGCCGGGCCTCGTCGCCGCGGCCGAGGAGAGCGAGCTGCTGGTCCTCGGCTCACGGGCCCTCGGCAGTGTGGCCGGCTACCTTCTCGGCTCGGTCGGCCTGACGGTCGCCGGCGCGGTCGAACGGCCCGTCGTACTGGTACGGGCGGGCAGCGGGTCGATCGCTCCGAGCGGCCCCGTCGTGGTGGGGACCGATGTGCGGCAGCCCGTGGACGCCGTTCTCGGTTTCGCCTTCGAGGAAGCCGCCCGGCGTGACGCCCCGGTCCATGTCGTGTACGCGGAGCAGCTTCCGTTGTTCGCTGGACTCGGGCCCGCCATGGTCCCGGACATCCGCCTTGCCCTGGCTCCGGAGATCGAGCGCTCGCTGGAAGCGCTGCTGGAGCCCTGGCGCGCGAAGTACCCCGACGTCGAGGCCGCCGCCCGCGTGACGATCGGATCCGCCGGACTCGAACTGGTCCAGGCCGCCGGAGACGCCGCACTCGTGGTGGTGGGCAGGCGTATGCGTCACACGGCGCTGGGCTCGCACATCGGCAGCGTGGCCCACGCGGTCCTGCACCACAGCCCCGTGCCGGTGGCTCTCGTGCCTCATGCCTGAGCTCGGTGCCGGTCGGTCGCCGGAGCTCGAAGATCTCGACGAACGGCCGCGGACCGGCTGCCTCGACCGACGGGGCCAAATCGCCCGCCTCCGTCGCGCGTGCCACCGCCCGGCGGAGCCGGGCCATGGCCTGCGGGTACTCGATCCCGCGCCCGGCTCCGCAGGCGAAACCGGCCAGCGCGAGTCCCGTGAGGACGCGGTCGGGGTCTTCCTCCATGAGCAGCCGGTCGGCGTACGAGCCGGGGTCGCCCGCGCCCCCGTTCGCGACGACGCCCGGGCCCGGCTTCCCCGCCGCCGCGGCCCCCTTGTCGGCCACCGGGAACCCGGCGCCGCCCCGCCCGCGCAGTCCTGAGACGGCGGTCTCTGCTGTACGTCATCGGGCCGCAGTCCGGTCACCGCTGCGCGCCACACCTCCCAGGCGTCCTGCCCTCCCACGATGTCGGCGAGCAGGACGGGCGTGCCGGTCGTGTCGGCCGCGGGGATGCCCCGCGCGCGGTTCGGCCCTTCCGGCAAGTTGGTCGGCCAGGTCCGGGGCCGTGCGGGGCAGGGTGCCGTCGAGGGCTGCGGGTCCTGTGTAGCAGTAGCCGAGGCAGTGCACGGTCTGCAGCGAGGTGGAGCCCGCCGCGTCGACGGTGCCCGCCGTCACTCCGAGGGCGCGCTCGACCTCCGCCAGGTGCCGTCCGCCCCGCGCGGCGAAGCACGCCGTCGCGGTGCTGGCGGCGGCTCGGCGGGTGGCCAGCTTTACCACGCAGCACTGGGAGCGGACAAAACGGTCGGCTCCGCGTTCGTCATCCGCTGCGGGGGGTCGAAGGACGTCACCTACAACCTGCAGGGCGCGTCGACAACACCCGCGTCATCGCCGAAGGCGCCTGATCACGGGCAGGTCGCCCCCTCGCCCTCCCCTCGCACCCCCCGAAAGGCCCCCATGCGTGCTCTCCTCGTGGCCATGACCACGACTCTCACCCTCGCCAGCGCCCCCGGCGCATCGGCGGCAGCACCCCCGCCAGCGGCCGCACCCGGCTTCAGCATCTGGTTCAACGGCCACGGGACCTCACCAAATGCGGACCTCGCGGCCGGCGAGCACCGGATCATCCTCGACGCCAGCTGCGACGGCGACCTCGTTGGAGCCCGGCTCTACCACGTCACCTGGGGCGCCGATCGGAAGTTCGGGAACGTGGTGAGGATCCCCTGCCACGGCCGCGCCCTCCCCCAGTAGCAACTCGGCGGAGGCGACTACGACTTCTACCTCCTCTTCGGCGTCGACAACCCACATCACCGGGGACTGGCGACAGGAAGGAGCACCTGGCACCAAGGCAGCGCGTCGCGACCGGAAGGCGAGCCACCCGCGCTGTTCCCCGCCCGGCGGACGCGTCAGGTCGCCGGCGCGGGGGTGACGTAGAAGACGTACGGCTACCGGTACTGGGCACTGATCACCAAGGCCGAAAGCGCCATCTACGGACCAGCCTGACCACCTCGAATCAGCGGGACCTCAGTACAGGTCACCGACATCCCTTGGAATCGATCATCCAGGTGGTGGAGGACTCCGCGAGCCTCCCTGTGCCGCGGAGTATCTGGCTGAAAGGCGGTGATTCCTACTCAGGAGAACCGTCCCCGCGGGCGCGGCGCCAGTCCCGGTACGCGGCCACCGCCGTGGGCAGTGTGGGGAAGATCAGATCGGCGCCGACCGACTCTGCCAGCCCGTAGGCGTCGAGATCGTCGAGCAGGTCCTGCTTCACACGCGCCAGCGCGAACACGATGCCGCGGCGGGACAGTTCGCGACGCAGCTCATCGACGGAGTCCAGCGCGGTGATGTCCACCTCCACATTGGCCTCGGTATTCAGCACGAACCAGTAGACGGGCCCAGACTGCTCCGCGACGGCGGCGAGTGCCCGGCGCCGGAAGTTCTCCGCGTTGGCGAAGAACAGCGGCGAGTCGTACCGGTAGATGAGCAGCCCGGGAATCGTACGAGCCTCCGGATAGTCGTCGACGTCGTGCATGCCGGCCACGCCGGGCACCAGGCCCTGGACGGCATCGTGCGGGCGCGCCACCCGCGTCAGAAGCTCGGCCACCGACAGGCCGACCGCCACCAGCACCCCGTACAGAATGTCCAGGGACAGCACGCCGCACAGGCAGCCGACGGCCAGCAGGAGTTCCCTGCGGCGGAAGGAGGCCAGCCTCCGGAAGCCTGCCAGGTCGATCATCTTGACGGCGGCGTAGATGACGAGGGCGCCCAACACGGCGACCGGGGTAAGACTCAGCAACGGGCCGAGGAACAGCAGGACGGCGAGAACGGCCGCGCCTGCGGTCAGCGAGTACACCTGGCTTCGCGCGCCGGTGGAGTCCGCCAGCGCAGTGCGGCTGGCACTGCTGCTCACCGGGAACCCGCTCAGGACGCCCGCGCCGAGGTTCGCGGCGCCGAGGGCCAGCAACTCCTGATTGGCGTCCAGGCGCCCGACGTCGTCGCCGGCGGCGAAGGCACGCGCGGTGAGGATCACATCGGTGTAGCCCACGAGGAGGATGCCGAGCGCCGGAACCATCAGCTGGGACAGCTCGCCGAAGTCCGGCATGGTTGGAGGGGGCAGCCCCGCCGGCACCGTTCCGATCACGGCGATGCCGTGCTCGTCCAGGCCGAGCGCCGCCACCGCCACGGTTCCGAGCCCGACCACCACCAGCGGCCCAGGCACCGCATGCAGGAAGAGCGGCAGGGCGAAGAGGAGGACGAGGGCGGTGATGGCGACGACGACGGTGGCGGGCTGGGCCTCGGACAGGTTCTGCACGAAGGACACCAGCTGCGGAAAGAAGTCTGACCCAGTGGTGCTCACGCCCGTCGTCTTCGGCAGCTGATCCACGATCATGATCAGCGCCACACCCGCAAGATAGCCGACCAGGACCGGCCGCGAGAGGAGATCGGCGACGAAGCCGAGCCTGGCTGCCCACGCCACCAGGCACAGCAGACCGACCGCGACCGCCAGCGCGGCCGCCAATACGGCATATCGTCCAGGGTCCCCGTCTGCGAGCGGCGCGACAACCGTAGCGGTCATCAGCGCGGTCGTCGACTCCGGCCCGACCGACAACAGCCGCGACGAGCCGAGCAGCGCGTACAGCACCAGTGCGGGCAGAATCGCCCACAGCCCGGCGACGGGCGGCAGCCCCGCCACGGTCGCGTATGCCATGACCTGCGGCACGAGATACGCCACGACGGTCACGCCCGCCAGCAGGTCGCCGCGCAGCCAGGAGCGCTCGTAGCGGGCGAGGACAGCGATTCCAGGCGCTCCAGGTACCAGACGGCGCCACCCCGGATCGCTGGGTCGGGGGTGCTGCGACATGAGGCTCCTCTCCCTCCCGCCGTTTCAAGATCTCACGGACTCTGTCACGGCCGCGAGAACCGAAGGTCCCACCACGCCGCCGCCCGCTGCCTCCCGGCGCGACTGCCACTGCGCCCGCTCGCCCATGTCGGGCCGGACGGCTGAAGCGTTCAATGGCCACGTGCCCCGACGCATCGCGTTCTCCTGCGTACGCGGCGCGGGCTGGCCCGGGCCGTTGGCCCAGAAGACCTCGTTCAGCACGGCGCCCGGTTCTTGGCGTTGCTGGACCGCTTCTGGCATTGGCTCGGCCAGGTTCATACCGCCTTCCGCGAGCAACCGGCCCAGGCGGACCTTGATGCGGTGGTCGTCCTCAGGCGACGTCAGACGATTCCCTCCGTATCCTCGCGGAGCCTCGCGCCCCGCCGGAACACCTCGGCCAGCGCCGCAACGAGCAGACCCAGCAGGATGGATTCGGTCGAGAGGCATAGGCGAAGCGGACCACGGAGTCGGCTACCGCCTCACTTGTCGCCCTGACGGCCGGCCGTAGCAGCTCGGCATGGCTTTGGCGAGAGCGGCCCGAGTGCGCGGCGCCACGTCAGCCCGCCCGTTCGAGCGAATTGCCTCGAAACAGGCGTCGCCGACGCACAGAACTGACGGCATGCCGCCAGCGAGGGTCGTCCTCGAGTCGAAGGCGGGTCAGGGGAACGGCAGGTCAACGAGCGGCTCGCGGTGCTGCGGTGAGTGGGAGCCGGGTGCCCCGTCGGTGTCTCCCCGACGCAGGCGACGATCTCGTCTGCCTGACTGCACTCTTGTGACGGCTACTCACCCGTGGGACAGTCGTCCACGATCCAAGGCCGCCCATCACGCCTCTCATCATCGAGAGTGTGCGGGGGATGCGACGGCCTTGCTGTGCACGGCGCGGACTGACCAACCGTCACCGACGTCCACTCGGCGACCCCGAGGGACCACAGCATCCGCACGGCCCGAATTGCCCGTACCACGGACAACGAAAGGTCTGGTTACCGAGAATGAGATCTCCCGCGCGTCGGACACGTGCGCTCATCCCCGCCGCTGTTCTCGCCGCCGGCTTGCTGGCGGCCACCCCCGCCCACGGGGCCGATCATCCCGACCTCCGCCTCGCCCCCGCCGAAACGGCGATCGCGGGGAGCTGGATCGTCGTCCTCAAGGACACCGCTCCCACCTCGGTCCGCCCGGCCGCCGCGAGCCTGGCCGGCCGGTACGACACCCTTACCCACGTGTACAGCTCGTCGCTGCGCGGCTTCTCCGTGAAGGCGTCGGCCGCCCAGGCCCGGAGTCTGGCCTCGGACCCGCGCGTCGCCTACGTCGAGCAGGACGCGCGGGTCACCATCGACAGCACCCAGTCCAACGCGACCTGGGGCCTGGACCGCATCGACCAGCGCCAGCTGCCGCTCGACACCTCGTACACGTACAACACCACCGCCTCCAACGTCAGCATCTACGTCATCGACACCGGAGTCCGCACCTCCCACCAGGAGTTCGGGGGCCGAGCCGTCATCGGCACCGACACCGTCGGCGACGGGCAGAACGGCAACGACTGCAACGGCCACGGCACCCACGTCTCGGGGACCACGGCCGGCTCGACGTACGGCGTCGCCAAGGGCGCCAAGATCGTCGGCGTGCGCGTCCTGAACTGCCAGGGCTCGGGTACGACCTCCGGTGTCGTCGCCGGCATCGACTGGGTGACCGCCAACGCCGTCAAGCCTGCCGTGGCCAACATGAGCCTCGGCGGCGGCGCGAGCACCTCGCTCGACGACGCCGTCAAGCGCTCGGTCGCCTCCGGCGTGAGCTACGCCATCGCCGCCGGGAACGGCAACCAGGGCGGCAAGGCGCAGGACGCCTGCAACTACTCCCCCGCCCGCGTGCCCGAGGCGATCACCGTGGGCGCGACGGACAAGACCGACACCAAGGCGTCCTGGTCCAACTACGGCACCTGCGTCGACCTGTTCGCGCCGGGCGTGGGCATCACCTCGTCCTGGAACACGAACGACACCGCCACCAACACCATCAGCGGCACCTCGATGGCCACCCCGCACGTGGCCGGCGTCGCGGCGCTCTACCTGTCGGGGCACCCCTCCGCCACCCCCACGCAGGTCAGGGACGCGATGGTGGCCGCCACGACGAGCGGCGTGGTGAAGAGCGCGGGTACCGGCTCGCCGAACCGGCTGCTCTACTCGCTCTTCTGACCCGGCCACCCTCTGATCGGTTGAGTACCCGTGGCCGTTCCGTCCGACGCGACGGGCGGCCACCGGTCGTGACCCGCCCGTCGCGTCAGGCGGTCCAGCGGCCGAAGCCGGAGGTCTCCCGGGTGAGGCCGGTGGCACTCGTCGCCAGGCCCTCGACGTCCTGCTGCTTCTCCAGCCAGGCGTGGGCGCCGTCACCCATGGCATAGGCGGCGGTCGCGAAGGCATCGGCGAGCGTGAGCGAGGGGCCGATGACCGTCATCGCAGCGAGCGCGTGCGCGGGCGGCTCCCCGGTGCGCGGGTCGAGGATGTGGCAGCCGCGCTCCGCCGGGCCCGACGTCGCCACGGCCACCTCCCGTACCTCGGCGCCTACCTCCACCACCGCGGCCAGCTCGCCCGGGTGCAGAGGATCGGCGAGGCCGATGCGCCAGGGCCCGCCGAGCAGCTGGATGTCACCGCCGCCGTTGACACACACGGCGGCGCCGGGGACCGCCGAAGCCAGCATGCGGGCCGCGCGCTCCGTGGCCCAGCCCTTCACCAGCCCGGTGGGATCCCAGCCGCCGGCGTCTCCCGCGTACCAGGGGGAGAACCAGCCCTCGGTGCGCCGCGTCATGTTCTCGCAGAGGCCCCTCACCTCCTGGACGTCCGGGCCGCACTGCTCGGAAGTGATCTCTCCGCGCGCCAGGCGGCTGACCTGGCTGTCCTCGCGGTACGGGGAGAAGACACGGTCCGCGTGGTGCAGGAAGTCCACCGCCTCCACCAGCGCCCCGCGCGCACGGGAGACGTCGGAGCACCCCCGGACGTCGAACGAGAACACCGTGCCCATCAGGTGTTCCACGTGCCGCACGCGCCGCTCAGACACCGGCCCTGTCCAGGGCGCTCTGGAGCGACTGGCGGTAGCCGGCACTGGTGTAGGTGGCTCCCGAGACGGAGTCGATGTTCGCGCTCTGCGCCGCCAGCGTCCGCTGGTTGAGCTGGGGGATCGCGTCGGCGGAGATCTCCTTGCTCCGTGGTGTGGAGGACGGTGACCTCAGGGCGGTGACCCCGGTGATCGTGCTCCCCTTGACCGTGATCTGCACCTGGACGGAGCCGTACTGCGTGCTGATCGTGGCTCCGGCGACGGACCGGGTGGTGGTGGACCCGCCAGAAGTGCTGCCCGGGGTGCTGGTGGTGCCCGACGTGGTCCTGGACGCGGTGGGGGCACTCGCCTTCGTCGGTGCGGTGGTCGTACGAGACGCCGACGGAACGGCCGACGGCGACGCGCTGCCGGAGGCGCGTGTGCTCGCCGAAGGCGAGGCCGAGGCGCTCACCGAGGCCGACGGTGAAGCGGTGGCGGAGGAAGCGGTGCCGGCGTCGGCCGGAGCCGCGGACGCCACGGGGGTGCTCAGGCCCGCCGCGTCCTGGACGAGCGACGGATCCGTCGTCGGCTTGAGCGCGAGCAGCAGTACGACGGCGGAAACGGTGCCCGCCCCCGCGAGCACCGCACGGCGGAGCGGATGTGTCTTCCTCACACCTCGCTCAGCGTCACGGAGCCCCCGGGCGTCACACCCTGCCCGACCGCTGAGCGGTTCGGCGGCTCAGAAGGCGAAGGACTCATGATGTATCCGCCGGTCCGGCACGCCCACCTCCCGCAGGGCGGCGTACGACTCCTCGGCGAGCCCCTGCGGCCCGCACACGTACACGTCGTGCCGGGCGATGTCCGGCAGGATCCGGCGCAGCATCTCGGCGCTGATCGCCCGCCGCCTGCCGTCCGGCCCGTTGACCGCGTACAGCAACTGCGCTCCCCGGTCGTCCGCGATCGCCTCCAGTTCCTCGCGCAGCGCGAGGTCCTCCGCCGTACGGGCCCGATAGAGCAGCGTCAGATCGCTGCCGGCCCCCGGGAGGGTCTCGAAGAGCGCGCGCAGCGGGGTGATGCCCGCGCCTCCCGCGATCAGCAGCACCTTGCCGCGGCTGCGGCGGGCGGCGGTCAGCGACCCGTACGGGCCCTCGGCCCACACCCGGGTCCCGGGCCGCAGTCCGGCGAGGGCGGCGCTGTGCCCGCCGACGGCCTTGACCGTGATGCGGAGCAGGTCCGGCCGGGGCGGTGCGGAGAGCGAATAGGGGTTGGCCGTCCAGCGCAGCCCCTTGGCGAGGAACCGCCAGCGGAAGAACTGCCCCGCCTCCGCACCGAGCCGGTGCAGCCGGCGCCCGCGGACGAGGACGGACACCACCCCCGGCGCCTCGGGCACCACGGCCTCCACCCGCATGCGATGGGTGAGGTTGAGCCGTACGGGAGTCAGCACCCGGTACCAGACGAGCAGCACGCCGACCGCCCCGTACAGCACGTACCAGGCCATGCGAGCGGCCCGGTCGGCGATGAACTCCGCCCCTGTGGCCAGCTGGTGCCAGAAGGCGAGATACACCGCGAGGTAGGTGAGCAGATGCAGGTAGTACCAGGCCTCGTAGCGCATCCTGCGCCGTACGGCCCCGGCCGAGACGAGTCCTACGACCAGCAGGAGCAGCGTGCCGATCGCCGCTTTGCCCATCTCCGGGTATTCGGTCACCAGGGCCACCGTCTGCTCCACCACCCCGATCCGGCCCTGCAGCGCGTACCCGAACACGGTCAGCAGCACGTGCGCCAGGGTCAGGGAGAGCGCGTACCGTCCGCTCGTGGCGTGCCACCGCGAGACCCGGTCCGACCCGACCCGCCGCTCCAGGGCCGGAACCCGCGCCATCTGCAGCACGACCAGGGCGATCACGTATCCGGCGAGGAGGCCGGTGATCCGCCCCGCGTGGATCAGCCGGTCCCCGGAGTCGGCGAGCACGGCCGGCGTGTTGCGCCACCACAGCCAGACCACTGCGGCCGCGGCGGCCCACGCGAGGACGATCAGGGGTACGGCGGGGGAACGTCTGGGGCGGATACGGCGCTGGGCCTGCCGTCTGCCCGCCCTGCTGTGCTGGATCGTCGTCACGCGCTGAGTCCTCCGGTCGGCTTGGTGCCCGCGCACCTTACCGGCCTCGACCGGGGCACGGGCGCCGGAGAGGCCGCACGCCCGAGCTCGGTGTCCGACGGAAGGACTCCACGTGATCGTCTGCACAGGGGCACCGCACGGCGGGCGTTCCTGCGTACTCCAGGGCGAGCCGGGTGGTGGTGGACGTGGCGCCGCGCCGGTCGCAGAAGCCGCCGCACGGCCGGGTGCCCTCGCCGATGCCGGTGGCGGCCCGGTGAAAATGCTGCTCAACGGTCGAGCCGACGCCTTCGTCAAGGTCGATGCGCTGATCCGCGCGCGTCTCCGCGCTGGACCGCCGCCGGGGATGTCGCAGGCGTTCTAGGTGTGGCCGGCGAGTCCGCCGCTCTTCACGGGCCGGCCATGACCGAAGCGGCATGCGCTCGCGCTCGGCGAGGTCCTTCGGACGCTCCGCCGTCCCTCGTCGCCGTCCCGTAGCTGATCGCGACTCGCAGCAATGTCGTGCGGGCAGACGGAAACCTGCAAGGTGGGCTCCCTTCGCCGGCATTGTCCGGATCAGGTGATGGAGGTCGCCTTCCGGTCTCACAGACCTTCCAGCCTCTCAGCACGACCGTCGGCAAACGCCCCGCGCGGAGCCTCCGCCCGTCGCCCGGGGCCATCCGGTCGAACTCCCTCGCTCGCCCTGCAGGCCGATTTCCACGATACTCCCGCCCCTACCCAGCACCAAGGCCCGGACGGCCCCGTCGCGCCCCGACGGCCAGGGCGCCTCGGTGAACCCGCCGTGTCCCCGACTGCCCACTCGCCGTGACCCGGTGGCAGATGTCCCACCGTTCCTCCGCGAGCGGGCGGAGCGGGACGGGAGCTCCACCTCCGTCCCCCCTGCGGACGGCGGCGACGGGGTCTGCGGCACCCACGGACCGCGTCCGACCGCCGCCCGGCTTTGGGCCGGGCGGCCTATGTCCAACAGTCTCGGCCTCGTTCACGCTGGAGATACGGACTCCGGACGAAGAGGGTGGTTCCCGTACTCACCATTGGTCACCACACCGATGGGCCGTGACAGCGGGCGGCTGCCCCGGCCCGATTCGCCTCTCCCCCGGGACGAAAACCTCACCGACCCCCTCAGAGGACAGGTCTGGACATGAACGAGCAGACGACGAACACGCCGATGCGTACCAAGACGTGGACCCTTCGCGTGGACCTCTTCGAGGAGGGCGACGTCACGAAGGTGCACGCCGTCCTCGACACCGGTGACAACCGGCTGGAGAGCCACACCGAAGCCCACCGCAACCCGCACGACCCTCCCGCGCCGGAGATCGGCGACGAATACGCGGCCGGACGCGCCCTGGTCGACCTCGGCCACCAGCTGCTGCGCTCCGGCATGGCCGACGCCGGCGCCAACGAACCGCCACCGCAAGGATGACCGCCACGGCTCCGACCCTCTGCGGCCGCCTGTCCGCCCATCGCGGCGGCGTCCGGCCCTCATGGGGGGACCGGTGTCCATGAAGCACGCGGGCGGCGAGGACTGCCGATCGCCGCCGGGCCCGGCTACATGGACCGGTGTCTTGTGCGGCTGATCTCCGCACCGAGAGGGGCCGTGGCCTGGGGGACGTAAAGCCCGTAAACGGCGAACTGCTTATCGCTGTGGCGTCCGACGTGGTGCGGCGTTTCGGCGAACACGGTGTGGTCGAAGCCGTCGTCGCTCTGGGCGGCGAGGTCGATGACCTCACGCGAGTGCAGGGCGTGGAGGGCGTCGGCTCGCTGCTCCAGGAAGCCATCGACGCCGCCGTGATCCTCAACGCCCTGCGCGTCGACCAGGCCGCGCCCGACCCTCACCCCCGCCGCCGAAACCCTCATCCACCGCTTCGCGGCCGAACACGACGACCTGAGAGGTGGTCGGCGGCGTCGCGTTCTCCCTCGCGCCATGAAACGGCAGCAGCCCGTCAGCGGATGTCCGTCGGTGAGCCGTTGGCGTGTCAGGCGAGCGTGAGGAAGAGCTTCTCCGGCTACTCAGCGGCCGCGGGGGGCGCCTGCCTCGCTCTCGGCGAGGCGCTGACGCGCCGCGTCGGCAGTCGCAGCGTGAAGCGGGTCCGGCCGGGTCGGCTGGTGACCGTCGCCCGGCCGTCGTGGGCGCGGGTCACGGCGTCCACGATGGCGAGGCCGAGCCCGGTCGAGCCGGTCGCGCGGGAGCGTGAGGAGTCACCCCTGGTGAACCGGTGGAAGACGTCGGGCAGCAGGTCGGGGGGAATGCCCGGGCCGTCGTCCGTGACGGCGAGGGTGACGCCCTCGGCGTCGGCGGCGAGGGCGACGGCGACCCGGGTGCCGGCCGGGGTGTGCCGGCCGGCGTTCGCAAGGAGGTTGGTGAGGACCTGATGAAGGCGGTCGTCGTCACCGGTGACGTGGACGGGTTCCTCGGGAAGGTCCAGCTCCCACTGATGTCCTGGGTGCCGGGCGGTCGCGTCCGCCACGGTGTCGAGAACCACACGGGTCAGGTCCACGTCGTCCCGGCGCAGACTGCGGCCCGCGTCCAGCCGGGCGAGCAGCAGCAGTTCGTCCACCAGGAGACTCATTCGGCGGGACTCGGCGTCGATGCGTTCCAGGGCGTGCCGGACGTCGTCGGGCAGGGTGTCGCCGTGGCTGCGCAGAACGAGTTCGGCGCGGGCCCGCACCGTGGCCACAGGGGTGCGCAGTTCGTGTCCGGCGTCGGCGGCGAAGGTGCGCAGCCGTTCCTCGACCACGTGTCGGCGGTCCAGTGCGTCGCCGACATGGCCGAGCATCCGGTTGAACGCGCCGGTCAGCCGGCCCACCTCGGACTCCGGCCGGGTGCCGGGCAACGGCGTCGGCATGGCGACCTGCCCCGCGGCGAGCGGGAGCCGGGTCACCTCGTCGGCGGTCGCGGCCAGACGTTCAAGGGGGCGCAGGGAGAACCGGGTCCAGGCGGCGGCTGCCACCCCGGCCGCTGTGAGGACGACCGCGAACACGACGGTCTCCACGGCCGCGAGCCGGTGCAGCGTCTCCTCGACGGGGTGCAGGGGGAGTCCCGTCAGCAGGATGTCCCCGTCGTCGCCCGTCCAGGCGGCGACGCGGTAGGTGCCGAGGTCAGCGAAGTGGAGGGTGCGGGGGCCGGCGTCCGGGGGCACCGCGGCGAGCGCCCGCGCGTCCTCGGCGGTGAGCGGCACCGTCACGTCACTTGCGCCGCGTACCACGGCGGCCTGTTCGACCCGGCCGCCCAGCAGCCGGGCGCCGAGGGTTCCGTCGGCCTGGCCCCGGGTGTCGCCGCGGTTGTCGGCGTCGGGCCGGTCCTCGTGCTCGAGGCTGACCGCGAACCGGCTGCCGCCCGCCACGATCTGCTGGTCGAGGCGGCTGACCAGGAAGCTGCGGAGCGCGAGCACGGTGACCAGGCCGACGGTCACGCTGCCGAGGGCGAGGAGCACGACGAGTCCGGTGGTGAGCCGGGCGCGGAGAGAGTGCGGCAGCCGGGGCCGGACACGCGGCGCGCGGACCCGCCACGACCGGGCGCGCGACGGGCGCGGGGCACGCTGTGGGCTCATCGGCGCTCCGGGCGCAGCACATAGCCGACGCCGCGCACGGTGTGGATGAGCGGGGATCGGCCGGAGTCGATCTTCTTGCGGAGATAGCTGATGTACAGCTCGACGACATGGGCGCGCCCGCCGAAGTCGTAGCGCCAGACGTGTTCCAGGATCTGCTGCTTGGACAGCACCCGGCGCGGGTTGCGCAGGAGGTAGCGCAGCAGCTCGAACTCGGTGCGGGAGAGGTCGACGGGTACGCCGCCGCGGGTGACCTCGTGGCCGTCCTCGTCCATGACGAGGTCGGCCACGGTCAGGCGGGGGCCGCTGCCCCGCGCACCGGTGGCGAGCCCGGCCCGACGCAGCAGTCCCCGGAGCCGGACCAGTACCTCTTCGAGGCTGAACGGCTTGGTGACGTAGTCGTCGGCGCCGGCGGTGATGCCGGCGATCCGGTCCTCGACGGCGTCGCGCGCGGTGAGGAAGAGGACGCACACGTCGGGGCGGGCGGCACGCAGCCGGGCCAGCACGTGCGGGCCGTCCTCGTCGGGCAGCATCCAGTCGAGGACCACCGCGTCGGGGCCGAAGTCCTCCGCGACCGCGTCGGCCTCGGCGGCCGTGCCCGCGGTGCGCACCTGCCAGCCCTCGGCGCGCAGGGCTGCGGCCAGCACCTCGGTGAGGTCCTGCTCGTCGTCGACGACCAGCACTCGCGGCCGGGTGCTGTCAGGGCGGCGCACCTCGGTGCGTGGCGATGGGTTCATGGTCCTTCCAGGATGCCGGACGGCGCCAAGCCGGAGATCCGCACCCGCCTCTGAGTTTCCTCTGAACAGGTCGTCGTCGCCCGCCCGTGCGCCGCCCGGCCCGGGGTTGGTCCGGAGCGGGCCGTCGGGCCCGCGGGGGGCCCGGTTCAGAGACTTCTCACAGGATCGCGGACCACAGTGGGCGGGACCTGGCGACCTGCCGGGTTTCACGGGACCGAAGGCGAGGGAGCGGATGAGCACGGAAGTCGCGCGGACCGCCCGGCCGGGCGGCCGGCATCGTGTCGGTCGGACCGCCGGATCGGCGTCCGCCGTGGTGGTCGCGGTCCAGGCGCTGATCTGGACCGGGGCCGCGGCGGTGCTCGGCCTGTGGTGGGTGGACACGGCCTCGGTAGTGGGTCCGGCCGGCTGGTTCACCGGGGCGGGCCGGATCACCGGTCTGCTCGCGGGGTACGCCTGCGCGGTGCTGGTGATCCTCATGGCGCGCGTGCCGCTCCTCGACCGCACGGTGGGCACCGACCGGCTGGCCCGCTGGCACGCGGCGGCGGGCCGCTACACGATCGGGCTCGCACTGGCCCACGCGGTGCTGACCATCGAGGGCTACGCGCTCACCGGCCGGACGGACCCGGTCACCGAGGGCGTCCGGGTGGTACTGCACTATCCGGACATGCTCAAGGCGACCGCCGGACTGCTGCTCCTCCTGGTGACGGCGGTGCTCTCGGCGCGCACCGCCCGGCGCCGGCTGAGTCACGAGACCTGGTACTACCTGCACCTGCTCACGTACGCGGCGGTCTTCCTCGCCTTCGGTCACCAGCTCACGAACGGCGCGGACTTCGACCGGCCGGTGGCGCGGATCGCCTGGTACGTGCTGTACCTCGGGGCCGCGGCCCTGATCGTCTGGTTCCGGGTGCTCACGCCGCTGCGGCTTTCGCGGCGGCACCGGCTGCGGGTCGCGGCCGTCCGGCGGGAGTCCCCGGACGTGGTGTCGGTGCTCGTCACCGGCGAGCGCATGGACGAGCTCACCGTCCGGCCCGGCCAGTTCTTCCGCTGGCGGTTCCTGTCCCCCGGGCTGTGGTGGACCGCGTCGCCGTACTCGGTGTCCGCCGTTCCCGACGGGCGGAGCCTGCGGATCACGGTGAAGGCACTGGGCGGCCACAGCGCGGCCCTCGCCGCGCTGCGTCCCGGGACCCGGGTGTGGGCGGAGGGACCGTACGGGGCACTCACCGCGGACCGGAGCGCGGGCCGGCCCGCGCTGCTGCTGGCGGCCGGGGTGGGCATCACCCCGCTGCGGGCGCTGTTCGAGACGCTGCCGGAGGATCCGGTGCTGATTCACTGGGCCCGGCGGCCCGAGGATCTGGTGCTGAGACACGAGATCGACACCGTCGCGGCCCGGCGCGGCGCGCGTGCGTACTACTCCGTGAGCCACCCGGCCGGCTACCGGCTGGCGTTGGACGCGGAAACGTTGCGCGGTCTCGTGCCGGACGTCGCACGGCGGGTCTGCTACCTGTGCGGCCCGCCCGACTGGACCTCGGCGGCGCGGGCGGCGCTGCGCGCGGCGGGCGTGCCCGCCCACCGGATCCACCACGAGTCCTTCGCCCTCTGAACGCGCCGTCCGACCGGCCCGCCGCTGCGGACACCCGTTCCGCCGGCCGACCCCGAAGGGGAATCCGATGCGCCGTACGCTGCTCTCCGTCGCCGTGACCGCGGCCGGGATCTGCTCGCTGCTCGCCCTGAAACCGCACCATCCGGCCGTCCCGCCGGTCACCGTCGCCCCGACCGGACCCGGATCCTCCGGTACGAGCTCCGGGGGCCCGGTCTCCGGCACGTACACCGGGGACTCCGTCGCCACCCGGTACGGGCCGGTTCAGGTGCGTGTCACGCTCAGCGGCGGGCGGATCACCGAGGCCGTGGCGGTCAGGACACCGTCGGAGAACGAACGCGACCGGGAGATCGCCGGCTACGCGGTACCGATGCTCACCAGCGAGACACTGACCGCGCAGAGCGCGCAGATCGACACGGTGTCGGGGGCCACCTACACCAGCGAGGGCTACATCCGGTCCCTGCAGAGCGCACTGGACCGGGCTCATGGGTGACCGGGCCGGGGCGGGTGGGGTTCCATGGCGGCATGCCGAACCGGTGATGGGCACCGTGGTCTCGTTCACTCTACGCCACCGGCCGACGCCCGTACTGCGGGCCGCACTGGCGGACGCGGTGGCGCTGCTGCACGAGGCCGACCGAATGTACTCCCCGTTTCTGCCGGACAGCGCCGTCAGCCGGCTGCGGCGCGGCGAGCTGGGCCGGGATGACGCCCCGCCCGAGGTTCGCCACGTACTGGAGCTGTGCGAACGGGCGCACAGCCGTACCCGGGGTGCCTTCGACGCCTGGGCGGACGGACGGCCGGATCCGTGCGGTCTGGTGAAGGGCTGGGCCGCCGAGCGGGCCTGGCGGGTGTTGTACGAGGCGGGCGCCACCGACGTGTGCGTGAACGCGGGCGGGGACGTACGGGTCGGCGGCGCGCCGGGACCCGCGGGTGTCTGGCGCACCGGGATCGCCGATCCCCGGCGGCCGGGGCGGCTGCTGGCGGTGGTGGCCGGAAGGGACCACGCGGTCGCCACCTCGGGGACGACCGAGCGTGGCGCACACATCGTCGACCCGCGCGCCCGGACCCCGGCCACCGGACTGCTGGCGGCGACCGTCACCGGCCCGGAGCTGCTGTGGGCCGATGTCCACGCGACGGCGGCAATCGTCCTGGGGGCCACTGCAGCACATCGGTGGATCGCCTCTCTGCCGGGGTACGCCCTTCTCACCGTCACTGCGGACGGTGAGGCGCGGGCATCCAAGGACTTCCCCTTCGCCCCATCCGGGTAAGGCTTCTTCTCCTGCACCGAAGCCATCGCCGAGTTCCACCGGCGCCACTCCGTCGCCGTCCGCCCCAGCCCCGCGCCTCTCACCGACCTGGAAAAGGCCGTCCGCCATGTGCTCCACGGGCAGACGCCGGCGAGCGGATCCGCCACGAGCACCGACACGGCGCCGACGCCGCCGCCTACCGCCGCTCTGGGCGGACACGAGGAGTTCCTCACTTCCTCCCCCGACGACGACCCCCGGTGGGAGAAGCACCGGACCTGGAGCGACGAGACGGCCATCGCCTCACACGAAAGCCTGACCGTCCGGGCCGAGTTCGGCCACGAAGCACGCACCGCACCGACACCGCCTGGACCATCGCCGAGTACAACGGACCAGTCGGCGAACGGCTCTGGCACGCCGCCGTCACCGCCAACACCCCCATCCCCCTGATCCAGACCCTGCCGCAGCACCTCGACGCCCCGCTCCCCGTGAGCGCCACGGAGCCGCACGAGCCACTGCGGAACGCCAGGGCGGTATCTGTCGTGCCACCCAGCCCGGACGACCTGGCGCTCCCCGAACCGCACCATCGCTTTCGAGCACAGCCCCCCGTGCCACCGACGATCGGTGGACCTTGTACGGAGGCGAAGCCCTCGACCAGGCGACATGGGTCAGGTCATCCGCCTGTCCGCCGGGGTCGCCCATGGCGTCCTCTCCCAACTCGCCGACACTGCCGCTGAGCTCGCAGTTCCTCCGCCCGCCCCGCCACACGGAACGCCCCGCGCCTCCCGGCCTCCCGCCGCGGTTCCCCAGCGACACGGTCGCGTCCGCTGATCACGCCTCATACGGCCGGTCCGGGCAGCCGACGCCCTGCCCGGCGCGGGACACGCTCCGCGTCAACGCCCGTCACCGGGTGTCCGGCCTGGCACGATGCCTCACATGCAGCCGCTGCCTTCCTCCTGTCCCGCCCATCTGCTCGCGTTCGAGTCGGTCACCGGCAGGGCGAACACCGGTTCCCGCAGGCCCAGAGCCGCCGCCCGCGGGCATCGAACGGCCGCGTGATGACGGATGGCGAGGAGTCGGAGCAGGCGTCTCTTCCCGACCTGCGGCTGCGACTGGATGCCCAGCTGGAGGCGATCGCCGGAAAGCTGCGGGACCTGGCGAAGGCCAAGGACCGGTTGCAGAGCCTGCTCGACGCGGTCCTGGCCCTGAGCCAGGAAGAGGACCTGCCGGCGGTGCTGCACCGGTTCGTCACCACCGCCATGGACCTGACCGGAGCCCGCTACGGGGCACTGGGCGTGCTGGACGAGGCCGGTCAGGAGTTGGAGCAGTTCATCACCGCCGGACTGTCGGAGTCCGAGCGCGCCGACCTGTCCGGAACCGACTTCCCCCGCGGGCGCGGTGTTCTCGGGCATCTGATCCGCAACCCCCGGCCCCTGCGGGTCGACGACATCGCCTCCCACCCGACCTCCGTCGGCTTCCCGCCCGGCCACCCGCCGATGCGCACTCTGCTGGGGGTCGCCATCAGCGTGCGGGGAACGATCTACGGCGACCTGTACCTGTCCGAGCGCCGTGACGGCCGCCCCTTCGACCGCGAGGACGAGGACATCGTCGTCACCCTGGCCGGCGCCGCCGGCATCGCCATCGAGAACATGCGCCTGTTCGAACAGGTCCGCGACAGCGCCGAACACTTCCAGCGACTCCTGCTGCCCACCCTGCCCGACCTCCACCCGTTCACCGGAGCCGCCGTCTACCGCCCCGCCACCGCCCCCGGCCATCTCGGCGGCGACTGGTACGACGCCATCTGGCTGCCCGACAACGCCTGCGCCGTCGTCATCGGCGACGTCGTCGGCCACGACCTGCACGCCGCCGCGGCCATGGCCCAGACCCGCAGCATGCTCCGCGCACTGCTCTACGACCGCCTCACCCCGCCCAGCTCCGTCCTGAAGCAGCTCGACCGCACCCTGCACGCCATCACCGACCTGCCCGTCACCACCGCATGCCTCGCCCGCATCGAACCGGCACAAGACGGCTGGACCCTGCACTGGAGTACCGCCGGCCACCTCCCCCCGCTCCTGATCACCCCCGACCGGCAGACGCGGTACCTCCTCGCCGAGCCCGGTCTCCCCCTGGCCGTGAACACCGAACAGCACCGCCCCGACCACACCCACCCGCTGCCGCCAGGAGCCACCGTGGTCTTCTACACCGACGGACTCGTCGAGCACCCCGCCCACCCCATCGACGACGGCCTGGACCGACTCGCCGAACTCGCCATCGCCTACATCGGCCTGCCCCTACAGGACTTCGTCGACGCCCTGGCCGACCACCACCCCAGCGACGGCCACGACGACATGGCCATCCTCGCCCTCCGCACCCCGCACACGTGAAAGCGCGAGCGCTCGGGCACTCCATGGTGCGCTTCAGGGTGCCTCCGAAAGCTCCACTCATCGCGTCCTCCTCGCTGATCTGGAGAGCCCTCGGTGAGTGGTCTCCACCTTGTAGGAGCCCCGGCCGGTAGGGACATCGGGGACGAGCACCTCAAGGCGACAGGCCGTCCCCACCTCGGTCGACTCACCGAGGCCTCCCATGGCGACCACCGTCCGGAACGCTTGTGGACCGTGACCGCCGCGCCTTCGGTGATGTCGTCGCAACCGAACGCCCCAAGGGCTGACGGGTTCCGGTACGAGGTAGGCGCCTTCGGAGCTTCACTGAACCTGGTGCGAGAAGTCCCGGCGTGACGGGCGAATGCTGCCAGCTTCGGCGGTCCCCCTTGGGGACGTCCTTCTCGTCCGCGGACACGCCGTCACCGCCGTGTCCGCGGCCGGGCCTGTCGGCGTCCACATACGGCAGCGGGCAGCCACGCTTACGCTCCTGAGCGGAATCACCGCCGCGGCGAGTACCGGACAGCCTCCGAGGACGCGGCGATCGTCGTGATCTTCGAAGCCGATGACTTCGCGCCCGTCCTGGACATCGGCCTGACATGGGGGGACGGTTTCCAGGTGGCGACCCATCCCGCGGTCACCGCCGAGGAAGGACTGCGGATCGGACCGTCCGTCCTCGAGCAGCGGCGAGCGTGAGAGCAGGACGCGCCCACCTGATCACGTGGACCTCCACTCGCGTGGTCCGCTCGTCGACGGGGTGGCCGTGCATGAACCCTCTCGCTGTGCGACAGCGGCCGGGGCCGCCGGTGGTGGCGGCTTCGAAGTCCCCGGCCGGCACGGCCCTGGTGACACCTCCCACCTGTCCGGCGGCAACGGGAAACAAGCCCTGGAAGGCGATGTCCCCGTCGGGCAGGGCAGAGGTGATGGTGCACCGGGCATCGCCGGTACCGTCCGGGCGGGTGGCGGACACGGTGCACACCCCGCCGTTGTGTCCGATCTTGACGTCGTTCCGGAAGAGTTCCTCGGACAGGATCAGCGTCGCGCCTTGCACGAACCCCTCCGGCCCCTGGTAACTCGCCTGGAAGGTCCTCGACGTGACATGGAGGAGGGAATCGGGACGAGGACGCGAGACCGACGGACCGGGCAGGTGGCCTCACTGGGGAGACCGATTGAGTAGCGAGGGACGGTCCGCGAGCGGACTCTGGGAGCATGGAAGAGGTTCGCCCATGACGCACGCGTCGTCTCCAGAGGATCTGGTCCGAGCGGCGCGTGCCGCAGGGGTCACGGACGAGCGGCTGCTCAAGGCTGTCCGGGGCACCCCACGGGCGGAGTTCGTGCCCGCCGAGCACGTGGCGTCCGCTTACCGGGATACGCCCGTACCGCTCCCGCGCGACCAGGTGACCACCCAGCCCTCACTGGTCGCCATGATGGTGTCCGCACTCGGCCTCACCGGCAGCGAACGCGTCCTGGAGATCGGCACCGGCTACGGCTGGCAGACCGCGCTGCTGGCCCGTCTCGCCGCGTACGTGGTCAGCGTCGAACGCTGGCCGGATCTGGTCGAGGAGGCCCGCCGCCGACTCGCCGCGCAGGGCATTGAGAACACCACGATCGTCCTCGGCGACGGAACCCTCGGTATGCCGGCCCGTGCACCGTATGACGCCGTCATCGTCTGCGCCGCCTTCCCCGAGGTACCGGAGCCGCTGGTCGCGCAGCTGCGGACCGGTGGCCGGCTCGTCCAGCCCATCGGCCCGGGCGGACGGGAACACGTAGAGCTGTACGAGCGGCAGGCCCACGGCCTGGCGCTCCGCGCGACGGTCACGGCGGCCCACTTCGTCCGCCTGTACGGCGCCCATGGCTACGATCAGCGCTGACACGTACCGACCGAGTTCCCTGCCCTTTGACCGCACGGTGGCACGATCGCCGCGGTTCAGCTCGGCGAGAGCGTCCGGGCCGTCCGACGACACCGCCCCAGAAGCAAACGCCACCCGGTCCACCCTCGCACCCAGGACCGCCGCACACGCAAGCGCGTACTGGCCTCCCATCGAGCAGCCATAGACGGAGAAGCGCTCGATCCCGGGCTCGTCGGCCAACTGTGCCACGTCCGAGGCCCAATCCCGGGTCGTCCGGCCCGGCTTGGGATCGGAGCGGCCGACGCCGGGCCAGTCCGGCGAGACGAGACGGATCCCGAGGGCGTGAGCCTCATCCGCCGCGCTGACGACATCGAGCCGCCCGATCAGGCCTCCGTGGCGATGGAGGACGGGCCGACCCCTGAGATCGCCGAACTCGGCGTACGCGAGTCGGCGGTCGTCCGCAAAAGTCACCAACCTGGTCTCGAACTCCAGCACCACACTCCTCCTCGCCGTTGGACTCCGCAGAGAGTCGATCTGCCTCCAGCAGGGCCCGCCCCGGGCTCGGCTCCCCCGCGCCCTCGACGGTGGTGACATGCCCGCCCGGGGAAGCCGGAAGGCGGCAGATGGGGACGCCGCGGGCCCAGACATCTCCCGCGACGACCGCCGTTTCGACACTTTCCTCCCGCGAACCCTGTACGGCCAGCAGGGTCCTTCCGCGTCCGTCTCTCTGGACACGTCCCGAAGGTCAGGCACGCCCCCTCGGCTCTCATGGTCGCTCCCGAGAGGGCTCTCGGCGACCAGGGGTGCCGGCTGCCGAGGACACCGCACGGTACTCACTACTCCGGACCGGTTCATGTACGCCCACGGTGGGTCCACAGCGGTTCGACGACGGCCCACTCGCTCTCCCAGTCGTCCAGGGTGGCGGCCTCGGCGCGCCGCAGACGCAGGCCGACCACGCCGGCGGCGGTCAGGGCGAGCGCCCCGGCGACGAACGTACCGCCGACGGCGGCGCCGAACCGCCCTTCGGCCGTACTGCGCGGGGCACGGGTGACCGCTCCGGCGTCGTCGACCCAGATCGTCACCTTGGTGCCTTCGGCGGTACGGGGCTCGACGGCGACCTTGCCGGTGCGCGGTGTGCCGTCGGGGGCGCGCCAGGAGGCGTCGACGGACGTGGCGGGTCTGCCGAAGCGGGCCGCCGTCGCCACTCCTGTGGCGCGGGCGAGGGTGGTCGCGGTGGTCTCATGGCGGTGGGCGGCCTCGGCACGGGCGGTACGTCCCGCGCCGCTCCACATGCGGGCACCCACGATCACACCGGAGATCAGGGCGACGAGCAGCGCGAGGGCGAGGCCGACGTGCCAGCGGGTACGGGTCCGGTCGCAGGGACGGCGCAGGGGATTGACGTCCGGACCGGCAGGGTCGCCGTTCCGGCCGTCGTGCCAGGGCCGCTGCGGCTGTCCGGGAGTCGGTATCGGTCCGTCGCGCATGGCAGGGCTCCAGGTGGGGGGCCCGCGCCGGGCCCCCACGGGCTCGGCGCGGTGTGATGGTGTCGGCGCGCAGGGGTGGATCCGGGATGCAACGGGGTTTCATGCGGTGGATTCCGCCCCGCCGGACTCTCCGGCGCGGGTCACGGGAACGGTGTGGGAGCGGGTCTCCTGAGGCTGGCGGATGGAGACGCTGACGGTGAGGATGCCGTCGGCGTACTCGGCCTTCACGTCCTCGGGGTTGATCGTCTCCGGCAGGCGCACCGCGCGCTCGAAGGAGCCGTAGCGGAACTCGGAGTGGTCCTTCGTCTCGCTGCTCTCCTCGTGCTCGGCGCTGACCGTGAGCACGTCGCCTTCCACAGTGATCGTGATGTCCTTGTCGGGGTCCACCCCGGGCAGCTCCGCCTTCAGCACGTACTGTCCTTCCCCGCTCGTCACCTCGATCGGGATGGCGTGCCGGCCGAAGGCCGTGCGCCACATCGGGAAGCGGGGAAGGTCGCCGAACCAATCCCTGACGTCGGGGAACTCGGGGAAGCGGCCGCGACGGCGTTCCATGTCCGTTGACATGATCGTTCGCTCCTTGCATCGTGGATCGACCTGTCATCCCCACGCTGGCGCCCGCAGGCGTGCCGTCCGAGTGCCGGACGGGCCCGTAACAGGGCCGAACGGGGCACTGCTTCCGGGGACCTGTCGGCCCTCCGGCGCACAGCTGCGATGCCCCGGTGCTCCCGAGCCGGGTCACATCGCGGCCCGCATGCGCGGCCGGACGATCTGGGGTACTCCTCGAACGAGAGGAAGGGGCGTGCTCCGGTGCTCAGGCGCCGACGCTCGCGTGCCCCTCCCCGCGGCGTCGTACGAGAGGGAGACAGGTGCCATGGAGCCAGTCGTCACGGTCGGCCTCGACGGCTCACCCGAGAGCATGGCCGCCGCCTATTGGGCCGCGGACGAGGCGGAGCGGCGCAAGGTGACGCTGCGCCTGATGCATGCCTGGCCCATGCTCGCGCCCGAGCCGGTCCACGCCGCGTCGGAGATCGATCAGAACTACTGGGCGAAGCGTCTCGTGCACAAGGCGCAGGCGGAACTCCAGGCCCGCCACCCGGGCCTCGTGATCGTCGGCAACCTGGTCGCCGACGACGCGCAGGACGCCCTGGTGAAGGCGGCATCGGAGTCCGAGCTGACCGTGCTGGGTTCGCGCGGCCTGACGTCCGCCGAGAGCTACTTCCTCGGCTCCGTCAGCATGGCCGTCGTGGCACGGGGCACGCGGCCCGTGGTCCTGGTCCGTCCCGAGGCCCGCGAAAAGGGCACGGCGCCCGACACCGGCGGCGTCGTGGTCGCGCTGAAGCTGCACGGCCCCTGTGACGACCTGCTCGCCTTCGCCTTCGAGGCCGCCGCAGCCCGCGGCGTGCCCCTCCAGGTCGTCCACGGCCGAAGTCTGCCGCTCCATGCGCACACGCCGTGGGGAGTGGACCACGAGGTCACCAAGGAGATCACGGAGGGCGCGGGGAAGGAGCTCGCTCAAGTCCTCCGCCCCTGGCGCGAGAGGTTCCCCGGCGTGGAGCCGGTCGACGCCGTCCGGCTCGAAAGCCCGGCCGAGGCTGTCGTGCGCGCCGCAGAGGGTGCCGAACTGTTGGTCGTCGGCCGGCGCAAGCACCGTCCCCCGCTCGCACCACGCCTCGGTCCCGTGGCCCATGCCGCCCTGCACCACGCGCGCTGCCCCGTCGCCGTCGTCCCCCATGACTGAGCCGACCCCGTTGAACGAGCTGACGGCGACAGCGCGCCAGGAGCACACTGCCACCCTCCGGCCTGACGTGGTCCCTGACACCGGCGCGCTCCCGCGGGCGGAGGTGCGCGAGACCCACACGGCGGTCGTGTTCTTCGTCGGCGATCGTGCCTACAAGCTGAAGAAGCCGGTCGACCTGAAGTTCCTGGACTACAGCACCGTGGAGGCACGGCGGGCCGCATGCGAGCGGGAGGTCGCTCTCAACCGCCGCTTCGCCCCGGACGTCTACCTGGGCGTGGGCGAGATCCGCGTCCCCGGCGCGGAGGCACCCGAGCCGCTCGTGGCGATGCGCCGCATGCCCACCGAGCGCCGCCTGTCCCGGCTCGTACGAGAGGGCATGGTCGTCGACGATGCCCTACGGGCCGTCGCCCGGCTGCTCGCCACCCGCCACGCGAGCGCACCCCGCACGCCGGACTCGGACGCGCAGGGCACCCGGGACGCCCTGTCCGCGCGCTGGGAGGCGAGCTTCGCGCAGGTGCGTGAGATGGCCGTGGAAGACCGCGTGCTGGAGGAGGTGGCGGAGATCGAGCAACTGGTCCGCCGCTATCTCGCCGGGCGTGAGCCGTTGTTCGACATGCGCATCGAGCAGGGCCGCATCGTCGACGGGCACGGCGACCTGCTCGCCGAGGACGTCTTCTGCCTCGACGACGGCCCCCGGGTGCTGGACTGTCTGGAGTTCGACGACCACCTGCGCTACGTCGACGGCCTGGACGACGCCGCCTTCCTCGCCATGGACCTGGAACAGCTCGACGCCTCGGATCTGGCAGCGTTCTTCCTCGCCCGCTACAGCGAGTACTCCGCCGACCCCGCGCCGCCGACGCTGCGGCACCACTACGTCGCCTACCGCGCCTTCGTCCGCGCCAAGGTCTCCCTGATCCAGGCCCGCCAGGGCGCGCCCGACGCCGACCTCACCGCAAGGCGGCTGATCTCCTCGACCCTGCGGCACCTGCGCGCCTCCGCCGTCGGCCTGACCCTCGTGGGAGGACTCCCCGGTAGCGGCAAGTCCACCGTCTCCGGTGCGCTGGCCGACCGCCTGGGCGTCACGCTCCTCAGCAGCGACCGCCTCCGCAAGGAACTCGCCGGCATCCCGGTGGACCAGTCCGCTGCGGCCCCCTACGGCGAGGGCCTGTACACACCCGAGTGGACCGACCGGACGTACGCCGCCCTGTTGGAGCGCGCAGCGGCGCTGCTGTCCCGCGGCGAGTCCGTCGTCCTCGACGCCACCTGGTCGAACGCCGCACAGCGCGAAGCCGCACACCGCGTGGCCGAACGCACCAGCGCCGACCTCGTGGCCCTGCACTGCCGGGTCCCGGACGAGACGACGGCGGCCCGCCTGGAGACCCGCTCCGCCGGACCGTCCGACGCGGACCTCGGCGTGGTGCTCGCCATGGCGGAGCGGGAGCCTCCGTGGGCCGAGGCCGTCGCGATCGACACCAGCGGCCCCCTGGAGGCCGCGGTCTCCCAGGCGCTGGCAGCCGTACGCCCGCACGGCACCGGCCGCCTGGTCTTCCGCCGCCCCTACATGGCCCCGGACTAGCAACGGAAGACGCGCAGGACATCGCTGCGACGAACCCGTACCAGGCCCACGGCACGACCCACCCCGTCGAACGGGAGAGCCCTCCCCCGTTCCCCCGCGAAAGGAGACGTGATGTCCGAGAACATCGCCCCGAACGAGCACGAGAGGCTGCGCATCCTGGAGACCCAGGTGCAGGTCCTGGCCCAGGCCGTCAAAGCGCTGGCCGAAGGGCTGGAGGAGATCCCCTCGGAGGACGTCGAGCGGGAGAAGCAAGCGGCACACGGTGCCCGGCTGGCGCACGAACTGCTGCTGTCCCAGGGACTGTAAGGGCCTGTCGATGAGGATCACCGAGGCAATGAGCCATCCGGCTGTATCCGTGCCCATGGGCACACCGCTGCGACAAGTCGCCCGCGAGATGGCCGAGTACGGGGTCGGTTCCGTGATCGTCACCGAGGGCGGCGCCCTCCGCGGCATCGTCACCGACCGCGACCTCGCGCTGGCCGCCCTCGCCAGGGGCCTCGACGCGAGCGAGGCGATCGACTCGGTGATGACCTCACCCGTGATCACGGTGAACGTCGCCGACGACATCCATACGGCCTACCGGACCTTCCGCAGGGCGGGGGTCCGGCGCCTGCCCGTTCT
The DNA here is from genome assembly GCF_040295385.1 of Streptomyces sp. NPDC002825. Lineage (NCBI taxonomy): Bacteria > Bacillati > Actinomycetota > Actinomycetes > Kitasatosporales > Streptomycetaceae > Streptomyces > Streptomyces sp. NPDC002825. Next base: position 32,249 of record NZ_JBEOVH010000019.1, read on the forward strand.
GGAGGACCACCGAGTCGTGGGCGTCCTCACCGTGGACGACATGCTCATCGACGTCTTCCAGCGCTTGGGAGACCTCCTGGGGCCGGTCGCCTGGAGCGTGCTCGAGGAACCACCCGGGCCGCCCTCCGCGAACACCCGTTCACGCGGGGCCTGACCATGCCCCGGCAGTTTCATCCCTTGACGACCCCGAGCGGCACCAGACGGGCGATCAGCCGTGCGAGGCCGGCGTCCTCCGTCGCGGCGGCCACGGCGTCGACGTCCTTGTAGGCGTCGGGCGCCTCCTCGGCGAGCGCACGCCAGGACTTCGGCCGGACCGCGATGCCGTGCGACTCCAACTCCTCGTGCAGTTCCTCGCCACGTACCCGGCGCAGCGCCTGGTGTCGGCTCCAGACGCGGCCGGCGCCGTGGGCGGAGGACCAGAAGGCGGGGTTACCGGCGACGCCGGCCATCACGTACGAGGCCGTGCCCATCGTGCCGGGGACGAGGACGGGCTGCCCGGCCTCGGCGAGATCGTCCGGCAGGTCCGGGTGGCCGGGCGGCAGGGCCCTGGTGGCGCCCTTACGGTGGACGCACAACCGGCGCCGTACCCCGTCCACGTCGTGGCTCTCGATCTTCGCCAGGTTGTGGGAGACGTCGTAGACGAGGTCGAGGCCCACCCCGGCGGCGACGGTGAAGGCTTGGCGCGCTGCCTCCGTGAGCAGCTGACGGTTCGCGCGCCCGTAGTTCGCGGCGGCGGCCATCGCCCCCAGATAGGCGCTGCCCGGCGGGGAGACGGCAGGCGCGCAGGCCAGCTGCCGGTCCGGCAGCTCGATGCCGAAGGAGCGCAGGGACTGGTCCATCACGCGGACGTGGTCGCTGCACACCTGGTGTCCCAGTCCGCGTGAACCGCAGTGGATCATGACGCACACCTGGCCGGCGTGGAGACCGAAGGCGGACGCGGTCCGCTCGTCGTACACCCGGTCCACGGCCTGCACCTCCAGGAAGTGATTGGCCGAACCCAGGCTGCCCACCTGCCGAAGTCCGCGGTCCACCGCCCGCTGCCCCACCTGCGACGGATCGGCCCCCGGCAACGTCCCGCCGTCCTCGCATCGCTCAAGGTCGCGGGGCACGCCCCGCTCTCGCGCGACGGCGTACGCGGCCCCGGCGACCATGAGCTCCTCCAGCTGGGGGCGTCCGGACATCTTCCAGAGTCCGCCGGGCCCCAGGCCGCGCGGGATGGTGTCGCCAAGGATGTCCATCAGGCGTCGCATCCGTGGTTCCAGCGGGCCGCGGTCGATGCCGGCGGCGAGCAGCCGGACGCCGCAGGAGATGTCGAACCCGACACCGCCGGGCGAGATCACTCCGCCCGCGTCGACGTCCGTGGCGGCCACGCCTCCGATCGGGAAACCGTATCCCCAGTGCACGTCGGGCATGGCGTACGAGGCGCGGACGATGCCCGGCAGGGTCGCCACGTTGGCCACCTGTTGCAGTGCCTTGTCCCCGGCCGCCTGCGGCAGGAGGCGTCGCGTCGCGAAGACGACCCCGGGCACCCGCATCGGTCCCTGCCGCTCGATACGGAACCGGACAGGAGTCTCTTCCACCAGGGTGATGTCCATGCCCGTCGTCCCTTCCCGGGCCCCTGACTTCCAGTAGACCCTCGGCGTTACGGCTTCGCGCACCGGGAGCGCGGCGAGCGGCCGGTTCCTGGACTGGAAGACGTGGTCCGGCCCAACGAAGGGGTCGAGGCGCTCCTTCAGGAGTACGCGGACCTCATCGCCATTACCGGAGGCGAGGCCTTCAAGGCGCGCGCCCACGAGAAGGCGGCCCGCGCGATCGGCGGCCACTCCGCCGATGTCTCCCACCTCGACGCCGCCGGTCTGCGGGAGATCCCGGGTGTCGGCAGGTCCATCGCCGACAAGGTCGTCGAGTACTTCCGCACCGGCAAGGTCGCGGTGGTCGAGGAGCGACGGGCCCGGATCCCGGCCGGGGTGCGGCAACTCATGACCATCCCCACTCTCGGCCCCAGGAAGGCGATGGCGCTCTACGAAGATCTGCACATCTCCTCGGTGGACGAGCCGGCCGGTGCCGTCAAGGCAGAGAGGCTGCGTGATCTGCGGGGATTCGGGGGGGGAAGACCGAGGCGAACATCCTGCACGCATCACCCTCGTGCGGCGGGCGGGCGGGCGCATCCTGATCGGCACCGCCATGGAGACCGCCGAGGACATCGTCACGACGCTGTCCGGGATCAACGGTTGCCAGGACTGCACCTACGCGGGGTCGCTGCGCCGCATGAAGGAGACCATCGGCGACCTCGACGTCCTCGTCGCCGCCGACCGCTCGGCCCGGTTCATGGCGCCCGGCGCGAGCACGTACGGTCAGTGGACGGCCGGCACCACCGCATGCGACTCCTGCACGGCACCGAGCTCGACATCGGTCCGGACGGCGAGGTGGACTGGCCCGATGCGTTCCTCGCCGGCTTCGACCTCTGCGTGGCTTCCGTACACTCCCACTTCGGCCTCGACCGGGCGGCCATGACCCGGCGGATCGTCCGTGCCTGCGAGAACCCCACGTCAACGTCATCGGTCACCCCACGACCCGACTGCTGGGCAAGCGACCCGGCATCGACGCGGACTTCGACGAGGTGTTCGCCGTGGCCGCTGCACCGGCTGCGCCGGTTCCTGCGCAAGGACCGAGCAGACTGAGGTGCGGACGTGTCTCCCGGACAGAGCGGGGAGTCACACGTCGAGCGTCACCGCGCACGTCCAGCCGTCCGTCCCGCGGGTCATGGCCAGCTCGTGGAGCGTGACGGCCTTCGGCGCGGCACCCGTCACGGGCAGCGCCCCTGCGTCGGCCATCCACAGAACGCCCCTCACGCCGCCGTCGACGGGGGCCAGTTCCGCGTCGATCGGGACCTCGCTGTCCGTGTCGAGGCGGTACACAACCTCCTCCAGCAGGGCGACCAGCACGTCCTCGTCCCGGTCCGCCCGCACGTCGACCTCCCGCCGGCGGACGACGGTCGCCCCGGACACGTCCAGGAACGAAGCGCAGACGCCTCGCACCGCCTGCGCCAGGCACTCCTCGCGCGTGGGGGCCCATGCCTCCACCCGCAGGTCCGCCGTGTGCGGAACTCCGCGATACCCACCGCGTGCGGCGGCACTGTCCACGCTTCGCCTCCCTCGCGCGTCGCCTCCGGCGGTCAGGGAACAGCCGTGCCACGGTAGCCCCGTCGAGGCGGCAGCCCGGGCAGCACCGTGCCGGCCTGTGGGCGACGGTCCGCCGGCTCCTTCCGCACCGGGTGGCCGGCGAGGGCCGCGACGATGTCGGCAGCCGTCAGCACCCCGGCAAGACGCCCGTCTTCAGCCAGCACCGGAAGAGCGTCGGATTCGGTGTACGTCATGAGGCCGACAGCGTGGCGTACAGTCTGCTCCACGTGGACGAGCGCCGGCCCGTGCCCCCGGAGGAGCTCATCCACCCGCAGTTCCGACAGCGAAACGGCGGGAGCCCCACACGCAACCGCCACATCGGCTCTCTCCAGCAGGCCGGCACAGCGACCGTCCGGACGCACCACCGGAAGGTGGCGGGCACCCGACCTCCGCAGCAGCTCCCACGCCACGAGCACCGTCTCACCGACGTCGACCTGGACCACTGCGGGGCGCATCACCACGCCGACCGTCCGCGCCAGGACCTCCTCCTGCTCTCCCACGTTCGCCTCCTCGGCGCATGGCTCGGGCTTCGGTTGCCCGCCCGTACGACCGGACGGCTCCCTCGGCATCACGTACGAAGCCCTCGATCGAGGTGTGACGCGCTCGGCGCCCATAGGCCTGCCTTGTCCGGTGCCCTCAACCGCTCGTGGAGCTACGGACAGCTGACGCCATGCGGACGGGTGCGAACCCACACCACTGATCAGCCGGCCGGCTGAAGGAGGATTGCCTGGATGTCGTGCGCACCTTGTCCCGGGCGTAGGCGGCATCCTCGGCGGACACTTCACCCCGGGTCTCCACCTGCACGTCCAGAAGGGGTTGTGCCGTGTTTCGCTTCATGATGACCTCCGCTACGAGGAGGAGTTCACGTGGCTGGCCCGTTCCTGCATCTCCTGATCAAGTAGGAGTTCATGAGCCGACCGGGCCACGGGGGATTCCTCGCCCCGTGTGCCGGGGCGGGCGTGGGCCGGCGGTCCGTCGTACACGGATGCCATAGACGCCCCGGGCCCGAGCTCGGCTCCAGCCACCGCCTGTCGCTCGTCATCCAGTCTTCCTTCGATCCACGAGACCCGCAGGGGCCGAACGGCCCTTGTCGGGGGCTGTCAGGTCCGCCGGGGAACGCTCCTGGCCACGCGCGGGCCCGGACGGCAACCGGTTGAGGAATCGACCCGATGCCACGAGGAATGCCCTGGTCAGGCCTCTTTCCGGCAGGACCGCAGGTGTCACTCCGCTGCGCGACGGCCTTGTCGAATCCCCTCGGTCGCACCCCGACACGAACCGCGTTGCCCCCGTCGGAGTGGTTCGCGCCCGGACGGGTGCGGTCAGGGCATCATGCTGCTGCATGGGCGGCCCGGCCCGCCCGTGCAGCAGCAACAGTGAGGTGGAGACCATGCCGTACGACCACACCGTCAAGCCGGCGGGAACCTTCGAGGAAACGGTGGAAGCCGTCCGCCGCGCGCTGGCAGACCAGGGCTTCGGCATCCTGACCGAGATCGACGTCCAGGCCACGCTCAGGGCGAAGCTCGGCCACGACATGGAGCCGTACCTGATCCTCGGAGCGTGCAACCCCCCGCTCGCCCGTCAGGCACTGGACGCCGACCGCTCGGTCGGCCTGCTGCTGCCCTGCAACGTCGTGGTCCGCACCGACGGCGACCAGGTGATCGTGCAGGCGATCGACCCCTCCACGATGGTCGCTCTCACCGGCGTCGACGCCATGGCGCCCGTCGCGGACGAGGCGGCTCGCCGCCTCGACGCCGCACTCGCCTCCCTTGTGGAAGGCGGTGCATGAGCGGTCAGGGCACTGTGGAGGGCCGGTCGGCCCTCCACGAAAAGCACAACGGGGCCGGTCGGCCATCGAGTGGCGTCACTCTGCGGAACCGGTGCGGGCAGCTCAGCGCGTCAGCCTGGTCGACCCACGGCCCGCCGGGGTCCGCGTCCAGCGCCCGGACTTCGACGCGGTGACCGTGAGTGCTCAGCCGAGTGCCGATCCGCGAGGCGATCTCCTGCGTGGAGTGATGCTCGGAGGCGTACAGGATCCGCACGGAAACCATTGGCTCCTCCTCCATGTCCGGTGCGGCTCGGGCTGGGACGGTGCGGCGATCGGGGCGCGGGGCGGCTGTCCACGCCTGGACGCCGACGTGGGGACGCTACGTTCCCGTGCCGCCGCGCCCGCGCGGCTGACTCGTCATCAGCCACGTGACGGTGCGGCTGACATCCGAGGCGGAGACGATGCCGACCAGCCTGTCCTCGTCGACCACCAGAACGCGGTGCTCCGCGCCCGGCGCGACGCTGGGCAGCAGATCGGCGAGGGGATCGTTCGCGGCGACGACGGTGACCCGCGACAGCGGCAGCATGACCTGCTCCACCGTCACGGCGTGCCGCCGTTCCTCTGGCACCCTCCTGGCCAGGTCCAGTGTCATGAGACCGATGGGCGCGGAGTCGTCGCCGGTCACCGGGAAGGCCGAATGGCGGTACCGGTACCGGGGACCACCCAGGAAGTCGGCGACCGTGAGGCCGGCGGGCACCGTGATCGGGTCCGGCGTCATGGCCTGTCGCACCGGAACGCCCGCGAGGACGCCCCGCAGGTGCGCCTGCTGTCCCTCCATGGTTGCGGTGGCGGCCAGGAACCAGCCGATCATCGCCAGCCACAGTCCCCCGCCGGCGTCCCCCCGGAGGAACAGCAACAGGCCCACCGTCATCAGCAACCAGCCGAAGGCGCGTCCCGCCGCGGTCGCCCCTGCGGTCGCCCGAAGCCGGTCTCCTGTTCGCCACCAGAGGAAGGCGCGCAGCAGGCGCCCGCCGTCGAGCGGGGCTGCGGGGATGACGTTGAACACCGCCAGCAGGATGTTGATCGCCGCGAGCCAGGCCACCGCCTCGACGGCCAGTCCCGGCGCGGAGGTCGTGTCGAGCAGCCACGCGACAAGCGTGCAGAGCGCTCCCAGAAGGAGGCTCACCAGGGGGCCGACGCCCGCGATCCGCAGCTCCGCCGCGGGGTTCGGCGCCTCCGCCTTGAGCCGTGCCGCGCCACCGAGCAGCCAGAGGACGACGTCGTCCACCTCGACCCCGTTCCGTCGGGCGAGAATCGCGTGCGCCAGCTCGTGCGCGAGCAGAGAGGCGAAGAAGACCAGGGCGGTCAGCAGCCCGACCGCCCAGTACGCCAGCCATCCGTGGCCCGGTTGGGACTCGGGGAGGCGGCTTTCCGCGAGCCCGAACGCGATCACGGCGAAGATGAGCAGAACGCTCCAGTGGACTCCGATGCGGACCCCTGCGATCCGCCCCAGAACGAACGTCGGCCGCATGGTGTTCTCCCACCTTCAGACGCGTCTCGAACCCGTGGCCGCCGCTGGTCCGGATGCGGAGGCCCACCGTCTGCGGACGGATTCCTCGTGTTCCGTCTGCTCCAGGCTCTGTTCGGCGGCGGTCAGCTCCCCGCTCAGCCGGGGGATCCAGTGGTGGCGCAGCGCGCGGACGCGCTGCCGCGTCCTGCGGACTTCGGCGGCCACGCGGCGGGTGGCCTCGCGCGCGGCCGCGTACTCGGCCGCCGTCGTGACCGCGTCGCGGTAGGCCGCCTCGGCCCGGACCAGCGCGCTGTTGCGGGGCGTCGGATCATCCGGTGAGCGGGCGGCGGGTGCGCAGGTCACACCGGCGGGGTGCCGTACGCCCATGGTGGTCGTGTACGCGATCGTGACCGTCGCCCGGTCGACGGTGGCCGCCTGGGCGAGGGCCTGCTCACCGCTCAGCAGCGTGCCGCGCAGCAGCCACGTCTCGGCCTCGTGAAGCCGGGACGTCCAGAGTCGGGCCGCGGCCTCCTCGGCCTGCCGCAGCGCTCGTTCCCGGTCCATCAGGAACAGCAGCTTGCGCTCCAGTACGTCGGCTCCTCTCAGCGCGGTGTCGAGACGCAGGCGCAGGCGCAGGCGACCCGCCCGGCCCGGTGGGACTCGCCGCCCGCTCATCCGTCCTCCCCCTCCGTGTCGGCTGATGCCCTCCTGGTCACGAGCAGGGCTTCCGGAAGCATCCCTAGTTCGCCGTCGGGCAGCGTCAGGAGCACCTGCCACGCCTCGTCGAGGGCCTCGTTCAGGGACCGTGGCTCGCCGGGCAGCTCGGAGAGAAGGCGGCGCAGGAAGGCCTGTTCCAGGTCCAGGTACCTCCGGTCGACGGTGCTCAGGGCCTGCTCGCCGATCAGATCGGCGAGCTCCCGCACCTGTCTCGCCCGGGCGAGCGCGGCGATCAACTGCCCGGCGACCGGAAGATGATCCTCGCGCGTGCGGCCCGCCCCCGCACCCTTGCGCATGAGTCGGGAGAGCGAGGCGAGCGCGTCGACCGGTGGGTAGACGCCCTGGGCGTGGATCGCGTTCGACAACACGATCTGGCCTTCGGTGATGTATCCGGTGAGGTCGGGGACGGGATGGGTGACGTCTCCGGCCGGCATGGTGAGCACCGGAACGACGGTGACCGATCCCGGGCGGTCTCGGATCTTTCCGCAGCGCTCGTACAGCGAGGCCAGGTCGCTGTACAGATAGCCGGGGTAGGCGCGCCGGGCGGGGACCTCTCCCCGGGCGGCGGAGACCTCGCGCAGTGCTTCCGCGTAGGCCGTCATGTCGCTCATGACGACGAGTACGTGGCGGCCGCCGCGGAATGCCAGGTCCTCGGCGACGGTGAGGGCGAGCCGTGGTGTCAGGAGCCGCTCGATCACCGGGTCGTCCGCGGCGTTCAGCAGCAGCACCAGTTCGCCGTCGGCCGAGCGTTCCGCGAGCCCTTCGCGGACGAGGGCGGCGTCGGCGTGGGTCAGGCCCATTCCGGCGAAGACGACGCTGAACGGTTCGTCCCCGCACGAGGACTGGGCGGCGACCTGGATCGCGAGTTCGAGGTGCGGCAGTCCGGCGACGGAGAAGACGGGCAGTTTCTGCCCCCGGACCAGGGTGGCGAGAACGTCGATGGCGGCCACACCCGTCAGGACCGGCTCCGTCGGGGGTTCTCTGCGTGCCGGGTTGATCGGCGTGCCGCCGATCGCCGCCCGGACCCTGCCCAGGACCGGCGGCCCGCCGTCGACGGGTTCGCCCCGTCCGTTGCACACCCTGCCCAGCCAGCCGTCGCCGACCGGCACGTGCAGCGGCGTTCCCGCGAAGGCGATCCGCGTGGTGTCCGGGCTCATCCCGACGGTGTCCTCGAAGACCTGCACCACGGCGAGGTCCCCGTCGACCTCCAGAACCAGCCCGTGGCGACGGTCGCCCGAGTCGAGCGTGATCCGGACGTACTCGTCCCACCCCACGCCCGTGATCCCCTCGACCACGACGAGCGGGCCGTGCAGCTCCCGCACGGCCGTGTACTCGATCTCGTAGCCGCCGCTCATGCCTGCTCCACCAGCCGTGTCAGCACCGTGTCGCGGGCCACGGTGACGGCGGCCGGGTCGTCCGGCCCGGCTGTGTCGCGGGCCCGCAGGACCGGGGTGAAGTCGACGGCCTCAACGGTCTCCACCTCCGTTCCGGCGTCGACGAGGGCATGGCACCGGTCGACCACGGCCAAAAGGGCGTCCGCGAGCGCCGCGGTCTTGCGCGACGTGCAGTAGGCGTCCCGGGGCGAAAGCGCGTTCTGCTGGAGGAGGCCCTCACGGATCAGCCGGCCGCCGAGGACGCTGACCCGTTCGCGCGGGGGCAGGGCGGTGAGTCCGAGGAGCTCGACGAGGCCGGCGAGCCGGTCGGCCTCGGCGAGCCGGGCCGCGACCCTCCCGCGCCGCTCGGCAGCCGCGTCGGGGTCCCCGGCCGACGCCACGGCGGCGTCCCGGGAGAAGGAGTCGGGCCAGGACACGGCGGGGTAGTGCCGGGCGTACGCGAGGTCGCGGTCCAGGGACCACAGGCACCGGACGAAGCGCTCCGTGTGCGCCGTGACGGGTTCGGTGAGGTCTCCGCCGGGCGGGGAGACCGCCCCGATGACGGTGACGGAACCCGTGGTGTCCCCCAGGGTGTGGACGGCGGCGGCGCGCTCGTAGAACGCCGCCAGTTCGGAGGCGAGGTCGGCCGGGTAGCCCTCTTCCGCCGGGAGTCGGCCCATGCGAGCGGCGAACTCGCGCAGTGCCTCGGCCCAGCGGGACGTGGAGTCGGCGATGACCACGGCGTCGAGGCCCATGTCCCGGAAGTACTCGGCGACCGTGGCCCCGGTGTGCACGCTCGCCTCGCGCGCCATCATCGGCATGTTGGAGGTGTTGGCGATGGTCACGGTGCGATCGGAGAGCCGGCCGCCGGTGCGCGGGTCCTCCAGCTGCGACAGCTCGTCTATCACGTCGGCCATCTCGTTGCCGCGCTCTCCGCAGCCGACATAGACGATGACATCGGCGTCGCACCACTTGGCGATCTGCTGGAGCAGCATGGTCTTTCCGGTGCCGAACCCGCCGGGCACGGCGACCGTGCTCCCCCTGGCCACCGGGAAGAGGAGATCGATCACCCGCTGTCCGGTGGTGAGCGGCTCGCGGGCGACGAGGCGTTGCCGTACGGGACGGGGAACTCGTACGGGCCATTCGGACGCGATGCGCACCGGCGTCCCGGCGACCACCGCGAGCACCTCGTCCTCCCCGTACCGACCTTCCGGCGCGATGCGGTCGACGGGTCCCCTGCAACCGGGCGGTGTCAGGAGGCGGACGGGCACCGAAGGTGCGGCTCCGCCCAGGTCCCCCAGTACGCCGCCCTCCGTCACGTGCTGTCCGGCCGCCGCGCGTGGGCTGAAGGCCCAGGTCCGTTCGCCCGGTGGTCGCGCGGATGCTCCCGGTGACAGTCGCTCGCCGACTCCGGCGAGGGGCCTGAGCAGACCGTCGAACACACCGCCGAGAAGGCCGGGGCTCAGCCGCACCGAAAGGGGCTTGCGCAGGCGGCGGGCCGGGTGCCCGGGGGCGAGACCGCCGGTGTACTCGTACGCCTGGAGGGTGGCCACCGCGCCCTTGATCGCCACCACTTCCGCGGTCAGCCCGGTCTCGCCCAGGAGGACCAGCTCCCCCATGGCCAAGCCGTCGGTGTAGTCCACCTCCACCAGAGGGCCCGCCACCCGCCGTACCCGGGGCGGCGGGGTCACGGCGTCCACAGGGCCTCCGCTTCCGCTCCGAACCGCTCAAGGGCCCGGTCGCTCAGGGTGTCCGGAGTCAGGTCGACCCGGCGGCCCGGGGCCACCACCGTCAACCCGCCTTCCGGAGCGGCGGCTGTGGCGGCTTGGGGGCCGAGCAGCGCGTGGGCGCGACGCCTCAGCCGGTCCTGGGCGGTCCGGTCGGCGGCTGCCCGGCGGACCGCCTCGCGTACTCGGGCACGCAGGTCCGCGTACGCCTCGGACTCCGCCGCCAGTTCGAGTTCCCTGGCGGCCTGGCGGGCGGCGGTGCGGCGGGCTTTCGCGGCCGCCGCCCCCTCGGCTCCTCCCTGGCGCCGGGCCCGTTCCAGGATCGCTGCGGCCTCGGCATGGGCCGCCGCCACCAGCTCGTCCGCCTCTCGGGCCGCTCTCGCCAGGACGGTGTCGGCATCGACGTGCGCCGCACGGAGCAAGGCGTCGCGCACCGGGACGAGTTCCGGCTCCAGCCGTGCCCGCCGACCGGGGCGGGGCCGCCTCGCGATCACGACGGCATCACCGCCGTGAGGAACCGGGTGTCCGGAAGGTCCGGGCCCAGGGCCTCTGCCGCGGCAGGAGTGAGGATCACGAGGGACACGTCGTCCGGAAGCGACCGCCAGGCCTCACGTACATCCTCCGCGCGCTCCGCCGCGAACACGTCGACACCGGCCAGGGCGAGTCCGCGCACTCTCATGTGCTCACCGACGGCCGCGACGGTCCCCATCTCTCATGCCTTTCCGATCAGCAGGATGGCGACCACCAGACCGTAGACGGCGATGCCCTCCGCGAGTCCCACGATGACCATGGCCCGGCCGAAGAGTTCGGGGCGTTCGCTGAGCGCGGCCAGCGCGGCGGCGCCGGTGTAGGCCACGGCGATGGCCGCGCCGATCGACGCCCCGGCCACAGCGATGGCTGCGGCGATGAGGGCGGACCCGTTGGTTTCGGCCGCCGCGGCCTGGGCCGGCGCGCCCAGCGCGACCCCGGCGAGGCCCATGACCAGGAGGGCGAGTGCTCCCGTCAGCATCAGCAGGTTCGATACCAGGAACCATCGGACTGAGTGTTTCCCGTCGCGTCGGGCGAGCGTGCGGAAGGCCCAGAATCCGGCAGCGAGGAAGGGGAGCGCGATCAGCCAGGCGATCATGTGGTCACCTCCGAGTCGGCCAAGGGCACGTGCCAGGGGCGGAACGGGCGTCCTTGCGCCTCGAAGACCCGTGAGAACAGTTCGTAGAACTCCAGCCGCAGGGCCTGGACTCCGGCGATCAATGCCTCCAGGGCGAACGCGGCGGCCGTGGCGACGGTGAAGAGGACGACAGCTGCCACGAGCGGCCCGGGCCCCTGCCGTGCCAGACCGGTGGCTCCCTGCCAGATGAGGTGCGCCAGCGCCGCATGGGTCAGGCCGAAGGCCGCCAGCCGGGCGAAGGAGACGGTGTTCGTGCCGGCCCGCACGACGATGTCGAAGAGGCGCACCCCGGTCTCGGCCACGCCCGCCGCGCCGCCGGGCGTGGCGGCGAGGAATCCCGCGCCCGCGAGCAGCAGGCCCAGGGAGGCGAGCGCGGCCCCCGCGACGACGTACGCCCGCTGGTCCGCGTACAACCCGGCGCCCACGAGGGCGAGGGACGCGTACACGACGAAGCCGGCGCAACCGGACGGGGCGTACACGGCACGCGCCGGGCCGCCCTCGCGCCATCGATTGACCGTCCCCGCCACGTAGGCGAGCGCGAGGAGTACCCCGCCGAAGACGATCGAGGCGGTCAGCAGCCGCTCCGGCGAGTCCAGGGGATCCAGCCACAGCACGGGCAGGATCCCGGTCGGCCCGAAGAACTCCCCGTACGCGACGCCCGCAAGGGCCGTAGCCGACCCGGCCCCGGCCAGGAAGGGCCAGACCCGGCGGTATCGCGCGGGGAAAGGAGGGAAACCGTGACGCAGCGCGAGAGCCAGCAGGAGAAGCAGCAGACCGTACCCGACGTCCCCGAACATGACTCCGAACATCACGACGAAGACGACACCGGAGGGCCACGACGGGTCCACGTCCCGGTAGGGCACCGTGCCGTAGGTGGTTACCAGCCCCGCGAATGACCCCGCCGTTCCTCGGGAGCCTCGCAGCAGGGTCGGCGGTTCCACCCCGCGCGGTGTCGGGAGGACGACCAAGGCGGCTCCCACGGTGGCAAGGCGTGAGGCCAGCCGTGGCACTTCCGTGGCGGGGCACCAGCCCGCCAGGGCCGCGACTTCTCCGCGCCGGACCGCGGCCCGGTCGATGGCCGCCAGTTGTGCCTCACCGGCCAGCAGGTCCTCGCGGCGCTCCCGCCGCAGCGCGTCGAGGTCGGGGGTGGTCGGCGCGAGCATCGCTCCGGAACCCGGGGCGGACGGGAGTCCCCGCGATGCCACGGCCGCCACGGCTGACTCCCCGCTCCCCGGCCGGTCGAGTTCGACGCAGCCTTCGTCGGCGATGCGTACGAGGGTGTCCCGCATGGCGGCCGACGGGGCGACGAGGGCCACGCGCCGCATCCGTACCGGCAGCAGGTGCTCAACCGACCAGGTCATCGAACACCTCCATGGGCCCTCCGCCGTGCGCCGCGAGTTCCAGTGCCGCTCGTACGCGCCACGCGTCGACGGACAGCGCGGCCACCGCGCCCACCAACGGGACGGGTCCGTACGCGGCGCCGCGCAGCATGTCCTCCGCGTCCCGGCCCAGGACCGCCCACCAGCGGGCCTCCGCCCGCCACAGGTCCGCCGGGTCGCCGACGCCTTCGACGGCCCATCGGGCTCCGGCGGGCAACCGGTCGCGGAAGTCGCGGAAGCCGACTGCTTTCAGGGCCCGGTCTCCCAGGACGTCCGCCGCGCGGTGCCGTACCGGTGCCGGCAGGACGCGGCCATGGACGAACATCTCCCGGGCCGTCAACAGGGCGGCCCTGCCCTCGGCCCAGGTGCGTGCGGGCCCCACCTCCGCGGTCCGCGCGGCAGCGGCCATACGCATCCCGACGCTCACACCCCAGGCGGTTCCGGCACCGGGATCACCCCAGGACGAGGCAGCGAGCACCCGGCGGACGGCATCCGCGGAATCGGCGCGTTCGAGACGCCGCCATGCCGTGCCGAGCGCACCGAGACGGTAGGCCCGCGGAGGGGACGACGCGCCGGAGAAGGACTTCAGGAGTGCCTCGACGTTGGCGATCTCGAAGCCCGCCGCGAGCGGCCGCAGCAGGCGCGCTCCGGCGGGTGGCAGCCATCCCGCGAGGACCCGCAGATTCCACAGGAGCGCCGAGGCGACCTCGCGTTGCGCGTCGGCGAGCGAGGAGTCCGCGGCGGCTTCTCGGTAGGGCGACCCGGCCAGGCTGCGCAGCGCGTGCCCGAGGGACGGGCTCGCGGCCAGCTCCCGGATGGCGGCGGCACCCAGTCGCTGGGACATCAGAGCCCTGGCCCTGGTCACACCGGCGACCCACCCGGCGCCCACTCGTCGCTCCCCAGGGTGTCGAAGCGTCCGAGAGCGTACGCGGCGACGCGGTCGGCGAGACCGGGGATCCGCACGGCGGCCCGCGTGCGCACCTGCTCCGCCGCGCTCCGGCCCCCCGCGAGCAGGGCGGTCTCCTCACGGCGAGCCGCGGCCAGCGCGGAAGCCACGGCTTCCGCCCGCACCCGACCCGCCTGTTCCTGCGCGGCGGCCACGATGCCGGCGGCCTGCCGGGCCGCCTCCCGTGCGAGGGCCGCGGCCTCGTCCCCGGCTCTGGCGCGGATCTCCGACGCCTCCTTCTGGACTCCCGCGAGCCGAGCGAGCACCGGACCGAGTTCCGTGGCGGGATCGCCCGTCCGGTCGGCGGGCACCGCGGCGACGGCCGCACCGGGGGCGCCCAGCCGCCGGAACCGTGCGAGGAAGGTCCGCAGTCGCATCCGGCGACCTCCTCTCTCACTTCGTTTCCAGTCTCGCCACCACCGCCCGAGCTGTCGCCTCGAACCGGGTCCTGGCCCGAGAGGTGGTCGAAACCGACCGCCGGGAAGAGTCCCGGGGTCAGCGCTCGCCCGGCCGACGCACCACAGCAACCGGACAGTGCCCGTGATGCAGCACCGCCTGGCTCACCGAGCCCAGCAGCAGGCCGCTGAAACCACCGCGGCCCCGAGCACCGACGACCAGGAGCTGCGCGCTGCCGCTCGCCTCGATCAGGGCCTCACGCGTAGCACCGTGCACATCGCCGGCCGAGCAGGCCCTGGCCCGTGGGCCGGCGCTGCGACCCGACTCCTCGACAAACTGGGCGTCGAGCGGCGTGTACAAGCCGCGGTGATCGCCACCCAAGCACACGAGCACGAGCACGATGCGCAACAACTCCCACACCGACAGCCACGGTAGCGACATCCTCCGCACCTGGCGCCCTCCGGAACGTCGACGCTGCCACCGTCATCTCATGGGCCGGCACGCCGCACCCGCAAGCGACTCGACCGGGCACCGTTGGGCCCCGGCTCAGGACCGTTCGGCCCTGTGCCGCTGACAGCAGCTGCGAGGAACGTGAAGGTCAGGGAGCACTGCTCTGGTTCCCCAGCGAACCGACCACCGGAGGGCGGAGCGCAAGATGTGTGGGGATGCCTCGCAGCGTACGGACACGACGGGAGCTGAGTGGCGTGTCGAACGTGACGACCACCGACCTCTACGAGGTCACCATGGCCCTCTCCTACCTCCGCGAGGGCATGCGATCACCTGCCACGTTCAGCCTCTTCGTACGGGATCTGCCGCCGGGGCGGGGATTCCTCGTCGCTGCCGGCCTGGAGCCCGCGCTCGACTACCTCTCCGGCTTCACGGTCGGTCCGGCGGACGTCAGGGATTTCGCCGAGGTGCTGCACCGCCGGGAGCAGGACCTGCACCCGCTCGTCGGACTTCGTTTCGACGGCGAGGTGCGGGCCGTACCCGAGGGAACGATCGTCCTCGCCGGCGAGCCGCTCCTTGAGGTCACCGCATCGCTTCCGCAGGCGCAGCTCGTCGAGACCTACCTGCTCTCGCTCGCCTGTCACCAGACCGCGGTCGCCTCGAAGGCCGCTCGTTGTGTGATCGCGGCCGCGGGACGTCCGGTGATCGACTTCTCGCTGCGCCGCAGCCACGGTCCGCAGGCCGGCATGACCTCGGCACGGCTCGGAGCCCTGGTGGGGTTCGCGGGCACGAGTGACGTGGCCGCCGCCGTCCGGTACGGAATCCCGGCGTCCGGCACGATGGCCCACTCGTACGTCGAGGCGTTCCCGAACGAGCTCGACGCCTTCCGCGCCTTCGCCCGGGCACACCCCGGGTCCGTCACGCTGCTCGTCGACACGTACGACACCGAGCGCGGCACCCGGACCGCCGCGCGCGTCCTGAACGAGCTGGGCGCTCCGGAGGGATGTGCGATCCGCCTCGACAGCGGCGACCTCGGCCTGCTCGCGCGGCGCGCCCGCAGCGTCCTCGACGAGGCGGGACTGCCGGGTGTGCGGATCATCGCCAGCGGAGGCCTCGACGAACACGCGGTCGACGCGCTCGTGCGATCCGGGGCGCCGATCGACGTGTACGCCGTCGGCACGAAGGTGGGCGTGTCCGCCGACGCCCCGTACCTCGACGCGGCCTACAAGCTCGTCGCGTACGACGGACAGCCGGTCATGAAGCTGTCGTCCCGCAAGGTCACGGCCCCCGCGCCCAAGCAGGTCTTCCGCCGGCCGGACCTCGTGGACGTCATCGGACTGCGCGACGAGCCGGTCCCGGTCGGCGCGGAACCACTGCTGCACACCGTGATGAGGAACGGTCGCAGGATCGGGCCGCGCCCCTCCCTCGCCTCCACCCGCGCCCGTTTCGAGACGGACCTCAAACAGGTACCGGAGGCGGCACGCCGCATCGACGGACCGGAGGCGCCGGTGGCCTCCGTGTCACCACGTCTGGCGGCCCTGACGAACGAGGTGAGGCGGCGCATCGCCGCCGCGACCGGGAGTGACACACCATGAGGCACCGCAGCGTCGCTGATCTGATGACTCCCACGGTGGTGAGCGTCCTCCCCGGCGCTTCCCTGAAGGAGATCACCCGCCTGCTGGACGAGTTCGACATCACCGCCGTGTGCGTCGTCACCGAAGCGAACCACCCGCTCGGCGTGATCTCCGAACGCGATCTCGTCCGCCGCCAGGCGGACGGCGGAGAGGCAAGCACAGCCGTGCAACTCATGACGAGCCCCGCTGTGGTGGCACGGCCCGAGTGGAGCGTGGTGCGCGCGGCCCGGGTCATGGACCGGCAGGGCGTCAAGCGGCTGCCGGTCGTGGACGAGGAGGGAGCGGTCGTGGGGGTTCTGAGCCGCAGCGACCTGATCCAGCTCTTCCTGCGCCGCGATCGTGCGATCCAGGAGGAGATCGTCGAGGACGTCCTCACCCACACCCTGCGTCTGCCTGCCTCCGCGGTGAACGTCGAGGTCGCCGACGGCGTGGTGACCCTCAGTGGCGTTCTGCCGCGCCGCGGTCTGGGACCGGTCGTCATGCGGCTCTGCGGCAGCGTGGACGGCGTCGCGGGTGTCGTCGACCGGCTGCGGTACGAGGAGTGAGGACGGCGACGGCGGGGCCGGCACCGCTGGACGCGCCGGCCTGGACGTCGCTGTGGCGAACCGTCACGTATGGCCACGACACCCGGAGGTGCCGGATGCGCGAACTCGGCACCAGGGGCCAGCGGCGCGCGGCATACCCAGGCGAGCCGGAGCCGGCTGGCGTGGAGGCCCCAACCGCCTCGGTTCTTCGGCCGTACGTCCTCCCGCGCCCGGGACGCGTGGCGGCGGCTGCCGGTCGGCGGCGTGGCGCGTACGAGGCCGCCACAGATGTCACCGAGCGTGGAAAACGCCGACCAGGACTCTGCGGGTCCCGGTCACCGGGGGTCTCGAATCCAGTCGGGCGCGGACCAAGAGCGCGGTGAACCCGGGGTCGTCGCTGGGCCGCTGGCCGCACAGGCCCGCCGGGCGGTCGACGGCGTGGGCGCGCGCGGCGAGCAGGGCGATGCTGCGGACGACGGCGTGGTCCCTCTCGTCGAAGACGTGGGCCAGGGCCTGGTGTCCCCCAGGCCCCAGGCCGCGCTGACGACGACCTCGGGGAAGCCGCTCTCCGGGTCGAGGGTGAAGACGACGCCGGCGCCGGCGAGGTCGGAGCGGACCATGAGCTGGACGCCGACCGAGAGGGGGACGGTGAGGTGGTCGAAGCCCATGCGCTCGCGGTAGTCGATGGCCCGGTCGGTGAAGAGGGACGCGCAGCAGCGACGGCACGCGTCCACGAGCCGGTCTGCGCCCCGCACGTCGAGTACGTCTCCTGCTGGCCGGCGAAGCTCGCCTCGGGCAGGTCTTCGGCGGTGGCGCTGGAGCGCACCGCCACGTCGGGATCCGTCCGGCCGCACTCCTCGGCCAGTCGCCGGTAGGCGCCGACGATCTCGTCCCGCAGGGGCTCAGGCAGTGGTTCGGCGAGGAGGAGGGAGCGGATGCCGGAGCCGACCCCTTCGAGCGGTGCGCCGTCGTGGAGGCGCCCGGTCTGCTCCTCGATCGCCTCGCGCGGCCCATGGTCGGCGAGCAGCTCACGGTATGCCTCGGCGGCGGTGGGATCAATCGGAAGGGGACGAACGGTCCGTGCGCGGCCGGGCCCGGTCGGCCCCGGGTGCGGTGCCGACCTTCCCCGTCGCCCCAAGCGGCGGGACGGTGATGAGGGGGCAGGCCGCGGCGTGCAGGAGCCCGTGGACCGTGGAGCTGAGCCTTGTGGCGGAGCCGCCGCCATGGCCCCTTCGGCCGACGACGAGCGCAAGGGCTTCCTGGGAGGCGCGAGTGAGCTCCTCGACGGGGCGGCCGCGCACGATCTCCTGTTCGATGTCGACGTCCGGGTATCGCTCGGCCCAGCCCGCCACCGACTCGGCGAGCAGCCGACGGCGTTCGGACAGCCCCTGGGCGACGTCGTCGCGGGCATGCGGAGCGCGGGACCAGACCCAGAGGGCGCGCAGTCGTGCTTCGCGCAGGCTCGCCTCCGCCACGGCGAAGGCGACGGCCGCCTGGCAGTTGCTGCTGCCGTCCACGCCGACGACGATGAACGGCGGGTGGACGGCGGGGCGTTCCGGCTCCCCGACCACGACGACGGGACATTCGGCGCGCGCTGAGAGCGGGACGACCACGGACCCCTCGCTGAGGACCTCGGCGACCCGGCCGAGGTGCCGTGAGCCGACCACGGCCAGATCGGCGTGCGGCGTCCTGGCCACGAGAACCTCCGCCGGGGTCCCGACGACGAGCTCCGCCTGGGTCGGTGGCCCGGGGCGCAGCTCGCGCACCAGGTCCTCGACGTTGGCGAGTGCCGACTCGGCCCGGAGTCGCAGCGCGCTCAGGTGACCACCCACGTCGTGACGCAGTCGATCGTGGACCGGGGGCACGGCGACGACGAGACGCAGCCGCAGTCCGCGACGTACGGCTTCATCGGCGGCCCAGACGAGCGCGGGGATCGACGGATGGCGCGGATCGACTCCGTGCACGATCTCGTTCACTGCTCCTCCCGGCGCTCCGAGTCCGGGAAGCCGGACGGGACGATCTGCACGGGGCAGCGGGCATGGTGCAGCACGACGTGTGCGACCCGTCCGAGGGCCGGCGCCACGCCCAGGGCACGGTGCTCGGTGCCCATCACGAGAAGGTCCGCACGCGCGCTGGCGTCGATCAGGACGCCCGGGGTGCTGGTGCCTGTCTCGACGTGATGGCTGACGTCAAGTTCCGGGTAATCGTGCCTGAGGAGATCGGCGATCTCCTTCACCTCCTGGAGCCGTGCCTGGGCGATCTCGTCCAGGTCGTCGAGCATGGTCACGACGCTGCCGACATGGGTGAGCACGTTCCACACGCTCAGCAGTCTCAACGAGGCCTTGCGTGCCTCGGCCTCGGCCGCCGCGACGCGCAGCCAGCCGAGGTCGGATGCGCCGTGCACGGCCGCGGTCACCACGCCCGTCTCCGGCCGGTCCCCGTGGTCACGCACGACGATCACCGGGACAGTGGCGCGGGCGGCGACACCCAGTCCGACCGAACCCAGCATCAGCGCGGCGAACCCGCCGAGACCCCGGTCTCCCACCACGATCGTGCCCCGGCGCCCGGCGATGGAGGTGAGTCCGGCCACCGGCTCCAGTTTGCTGAGTTCCTTGACCACGGTCAGATCGGGGTGATCTTTCTGGACTGCGGCGGTCGTCTCGTCGAGCAGGCCGCGGCCCGCCTCCCGTATCGCTTGAAGAGTCTCCGCACGGACGAACAGGGCGCGCCGGTCGGTATCGGCAGCGTGCACGAGGTACAGGGACTGCCCGCGCCGCGCCGCCTCGTCGGCGGCCCACATTGCGGCCGACCGGGCCGACGGGGAACCGTCCACCCCCACGATGACGGTGCCGAGTTCCGGACGGACGGGAAAGTCACTGCTCATCGCTCCTCCTCGGAAGTACGTCCGGGGGCCGGGGGGATGCTTCCGCCCCCTGGTGCGGCACCTTCCACGCTGGCACCACTCCGGGACACCCGCGAATGGGCCCTCGGTCCCTTTGCGAGCCCTCCCGGCTTTCTCCTCGCGGACCGGCTCCGGAACCTCATCCCGGACACATCGGCATACCGCAGGGGACCCTCCACGGCATCCGCGGTCGCCGTCGGTCTTGACGGCTCGCCGGGAAGCATCGCCGCAGCGGACTGGGTCGCCCGCACAGTCCGCGCAAGCTTCCACCCCGCCCCGTCCGCGCCGACGAATGCCCGAGCACGCCCCAGTTCCCGATTCACGTTCGCGCGGAAACCGGCGAGCGCACCGGACGGTTCCCGCGGGACACCACGACCGCCACGCCTGCCCGCCTCGTTCCTGAGATGAGTACCGATCAGCCGCAGGCAGGGCGACCGAGGAGTTGACCGACCTGGCGCACGACGCCGGTCTGACGGTGCCCGCCTCCCGTGGGCCCGGTGGGGTGTCGGCTTCCCCATCAGCTCCGTGTTGCTCGCCGTCGTGGTCCGGGTCGTGCAGCCCGCGTCCTGATGCGCCTGGGCGCGCAGACACGCCCGCCCGGCGAGCAGCGACCTCGATGAACTGCTGCGGCCGTGGCGCGGCACCCTCCGGGGGCCGAGGCGGCGGCGAAGGGGGTCGCCGGGTACGCCGCGTGCCGGCTGCACGCAGCGGTTCGGAGTGCGGAGCTGGTGATCGTCCGTCGCCGCTGGCGCGTGATAACGCTCGGGCTCCTTCTCGGCCCCGTGACGCACGTGGTGATCCGCCACTGCCCGGAGCTCGTCGCGGTGGTTTCGCTCGGTGACCCGCCCGGACCTCACGGCCACGCATCGTGACACCCCCACCCCGGCTCGCCCCGCCCGGCGCCCCACCGCGCCGGGCCGTCTACGCCGGACTGTCCGAATGACCCTCGACTCCTGGAGCGCCCTCCACGACGATGCGCCGACCGGTGACGCGGCGCGGCGTCAGGACCATGACCACGTCCCGCCCGTCCCCCGCCCACGGGCCCGTGTACAGCGCATTCTGCAGCCGTCGTTCGGCGAACGCTTCGGTGACGCGGCGGACCCGGCCCACGACGAGGACGCTCCAGCCCTGGCTGAAGGCCTCGTCCACGTGGTCGGTCTCGAAGGCGATCTCCGTCCCGGCCGTACGCACCACTGCCGCGCCCGGCGCCGTCATGAAGACGATCTCCCCGTGGTCGATCTGGTAGTTGACGGGGAAGGCCGCGGGCCCCTCCTCGGTGGTGAAGACGATCCGCCCGACCCCGTGGGTGCCGAGCAGGCGCCGGCACTCCGGCTCGTCCAGCTCGGTGAGCCGGGCGTCGCGTCCTGCCCGGCCGGTGCCGTCCGGCAGTTCGGCCGTGTACCCGGTCAGGTCCTGGACGGTGCACTCCAGGGCGTTGGCGAGGCGGGCCATGAAGGCGATGCCCGGGGTGGCCACCCGCTCCTCCAGGTACTGGATGTAGCTCGGTGCCGAACCGGCGCGTTCGGCCACCTCGTCCCTGGTCAGGCCGAGAGCCTCACGCCGGGCGGCGACCCGGCGGCCGATGTCGCCGCGAGCGTGCGGAGTGGCACCGGTCATCACCGTTCACCCCCGGTCGGAGCGTGGTGGCGCTGTGGGACGACGGCGACCGGGCAGGCGGAATGGTGCAGCGCCCGGTGGGCGACCCGGCCCAGCTCCATGCCGACGTGGCCCTCGCGGCGCCGTGCTCCGACGACCAGCAGGTCAGCCGCCGCCGACCGCGCGACGAGCGTCTTGTGCGCGGGGCCCTCGACTGTGGTGCGCCGCAGCCGCACCTCTGGATACGCCCGGACAGCGGCCTCCACGGCCTCGTCGAGGAGTACGGTCGCCTGCTGTTCCTCGTGGTGCGAGGCGTCGCCTGTGAGCAGGGGATGGGCGACCGGTTCGTGGGCCGGGCGCCTCCAGGCACGGACGACATCCAGTTCGGCCTGCCGGAGAGCGGCCTCGCGGAAGGCGAAGAGGACGGCGGGCGAGTCTACGTCGTGCTCGCCGACGCCGAGCAGGATGCTGCCGTGGCGCGCCTCCAGGGCATGCCGGTGGCCACGCACGACGATGACGGGACTGTGGGAACGGGCTGCCACGATGAGCCCTACGGAGCCGAGCAGGAGGTCGGCGAGTTCGCTGCGGCCCCGGGATCCGACGACGACCGCCTCAGCCGAGCGTCCTTCCCTGATCAGAGCGCTCGCCGCGTCCTCGGCGAGGACGTCCGTCGTGACCTTCAGGCTTGGGGCGCGACGCAGGGCACGTTCCGCCGCGATGGCGGCGATGTTCTCGGCGAGCACCTGCCCGGAAGGGCGGTTCATGCTCCAGACCGGTACGGAGCCTTCGTACCGCTCCCACCGCGAGGCGTGCACGATACGCAGCGGGAGTCCCAGGCGTACGGCCTCGTCGGCGGCCCAGTCCGTCGCCGTCAGGCTGGCGTCGGAACCGTCGACTCCGACCACGAGGGGCGTCTCCATGGCCCCCACCGCCTTTCGGGATGCGAGATGCCTCCCTGTCACGCTCACACGGGAAGGAGGAGGCCGGGTAGGTCCGGTCGGTCCCGGCCGCGGTCCGCCCGGACCTCATGACACTGGAACGTCGGGAGGAGGGGCCCATCCGCTTCTCGCGGATCCTGATTGCGCGGTGCGCGGCTCGACATCCGTTTCTCCGCGTCTTTCCAGGAGGACCTCTCCTCACCTTCAGGAAAGCACGCGCCGAGTGCCCCTGCCAGGGCCGCCCGGGCCCCGACGGCCCCCGTTCGGCCCTTGCCGTACGGGAAACGGCGGCGGCACCCTCGGATCACCGGCGCGCGGCAGCAACGGGGGCCCGCAGGCAGCGGACATCCGGACGGGCCTGGGCCGCAGCGGCAGGTTGTCGTCTGCTGAGGCGGCCTGCTCGGCTTCGGCGAATGCCGGCAGAGGGAGGCAACCGAGGGGGACTGACTCGCGTTCTTGCCGTCCTCGATGGTGAGCTTCTTCGCGAACTCGGGGACGGGGACGCCCGTGTCCTTCAGTGCGATGGCGAAGGTGAGCATGTCGTCGTCGGTGACTCTCGCGCAGCCGATCTCCTTTCCCCCATACGAGCCGACTCGTGGCCCCTCCTGTGTCCGGTCGCGGATGTACTCGCGCTCCATGCCCCGACATCGCGGCGAGCGCGGTGAAGACGACGCCGCCCGGGTCATGGCTGCCCTGGAGGTCGCCGGTGAGGAACTGCAGGCCGATGCCGCCCGCGCGCAGGGGCTGCGGGATGCGTCAGCCGGCGAGGTTCTCCTTGACCCACTGACGGAGGTCGGTCACGGGGATCGCGTGCCGCGCGTTGTAGGTGTCGTCCTTGGCCCACGCGACGCCGCGGCCCTGCGCGAAGACCGCCCGGTACTTCCGCGTCACGTTGTCCGGGTCGGCGGCCAGCTCGTCGAGCAGCGACGGAACCGTCCACACCATACGGCGGAACGGACGCTCGGCGCAGGTAACCGAGGGCCCACGCCACCGACATCACCCAATCAAGTTGAGCAGCGCGGATCCTGCAGCTGGAGTCCGGGGGCCCGCCCACCGTCGGTAAGGGGTTTTGGCCGAGTCGACAGGGCGGGCGGGCTGCCTGGCGCCGTGGATGCTCACGGGTGAGAGCGCTCCTGGCGGCACGCGGTGCGGTGGTTCCAATGTGCCGGAGCGGCGGGCTCTTCCGTTCGTGCCGGGGGCAGAACCCAGGAGGGCTGTTCCGTCTCCGCCGACGAGGTACAGCAGAGCTCCCTGGACTTGGTTGCGCCCAGGGAGCCTGCAGGAGAGTCCGCCGTCGTCCAGGAAGGACTAGAGCGCGATCCACTCGATGGACGTCGTGACCTCCTTCAGGACGTCCGGGAGCGGCTCGATGCCGAGTCCCGGGCCCGTCGGGACGTCGAGGTGGCCGTCGGACAGGACGAACGGCTCGGTGATGTCCGTGGCGAAGTAGCGGTGGGAGCCGGAGGTGTCACCAGGGAGGGTGAAGCCGGGGAGGGCCGCCAGGGCGACGTTGGCGGCGCGGCCGATGCCGGTCTCCAGCATGCCGCCGCACCAGACGGGGATGCCGTGGGCGCGGGCGATGTCGTGGATGCGGCGGGCTTCGAGGTAGCCGCCGACGCGGGCCGGCTTGATGTTGATGATCGAGCAGGCGCCCAGCGAGATGGCCGCCGCGGCGTCGGCGGCGGACTCGATGGACTCGTCCAGGCAGATCGGGGTGCGCAGCAGCTTCGCCAGCTGGGCGTGCTGGACCATGTCGTCGTTGGCAAGGGGTTGTTCGATCAGGAGGAGGCCGAAGTCGTCCAGCTTCGCGAGCTGTTGGGCGTCGACCAGGGTGTACGCGGCGTTGGCGTCGACCTGGAGGAGAAGGTCGTCTCCGAAGCGCTCGCGGACGGCGCGGACCGGTTCGACGTCCCAGCCGGGCTCGATCTTCAGCTTGATCCGGACGTAGCCCTCGGCCACGTAGCCCGCCACCGCGTCCAGGAGCTCGGGTATCGAGTCCATGATGCCGACGGAGACGCCACAGGGGACGCGGTCGCGGGCAGCGCCCAGATGGGCCGCGAAGGACTCGCCCGACAGTTGGAGTTGGGCGTCGAGGACTGCTGTCTCCAGGACCGACTTGGCCATGTGGTGGCCGGTGAAGGGTTCCAGTGCGCGGCCGACGGTCGCCGCGTCCACGCCCTCCTTCGGCAGGGCCGGGACGAGGAAGCGACGCAGGACATCCTGCGCTCCGTCGACGTACTCGGAGCAGTAGCGGGGCTCGGACATGGCCGCGCACTCCGCCCAGCCTTCGATTCCGTCGGCGGTGACGACGCGGACGAGGAGGACGTCGCGGCTGGTCTCGATGCCGAAGGAGGTGCGGAAGGGGGCGACGAGCGGCATCGCGATGCGGCGCAGTTCGACGCCGGAGATCGTGGTCTTCATGTGCGGGTGGCTCCTGGTGCGTTGGTCAGGGGGTGGTGCGGTGGATGACGTAGCTGCGTCGGTCGTGGAAGCCCGCGACGCGGGCGCCCTCGGCGAGCAGGCCGCCGAGCACGTGCCGTACGGCCAGCCGCCATTCCCGGGCGGCGCCCGGGTCGGTGCGGCGCAGGAACTCGATGTCGTCAGGGAGGTCGATGAGGACGGTGCCGGCGTCGGTCGGGTCGATCGCGGGGCGGCCGTCGTCGTTGCGGACACCACGGGCGACATCGGCGGGCAGGTCGAAGGCGTACGGCCCCGCGGGCGCCGTCAGGTCCCAGGCGGTCAGGACGCGGTCGGACTCGTCGCCGCCGTTGATGGCGTCGTCCATGGCGCCGTAGAAGGACGGGAGGTACTCCTCGGGGCGGGCGCCGAGCTTGACGAGGTTGAAGTAGGCGTTGCGGCGGATCAGCGGGTCGTACGTCCAGGTGATGCGGCCCAGTCCGCGGGCGAGGGCCCATTGGCGCTGGTGCAGTTTGAGGGCGAGGCCGATGCCGCGGCCCTGGGAGGCGCCGGTGATGTGGGAATGCAGGGTGGTGCCGACGGGGTCGCCGTAGAAGCCGACGGAGGCGCCGACCAGGCGGCCCTGCTCGTAGGCGCCGGCCACGTAGTTGCCCGCGTGGGAGAGGGCGCGCATCACCTCGGCGGAGACGGGCGGGCTGTCGGCGGCTGTGCCCCATATGCCGGCGTAGAGGCGGCTGACGGTGTCGAGGTCCTCCATGGTGTGGAGTTCCCTGACGTCGAGTGCGGTCACTTCATCGCTCCGACGAGGTGGGCCAGGAGCCGGGCGCGGGCCGGCATGGTGGCGGTGACGACGTGTTCGTGGTCGGCGTGGGCGCCGTCGCCGACGGCGCCGAGGCCGTCGAGGGTGGGGCAGCCGACTCCGGCGGTGTAGTTGCCGTCGGAGGCGCCGCCGACGGCGGCCTGCCGCAGGGGGTCGAGGCCGAGTCGCGCGGCGATGTCGCCGGCCAGGGCGAAGAGCCCGCGTGAGGCGTCGGGGTCCAGGGGCGGGCGGTTGGGGCCGCCGGCGATGTTCAGGCGCGCGTCGGGGTGTTCGGGTCGCAGGGTCCTGATCAGCTGGTCGACCGCGTCCTGGGCGGCGGCGCTGGGGACGCGTACGTCCACGCTGAGGTCGGCGCGGGCGGGGACGGTGTTGGTCGTGGTGCCCGCCGAGGCGAGGGTGGGAGTGATCGTCGTCCCGGGCCCCGTTTCGGCGGTGACCGTGTCGGCGATCCGGCTCAGGGCGAGGACGTGGTGGGCGAGTTCGGTCGCCGCGTTGACGCCCTTCTCGGGTTCGAGGCCGGAGTGGGCGGCGCGGCCGTGGACCGTGATGTCGTAGAGGGACACGCCCTTGCGGCCGGTCTTGAGTGCTCCTCCGGGTGCGGAGGGCTCCAGGACGAAGGTGGCCGTGCACTGACGCGCCAGGTCCTCGATGAGCGGGCGGGAGGTGTCCGAGCCGACCTCCTCGTCGCCCGTGACGAGGACGCACACGCCATCGAGGGAGGGCTGGGAGGCCAGGGCGTGGAACATCTGCACCAGGCCGGCCTTCATGTCGAAGACGCCGGGGCCGCGGGCGATGCCCTGCTCCACCGACCAGGGGTGGGTCTTGAGCGAGCCGATCGGCCAGACGGTGTCGTGGTGGCCCAGGAGCAGGACGCGCGGGGTTCCGAAGGTCCACTGGACGTGGGTGACGCCGTCGGTCACAAGCGTCTTTGGGCGGGCGCCGAGCAGCCGGGCGCCCTGCTCGGCGACCACCCGCGCGCTGCGGGCCACCGCGGCGTGGTCGGCGGAGTACGACTCGCAGGTCACGAGTTCTTCGAGGTCGGCGAGCATGGCGTCGAGATCGGGCGCAGGGGTGGACGCGTGGTCCGCTCGCGGGGGGTGGGGTTCTCGGTCAACCGGCACTTGGTTCCTCCAGGTGGGGATGACCGCCACGCTAGGCAGGCCGGACACGGCCCGGTTGGTGGCGCAGTGACAACCTGGGCGCCCGATTCGTACCGGGGACCCAATGCCTGTGGAACGGCCGGTGCCCGGCGGCTCGTACGACCCGCCGGGCACCGCTGCAGTACGGGTCGTCAGCCCATGTGCTTGGTCATGAGCTGCCGCATGTTCCCGCCGAGGATCTTCAGGATGTCCGTTTCCGGCAGTCCTCGGCGGACGAGTGTCTCGGTCACCAGGGGCATTCCGGCAGGGCCTTCGAGGCCGGGGAAGTCGAACATCGGGTCCTCGTCGTCGAGGTTCTCGCAGCAGGGCGGGGTGACGTCGTGCATGACCTCGCGTACGAAGTCCGAGCCGAGCCCGATGTGGTCGATGCCGGCGACGGAGACGACGTGCTCGATGTGGTCGACGATGCGGTCGGTGTTCACCTCCGCCTGGTCGTCGGTGAGGAAGTCCGGTACGAAGTTCACGCACACCACGCCGCCGGTGGCCGCCACGCCGCGGATCTGTTCGTCGGTGAGGTTGCGGTGGTGGTCGCGCAGGGCGCGGGCGCAGGAGTGGGTGGCGATCAGGGGCCGGGTGGCGAGCTCCAGGACGTGGGCGACGCCGCTCGCTCCCAGGTGGGAGATGTCGAAGAGCATGCCGAGGCGTTCCATCTCCCGCAGCGCCTCGACGCCGGGTTCCGTCAGCCGGCTGCCGGTGGCGTCCTCGCGGCTGCCGTCGGCGAGCGGCGTGCGTCCCCAGTGGGCGATGGAGGCGATCCGTACGCCGAGCCGGAAGAGGGTGGGGAAGAGTTCGACGGAGGCGTCGATGCCGGGGGCGCTCTCCAGGGCGAGGACGAGGGCGATCCTGCCCTCGGCGAGGGCGGCGTCGATGTCGTCGCCGTTCAGGCACAGCGCGACCTGGTCGGCGTTGGCCTCGGTGAGGACGTGGGCGCACTCGATCATGCGGAGGGTCTGCCGGAGTGCGCCCTCGGGGCGGTACTGGTCGTCGATGAAGACCGGCAGCACCTGGATGTCGATGCCGCCCTCGCGCAGCTGGGGCAGCCAGCGTTCGCGGAAGAAGGCGCCCCAGCGCTTCGGTGGGCGTGCGGCGACGGCCATGAGGAGGTCGTTGTGCGCGTCGGCGACGACGGCACGGCGGTGGAGGTCGTGGGACACGACGATCCTTTCGGGCAGGGGGAAGGCGTCCGGCGGCCCGTACGGGGTGTCGGGCCGCCGGACGCGACGACGGGGGCTCAGGCGCGGGCGAGGCGCGGGACCGCGTCGAGCAGGGTGCGGGTGTATGCGTGCCGCGGCGCCCCGATCACGTCCTCGACAGGGCCGGACTCCACGAGCCGGCCATGGTGCATGACGGCGACGGCATCGCAGGCGTATCGCACGACGGCGAGGTTGTGCGAGATGAACAGCATGGTCAGGCCGAGTTCGCCGCGCAGTTCGCGCAGCAGGTTGAGCACGGCTCCCTGGACGGAGACGTCGAGGGCGGACGTGATCTCGTCGGCGATGAGCAGCTCGGGCCCGGCGGCGAGGGCGCGGGCGATGGCGACGCGCTGGCGCTGGCCGCCGGAGAGTTCGCGGGGGTACTTGCTCGCGTACGTGGCCGGGAGAGAGACCAGTTCGAGGAGCCGCCCGACCTCCGCCGCCCGCTCGACGCGCGGGACCCGGGTGCCTTCGGCGATGGCGTCCCCGATGCTCATGCGCGGGTTCAGCGAGGAGTAGGGGTCCTGGAAGACCATCTGGACGCGGCCGGGCGCGACGCCGGTGACCGTGCCCCGGTACGGAGTCAGACCGGCCACGGCGCGGGCGAGGGTGGACTTCCCGGAGCCGGACTCCCCGACCAGACCGGTCACGGAGCCCTCGGGGACCTCCAGGCTGACGCCGTCGACCGCGGTGAAGGAGCCGTATCGGACGGTGAGTCGGTCGATGTTCACTGGACCTCCCAGCAGGCCACGGAGTGGTCTTCCGTACGGGCGAGCAGCTTGGGCCGGATCGCGCAGCGGGCGGTGACGAAGGCGCACCGGTCGGCGAAGGCGCAGCCGTCGCCGACGTCGCCGGGCGCGGGCTGGCGGCCGGGGATGGTGCTGAGGGGACCCGACCGGTCGGTGTCCATGTCCGGCAGCGAGCCGACCAGGGCGCGGGTGTAGGGGTGCCGGGCGTAGTGGAGGCCGTCGGCGGGAAGCTCCTCGACGATGCGGCCCGCGTACATGACGGCGATCCGGTCGCACAGTTCGCTGACGACGGCGATGTCGTGGGAGATGAACAGGGCGCCCGCGCGCGTCTCGTCCACCACCTCGCGCAGCACCCGCAGCACCTCGCGCTGCACGGTGACGTCGAGGGCGGTGGTGGGCTCGTCCGCGATGATCAGGCGGGGGGTGCCCATGAGGCCCATCGCGATGACGGCGCGCTGGCGCATGCCACCGGACAGCTCGTGCGGGTGCTGCCGGGCGACCTCGGCCGGCTGCTTGATGCGGACCGTGCCGAGGCGTTCGACGGCGCGGGCCCGCGCCTCGGTGCGCGTGACGCCGTCGTGCAGGGTGGCCACTTCGGCGAGCTGGCCGCCGACCCGCAAGGCGGGGTTGAGCGAGGAGGTGGGGTCCTGGAAGACCATCGCCAGGGACGAGCCGAGCAGCTTGCGGCGCTCCGCGTCCGTGAGGCCGTCCAGGTCCACCCCGTCCAGTCGCGTGCGGGCGCTGCCGGCGAGTCCGGGGTAGGGCACGATCTGCCCGATGGCGGCGGCGGTCATGCTCTTGCCGCTGCCCGATTCGCCGACCAGGCCGACGATCTCGCCCTCACGCACGGTCAGCGACACCTGGCGTACGGGGGTGATGTCGCCGGGGAAGGCGACGGTGAGGTCCCGCACCTCCAGGACGGCGTCCGGTGCGGGCTCGTCCCGGGCGGGGGCCACCACGGGGGCGACGGGCTTGCCGACGGGTTCGCTCGTGTGGGCGGCAGCCTTGGCGAAGGTGTCGCCGAGCAGCATGAAGCCCAGGCCGGCGAGGGTGACGGCGAGCGCGGGCGCGACGACCACGGACGGGGTGACGTAGACGTGCCCGAAGGCTTCGTTGAGCAGGCGCCCCCAGTCGTACGAGGGTGCTTGGACGCCCATGCCGAGGAAGGACATCGCGGACAGGCCGAGGAGGGCGCCGCCCATCGCCTGGGCGGTGTTGAGGATGAGCGGCTCGGCGATGTTGGGGAGGATGTGCCGGGTGAGGATGCGGTGGCGGGGCACGCGCAGCATCCGGGCGGCCGCGATGTAGTCCGACCCCGCGACGGTCGCCGTCATGGTGTGGGTGAGCCGGGCGAAGGTCGGTGCGAGGGCCACGCCGATGCCGAGGACGGCGCCCTGCGCGCCGAGACCGGCGACGACGGCGGTGAACATGGCGAGCAGCAGGGTGGGGAACGCCACCAGGAGGTCGACCACGGCGATGACCGCGCGGCCGGCCGGTCGCGGCAGGATCTGCGGCAGGGTGCCGAGGAGGATGCCGGAGACGGTGCCGATCAGGGTGGCGAGGAAGGCCAGGCCGAGGGTCAGCCGGGTGGCGACGAGGGTCCGGGCGAGCAGGTCCCGGCCGAGGGCGTCGGTGCCGAGCCAGTGTGCGGCGGAGGCTCCCTGGCTGATCTCCTTGGGGTTGATCTGGTCGGCGGCGTCCTGCCAGATCGGCGGTCCGACGACGGCCAGGAGGATCATGAGGGCGACGAGTGCGGCGGCCAGCAGACCGACGGGGTTTCTCAGCAGGCGGCGCATCAGCCCTCCCTGCGGGTGGAGGCGGACGGGGTGGACAGGGTCGACTTGGGATCGAGGACCCCGAGCAGGATGTCGACGAGGAAGTTGACGACGAGGACGAGCGCGCCGTAGACGAGGATCATGGCCTGGGCCACGGGATAGTCCTTCTGCGTGATGGCCTCGACGGTGCGCAGGCCGAGACCGGGCCAGGCGAAGACGTTCTCGACCAGGACGCTGCCGGTGATCAGACCGCTGAGCAGCAGGCCGCCCATGGTCAGGGTCGCGGTGAGCGTGTTGGGCAGCAGGTGGACCGCGTAAAGCCGCCGGGCGGGCAGGCGCTTGGCGTGGGCCAGGCGCATGTAGTCGGTGTCGAGTTCGCGCAGGGTCTCGACGCGAGCCAGGCGGGCGATCATCGCCGCCGGCGCGATGGCGAGCGCGGTGACCGGGAGCACGAAGGAGGCGGGCCCGGTGAGACCGGCCGGCGGGAACAGGCCGAGGCCCAGGGCGAGAACCAGCAGCAACGCCAGGCCGTAGAGGTACTCGGGGATGGCGACGGCGGCGCCGGTGAGCGTGGTGAAGGCGGTCTCGGTGCCGCGCCGGCGTCCGTTGTGGGTGCGGACGGCGGCCCACAGGCCGAGCGGTACGGCCACGGCCAGTGCGACGAGGGTGGCGAGGACCGCGAGGGCCAGGGTGTTGGGCAAGCCCTGGCCGATGAGGTCGGTCACCGGCTGGGAGGAGAAGAACGAGGTTCCGAGATCTCCGGAGAACAGCTGCTTGACGTAGTGCGTGAACTGACTCAGCAGCGGCTGGTCGAGGCCGAGTTCGCTCCTGCGCTGGTCGACCAGTTCCTTCGGCGCGGTGGGGCCGAGCATCTGGCGCAGCGGGTCGCCGGGGATCAGATGGATCATCGCGAACGACGCGGCGACGAGCACGGCGAGGGATCCGGCCAGGCGCAGCAGCTGTCGCGCGAGGAAGAGCGGGGTCACGCGTCGGACGCGGCGGCGTGGTGCGGCAGCCGGGGCCGTCTCGTGCGGGGTGAGGGCATCGGTCGTGGTGGTCACTTCCGTCCTCCCGTCATACGGATCGATGTCGCGTCGAAGAGGCCCGACGTGATGCGGAAGGTGGCGTCGTGGGCGGCGACGGTGACGGTCTTGTCGACGACGGGGACGATGTCGCCGCTGTCGATCAGGGCGTGCTCCGACTGGTCCCACAGGGTGCAGCCGGCGGTGCCGGGCAGCTTGCTCGCCTGGGCGGTGAGCTTCTCGTACGCCGTGTTGGTGAGGTGGGCGAAGTTGCCGCCGTCGGGGGTGAAGGGGCCGGACAGGGTGCCGAACAGCTGGGTGGGCAGGGTGACGCCGAGGGGAGCCCAGTCCACGTCCCAGTCCTGTGTTACCGCTTCGATCTCGCCGTAGGCGGCGTCGGACACGGCCCGCAGCCGGACGTCGACGCCGATCTGCTTCCATTCTTCGGCCAGGTACTCGGCCGCGGCCGCCATCGTCTCGCCCGACGACGTGCCGTAGATCATGCGGATCGTGAGCCGCTTCCCTTCCTTCGCCCAGATGCCGTCGGGACCTCGGACCCAGCCGGCGGCGTGCAGCGTCGACTTGGCCTCGATCGGGTCGAAGACGGGCAGGTGGCCGATGACGGTGTCGCCGGGGCAGGGCTTGGGGTCCATGACCAGGCCGGTGGGGGTGCGGCCGGTGCCGCCGGTGGCGATCGCCCCGAGGGAGTCCATGTCGACGGCCTGGAGCAGGGCCTTGCGGACGGCAGGGTCGCTGCCGGGGTGGCCCTTGCCCTG
The DNA here is from genome assembly GCF_040295385.1 of Streptomyces sp. NPDC002825. Lineage (NCBI taxonomy): Bacteria > Bacillati > Actinomycetota > Actinomycetes > Kitasatosporales > Streptomycetaceae > Streptomyces > Streptomyces sp. NPDC002825. Next base: position 64,363 of record NZ_JBEOVH010000019.1, read on the forward strand.
GTGGAAGAAGAACTCCTGGGTGCCGTTGGCCTGGACGGTGGTGGTCACTCCGGGGATGTTGGTGACGCGGGCACGGTCGGGCCCGGCCAGCTGCGCGCCGTTGAGTTCGTGGGACTGCAGCAGGTTGGCGGTCGTCGACTCGCTGCCGACGACCTTGAGCACGACCGAGCCGGGCATGGCCGGATCGGCGGTGGTCGCCCCGTCCGGTCCCCAGGCGTAGCCGTCGCGCTTGGCGAAGGTGTAGCTCTGGTTCGGCTCGGCGGAGGTGAGCCGGAACGGGCCCGATCCGGAGGTGCCGCTCGCCAGCAGGGCGCGGTCCTTCAGGCCCGCCCCGCAGACGATGAACAGGTAGCGGGTGCTCTGCAGGATGAAGGCGAAGGGTTCGGGCGTCGACAGCGTCACGGTCCGGGCGGTGTCGTCCGCCTTCGCGGTGAGTCCTTCGGGGACCACGACGCCGTACGCGGGCGACTTGGTGGCGGGGTCGGTGATGTGGGCGACGTTGGCGGCGACGGTGCTCGCGGTCACCGGGCTTCCGTCGGCGCAGGTGACGCCGCGGCGCAGGGTGAAGGTGACGGAGGCGGGCCTGACGTCCCACTTCTCGGCGAGTCCGGATACGATCCGGCCGTCGGGCCCGGCGTGCACCAGGGTGTCGTACGCCAGGGACAGCGCGGTGTACGTGGTCGTGTTCTGGACCTGGGCGGGGTCGAGCAGTCCCGGGTCGCTCTTGATCGCGTAGCTGAAGGCGTCACCGCCGGACGATCCGGCCTGCGCGACGCTGCCGCAGCCGGCCGCCAGCAGTGACACCGCGAGACAGGCGGATATCGCCTTGGCTCTTTTCATCGGGGACTTCATTGGGGGACTCCTTGGAGCGGGAGAGTTGCCCCACAGTCGCGGCTGGTGGCCGGAATTGATTCAGTCGGGGCGACGAAAGCCGCGGGGTTCGTTGGGTGTGGGGTCCCAAGCCGGGCGGCGGTCTCGGAGACGCGTCGGCCCCGGACCGCGGGCGATGCGGTCCGGGGCGTGGCGTGTCCGTACGGAGGGGCGGCGTGCACGAGCGGGATGCTCAGGTTCCGGCACGGAGATGGTCGACGGCGGCCCGTGCGGCGCGGCCGATCGCGCGGTCGGCGAGGGGTTGCCGCGTGGCCGCGGTCGACGTACGGAGGAAGACGCCCACGGCGTACCGCTTGCCGTCCGGGTACTCGATCACGCCGGCCTCGTTGCGTACGGCGAAGTCGGTGCCCGTCTTCCCGGCGAGCCGCACGCCCGGTTCGGGAAAGCCGGAGACGAGGCGGTGCTGCCAGACCTGCTGGCCCATGATCTCCCGTACTTCGACGCAGGCGCTCGCCGGCCCGGCCTCGTCGCGCCAGATCGCGGCGAGCAGCGCGGTCACCTCGCGGGGTGTGCTCGACGGGCTGGTGCCGGGGGCGCAGGCGCGGAGGGCGAGGAGTCGTTCGTCGGGGATGCCGGCGAGCTGGTCGTCGAGGGAGCGGTCCGGATCGAGCCCGAGTTCCCGGCGGATGTCGTCGTCCAGGGCGGCGCAGGAGGAGAACCCGAAGTCGGGGAAGCCCAGATCGTCCAGTGTCGCGCGAACCCGTTCGGGTCCGACGATGTCCAGGAGCAGGTCGGTGGCGGCGTTGTCGCTGATCGTCATCATCATGAAGGCGAGGTCGCGGGCGCTCATCTCGACGTCGTGGGCGCAGCCGTCGGTGCCGCTGCCGCCGGCCCGGTAGGTGGAGGTGACGGTGTGGCGCCGGGCCGGGTCGAGCTCTCCTGCCGCCACTTGCCGGGCGTACTCCAGGGCGATGGGGATCTTGAAGACGGAGGCGAGCACGACCTGGGTGTCTGCGCCGTGGCCGAACTCCGCTCCCGTGTCGAGGTCGCGGACGTGGACGAAGCCTTCGGCCCGCGCCTGCGCGAACAGGTACGAGAGAGCGGTGCGGGCCTGGTCAGCCCCGGCCGACTGCGCGGCGGCTGTGGTCATGCTGTCTCCTGGGAGGTGGTCTCGGCCGAGGGGCGGCGCAGGTGGTCGACGGCGATCCGTGCGGCACGGGCGATCGCGGCGTCGGCGGCAGGGGTGCGACCGCCGAGGGCGGGGGTGCGCAGGAAGACGGCGACGGCGTACCGGCCGCCGTCGGGGTACTCGACGACGGCGGCCTCGTTGAGGACGCCCCACAGGGAGCCGTTCTTGGCCGCGACGCGGACGTCTGCGTCGAAGCCCGCGACGAGGCGGTGCACGGACAGCTGATGGCCCATGAGCTCTCGGACCTCGGCGCACGCTTCGGCGGGTCCGGCCCGATCGCGCCAGATCGCCGTCAGCATGGACGTGATCTCCCGTGGCGTACTGGACGCGGAACGGGTGGGGTCGAGCATGGCGAGGCCCCTGATCCGGTCCTCGCTCACCTGGTCGAGCTGGGCGTCGATGTCGCCGTCCGGGTCGAGGCCGAGTTCCTCCCAGACCGGGTCCCACAGCTCGCGGTAGCGCCCGACCGGAAGGCGCGGACAGCCGAGTTCGGCGGCGACGGCACGCACCCGGTCCGTGCCGAGGATCTCCATGAGCTTGTCGGTGGCCGCGTTGTCGCTCATGGAGAGCATGAAGAAGGCGAGGTCGCGGGTGCTCATGGTGACGTCGTGCCGGCAGCTGTCGGTGCCGATGCCACCGCCCTCGCGGTTGGCGGCGGTGATGGTGTGGCGGGCGGCCCGGTCGAGGACTCCGGCCGCCGCCTGGCGGGCGTAGGCGAGGGCAACGGCGATCTTGCGGACGGAGGCGACGATGACGGGGGCGTCGGCGCGGAAGGCGACCTCGCGGTCTCCGTCGGCGTCGTCGACGTCGCGGGCGTGGACGAAGCCCTCGACTCCGGCCTCGTCGAAGGCGGCCCAAAGGGCTGAGGTCGCCGCATCCGCTGTGGAAGGTGGTGCCATGGGGATCCAATCCTGCGGAGATCAGCTGGTCTTGGGGGTGGCGCGGCCGCTGTAGTGGAGGTACGTGGTGCCGTCGGGGCGCCGCTCGAACACCACCGCGTCCCAGATCGAGTCGCCCTCGTCGCGGCCGACGAACGTGGTCGCGTCGACGGCGACGAGGTCGAGGGTGCGGGACCGGGCGAGGCCGACGAGGATGCCGGTGGGTTCGGTGCGCAGGCGCGGCCCGCCGTCGTGCGCGGTCACGTGGATCCTGCTGCCGGCCCGCTCGTACACGCCGGTGAAGGGCTCGACGTCGACGTGGACGGGCGGATCAGGGGGCCCGATGGGGGCGGGCACGTCGATCGCGTGCAGGTCCCCGAGAAGTTCGGTGACGAGACGGTGCTGGAACTCGACGCTCCGGCCGCCGTTGATCAGCGCGGCGACGACCGTCCCCAGCTCGGGCAGGACCCAGAGCGCGGCATGCTGGCCGATGGTGTCGCCGGTGTGGGAGACGACCTCGTGGCCGTCCCAGTCGTCCAGGCTCCAGCCGATCCCCCACTGCCGCCCGCCGCCGTACGGATTGGGCAGATCGACCTGAGCCTGCCGCAGGGCGGCGGGGTCGGCGAGGAGAGCCCCGGGAGTGAGGTGGGCACGGCCGAAGGCGACCACGTCGGCGGCCCGTGCGCAGATCAGCCCCGCGGGGCCTACGGACCGGGGCAGTCCCCACTGCGGCACCACGGCGCCGTGCTCGTCGTGGCCGACGGCCGCGCCGAAGCGCAGGACGTCCTCCGGCAGCGTCCAGGTGTGCGTGAGGCCGAGCGGGTCGCAGATCTGCTCGCGCAGGGCCTGGTCCCACACCTTTCCGGTGAGCTGCTCGACCACACGGCCCGCGATGACGAAGCCGGAGTTGCAGTACGAGTGGGAGTCCCCGACGGGGAAGGTCTGCTCCAGGTCGGCGCACGCCTCGACGTACCGGCGCAGGCAGTCGTCGCCGCGCCCGGTGTCCAGGAACAGGTCGCCGTCGATGCCCGAGGTGTGGGTGAGCAGGTGGCGCAGGGTGATCACCTCGGTGGCCCGAGGGTCGCCCACGTGGAACTCCGGCAGGATCTCCGCGACGGGGGTGTCCAGCGTGACACTGCCCTGTTCGGCGAGGAGCATCAGCTGGGTCGCGGTCCACACCTTGGTGACCGAACCGATCTGGAACAGCGAGTCGGCGCGCACCGGCGCCCCGGTCTCGGTGTTGAGGACGCCCGTGGCGCACTCGTACAGCTCACCGCCGTACCACAAGGCCAGGCTCGCGCCAGGCACGTCGGAGTCGGCGGCGAGCGCCGCGAGGCGGCTCGTCCAGTGCTCGATGTCGGCCTTCACGCTCGCCCTCCGGGTGGTTCGATGTGTCTGTTGCGGCTCGGGTGAGCTTGGCCGAAAGCGTACGTACGAAGGGGCCAGCAGGGTTCGTACGGGGATACGAATGCGCAGGTCGGAGCTTGGTCCGCCGGACGACTCCGGGGGCGGCCGGCGTTCCTAGGGTGGCGTGCACCCGACGTACAAGGAGACGAGACGACGATGCCGCTGATCGACCGCGACGACTGCGCCCTGGTGATCATCGATGTGCAGACCGATTTCTACCCGCCCCACCGCCTCGACGTGGACCGGCAGCGCTTCCACGACATGGTGCGGCGCATCGCCTGGATCACGTCCGTGGCGGACCGCCTGGAGATCCCCGTCGTGGTGACCGAGGAGGACCCGGCGGCCGGCGGCCACACCGTGCCGGAGATCCGCGAGGTGCTGCCGGCCAAGGCGGTCACGCTGCCGAAGAACGCCTTCGCCGTGTGGGACAACCCCGACATCGCCGCCGCGATCGAGGCCACCGGACGCACCACGATGATCCTGGTCGGCATCGAGACGGACATCTGCGTCGCCCACTCGGCCATCCAGCTGCACCACGCGGGCAAGCGCGTGGTGGTCGTGGACGACGCCGCCTACTCTCCCGGTCAGGCCCACGAGCGGGGCCTTCGGCGCCTGGCCGGCCGGGGCATCGAGACGCTGTCCACGAAGGAGCTGTTCTACGACTGGGTGCGCACCATCCAGGACGCGGACGCCTTCCACGACACCCACGCGGACCTGGCGCCCCCGCCGGGCGTGCGGCTCTGACAGAGCCGGCGCTCAGTCGAGCCCGGCGGCGGTGCCCGGGCCTTCGGTCCCGGTCCCGCCGCCGTTCTGCGTCTGCCCCGGTCCCAGCAGGCGCAGCTGCAACATCGCGGCGAACCTGGCCGACGGGTCCTGGAGGTCGATCTCCCCGACCTCGGCCACTCGGCGGATCCGGTAGCGGAAGGTGTTGGGGTGGACGAACACGCTCGCCGAAGCGGTGATCACGTCCCCGAAGGCGTCCAGCCAGGCCCGTAGCGTCTCCACCAGGTGGGCGTTGTGCTTGGCGTCGTACGCGACGAGGCGGGCGAGGGGGCCGGACAGCTCGTCGCGGTTGGCTACGGCCAGGTCCCGCATCTCCAGGAGCAGGGCGTCGACGTACACGTCGGCGATCGAGGCGACGCGCTTGCCGGTACGGCCGGTGAACAGCACACGCAGAGCGCGGTCGGCGTTGGCCCGGGACCTTGGGAGCGCCGCCGGCTCCTCGGCGACCGAGCCGATTCCGATGACGGCGCCGGTGCGGTCGCCGGTGCGCTGGAGGAAGTTCGCCGCCACCTGCAGGGCGCGATCCCGGGCATGGGCGCTGTCGCCGGGGACGGGGAAGAGCGCGTACGCCACGTCGCCGAGGAGCGCCACGGCGGAACGCGGCTGTACGGCGGTGAGGTGCACGGCCAGGGCGGCGGCCAGGCGCTGGCGCTCGGCCGTGACGTGGGCGTGGTCCTCGCCCTGCCCGGGCGCGAGCCCGATGGCCATGACGAGGGCGGGTTCCTCGACGAGGCCGAGCCGGCCGAGGGCTTCGACCGCGCCGGCCCCGCCTTCGAGGGCGGTCGTGACGAGGTCGGCCCGCAGACGGTTCTCGGCGTCCGTACCCGCCCGGAAGCGGAGCATGTGGAGGGCGACGAGCTTGGCCGCCTCCAGGAACGCCTTCTCGCGCTCGGGAGTGAGGGGCTTGCGCAGCGCCGCCCACACGGAGCCGAGGAACTCGTCGCCGGCGCGCACGGCGACGGCGACCCGGGGCAGTGCCGCCTGGTCGCCGAGGGTCGGCGCGGGAACATGGACCAGGCCCTCGCTGCGGTACAGCTCCTTGAAGACGCCGTGCTCCTCGTGGTGGCGCAGATATCGCTCGGGCACCTGGCGGGCCAGGATGCTTTCCACCCGCGGGGCGTCCGCCTCGTCCTGCCGCCCGGAGAAGGCGAGGATGCGGGAGCGGCGGTCCTCGATGGTGACGGGGGCGTCGAGGAGGGTGGCGATGGCGTTGGCGAGGGCGAAGAGGTCCCCGGACGGCACCCCGCCCAGCGTCTGCTCCTCGCCCTCGCCCGCATTGCCCACGTCGCCTTCGGCGAGCAGGGTGCGCAGCATCGCCGCGAGCTGGGCCCAGGAGGCCCCGCGGGTCAGGGCGAGCAGCGCCACGCCGGTCTCGTTGACGACCGGCTCCAGCTCGTCGGCGTGGTCGACGGGGCCGCGGACGACGAGGGCGGTGGCGCCGAGCGCACCGAGATACCGCAGCAGCCGGCCGGTCTCGTCCGCTCCGTGGACACCGACGCCGAGCACGATGGCGCGCTCCGGGTAGTGCTGTTCGTCGTACGGATCGTGGATGCCTACGCCGCCGATCTCGCCAGCCGCGTCGGGGTCGCCGTACAGGAGGTCCAGGAGGGTGTGGCCGAAGTCCTCGAGCACCCGGCTGAGGCTTCGGGCGGGGTGCGTCGACATGTGCCTGATCATCTCCGCAGGTTAGGACTCGCGCAGCCCTGCGATGTGGTGCGTGCGGACGAGGATACGTCAGCCGGTTCGTCCGTCGATACGAACTGTGCTCGTGGGTCGCCAAAGGCGGGAGACGGCGGCTTCGGCGAGGGCGTCGGTCGAGTCGACCAGCGCCAGCACGCAGGATGCCGACGCGCTGACCAGCGGTATCTCGGTACAGGCGGCGACGACCGCCTGCGCGCCCCGCTCCCTGAGGCACTCGGTCGCGGTGGCGATCCAGCGTTCGGGCCCGTCGAGGTCGGCACCGCCCTTGACCGCGCGGATGGCGGCGTCCACGTACTCCTCCTGGACGGCGCCTGGCACCTGGACCACGTCGAGCCCGAGCCGGGCGCCGGCCCGCTCGTACAGCCCGGTCAGCCGCGTGCCCCGGGTCGCCAGGATGCCCACGCGCTCAAGCCCCGGCGTGCGGCGGGCCGCCGCCTCAAGCGCGGCCCCGATCATGTCGAGGACCTCGACGCCGGTGGCCCTGGACAGCTGCTCGACGTAGGCGTGGGCGGTGTTGCAGGGGACGGCGATGCAGCTGACTCCGGCACGCTGAAGCCAGCGGGCACCCTCGACGAGGGCGGGAACGGGCGAAGGCCCTTCGCCGAGCAGCGCCGCCGTCCGGTCCGGGACGGCCGGGTCCGCCCACATGAGGACGGGCAGATGCGCCTGGTCGGATCCCGCCGGGGTGCGTTCGACGAGCCGCCGGTAGAAGTCGGCCGTGGCGAGAGGGCCCATCCCCCCGAGGATGCCGAGGGTCGGGCGGGTGACGTGACGCATGCGAGGCGGCCTTTCCGTTCTTCCCGCCGACGTTTGCGGGTTCTCGACGCGATCGTCGTCCGATCAAAACGGCGGGGTGTCGTCGCCGGAGCCAAAAGGTCCGGCCGGAATTGGTACGGGCCGCCGGAGCACCCCAGCGCTGGTCATCGGGTTCGGTCGAACGGACGAAGCGGCCACCCCAGAGCTGTGACGGAGACCGAACCCTCGCACCCAGGCGCCGATTTGACTGGCCTCCGGCCCCGCCCCTGTCCGGCCGGGCTCGCTGATCGTCAACACAGAGGCCCACCATGCACACGTACGACCCCGCCCTCACCGATCTCGTCGTCGCCTCCCTGCGCGACCGGCTCCTGCACCGGCCCAGGCTCAACCACCCGGGCGAGGGAGACAAACTCGACAGGGTCCTGGCCGGGCTGATCGGACCCGAGGGCAACGATCCGGCGGAGGTCCTGCGGCTGTGGACCGAGCAGTTGGCGCCCACCGTGATCGGGATCGACAGCCCCCGCTTCCTGTCGTTCGTCCCCGCCGCCCCCACGCAGGCCGCCGTCCTCTTCGACACGCTCGTCTCGTGCTCGTCGATCCAGGGCGTCTCATGGCTCCTCGCCTCCGGCCCCATCGCCGCCGAGAACCACGTACTGCGCCTGCTCGCGGACCTCGCCGGGATGCCGGCCGAAGCCGGCGGATGCTTCGTCTCGGGCGGTTCGGCCGGGAACCTCTCCGCCCTGGTGACCGCGCGCGACACGGCCCGGCGCCGACGGGGCCTCGGCCCGTACGACCGCGTCAGGTTCGCCGTGTCCGACCAGGCCCACTCGTCCGTCGGCAACGCCCTGCGCATCATCGGCGTCGAGCCGTTCGTGGTGCCGACCGTGGACCACCGCCTGACCGGCCCCGCGCTGCGCGCGGCGCTCCTCGCCGACGCGGAACCGTCCGACGTCATCGGAGTGGCGGCGACCGCCGGCACGACCAACGCCGGCATCATCGACGACCTCGCCGGAATCGCTTCCGTGGCCCGGGACTTCGACCTGTGGTTCCACGTCGACGGCGCGTACGGGGGCGCCGGCCTCCTCGCCCCGAGCGTCCGGGACCGCTACCGGGGCATCGAGCACGCCGACTCGCTCGTCATCGACCCCCACAAGTGGCTGTTCGCCCCGTTCGACTGTGCCGCCCTCGTCTACCGCGACCCGCGCCTGGCCAGGGCGGCCCACACCCAGGAAGCCTCCTACCTCGACGCCCTCCACGCGGCCGATGGCACCCAGTGGAATCCGAGCGACTACGCCCACCACCTGAGCCGCCGCGCCCGAGGCCTCCCTCTGTGGTTCTCCCTCGCCGTCCACGGCACCCGCGCCTACAGCGAGGCCATAGAGCAGGCCCTGACCCTGGCCCGCGACGCGGCCTTGCTCATCCGGAACACCCCGTACCTCGAGCTCGTCCGCGAACCCGAGCTGTCCGCCGTGCTCTTCCACCGGATCGGCTGGGATGCCGAGGACTACGCGGAATGGTCGGCCCGTCTCCTCGCCGGCCAGACCGCGTTCGTCGCGCCGACCGGCTGGGAGGGCGAGACCGTCGCCCGGTTCGCCTTCCTCCACCCGGAGACCAGCCTGGAGTTGGTCGAGGAGATCGTGGGCACCATGGCCTGAGACCGCCCTCCGGCGGTGGCAGCCTGCCCCTTACCCCGGCTCCATGTGTGACCGGAGCCGGGGACCGGCTCATGCGGAACTGCTGGTGACGCTTGCCCGCGTCGGTCCACTGCACGAGCTTGTCACCGTCCCGTCGCCTCGCCGTACACCGACAGGACCTTGCCGCTGTGGCGGTTCTCGAGAGTGAAGTGGCGACGGTCCTTCTGGACGAGCCTGAGCCTCCACTCCTGGTGGGGCCGACTCTCGTAGTCCCACCGCACGACTTCGGCGCCGTCCTCTGCGCTTTCCCCCTCTACACGGACAGCACCTTGCCCCTGTGCCCCGCCCTGACGACGCAGTACTCCTCGTCGCCCACCCCTCCAGATTCCGATTCTGGTGATCCCCGTCGGCGAAGGTCCACTGAACGGCTTCCGCGCCGTCCTTCGCGCTCTCTCCGTTGACCGACACGACCTTCTGGCTGTACCGGGCGACGAGCGTGGCCGTGAAGGCGTCCAGGGAGGCCACAAGAGGCGCTCTACTCCGTGTATCGCCAGGCTGGTGCGGGCGGAGAGCCCGTGGATCCGACTCGGCGGCGTGTCCTCCCAGATGCGAGGACCATGGTGCTGGGCGCGCAGGTCGCCAGGCCGTCCACGCGGCATCGGCCCTTCGGTTTGCGATCATGGCTTCGTGCGCCGTTCGCGCGGCATGTGCGTCACGTGCGTGAGGGGAGCGCGCCGATGCCGACCGTTCTCGCAGAGGCCCGCGATGGCCGACGGTCACGGCCAAGGACGTGCGTGCACCATGCTTCTCCTACGCGGGTGGAGCGACGAGGCGGTAGCCGACACCACGTACGGTCTCGATGAGGGTCGGCATGCGCAGCTTGGCGCGCAGGGACGCGACGTGCACCTCCAGGAAGCGTTCGTTCCCTGGAGAACCGGTGGGCCAGAACTCGCTGATGATCTGCTCCCGACGGATGACGACGCCTGGGCGCTGGGCGAGTAGGGCGAGTAGATCGAACTCCTTGCGGGTGAGTTCGAGGACCGAGCCGTCCACGCTGACCTGCCGGGTAGGCAGCTCGATGCGCAGGGAGCCCAGGCGCAGGACCGTCTCGCCACTGTCGCTGTCGGGGTCCTGCGACTGCAGGATGCTGAGCACATTGCCTGCGTGACCGTAGTTGGATTGGGCTGATGGAGAGGCCGGTGGTGCAGGGGTGTCCGCCGTTGATGGCCCTGGTGCTCGGTAGAGGTAGCCGATGCCTCGGGCTGACACGATCGATGCACTGCCGACAGCGGTTGAGTCCAGTTTCCTTCGCAGGCGTGAAATGGTGAACTTGACCTTTTCCGTGTCCCGGCCGTTGGTGTCGCCCCAAGCTCTTGCGAGCAGTTTACGAAACGATTGGACGACGTCCGTGTTGCGCACGAGCAGGTCGAGAACGCGGAACTCCGTCGGCGTCAGCTTCAGCGGGACCTGGGCCACGCTGACCTCGAAGGTTTGAGAGTCGATCCGTATCAAGCCGTCGTCATAGACACCTTGGGTCCACTGCTCCGGTGATGTGCGGCGGTGCAGCACCCTCTCCATACGGGCGAGGAGTTCCGCGAAGTGGTAGGGCTTCACGAGGTAATCGTCCGCCCCCTGGTTGAGGCCGTGGAGGCGTGACCGGACATCGCTGCGCGCTGTCACGACGATGACAGGCACATCACTGACGGCCCGAAGCCGGGCCAGGATCTCGTAGCCGTCGATATCTGGGAGCCCGAGGTCCAGCAGCACCAAGTCAGGCCGCTCGTCATACGCCTTACGCAGACCGGCAGACCCGGATGCCTCATGGATGACCGTGTAGCGCTGCTCAGTCAGGGAAACGGTCATGAATTGGGCGACGCGTGGATCATCTTCGATGAGGAGAATGAGTGCCCGGCGGACGGTGGCGGCCGGCGCGGGGGCCACCGCCATCGGCACCTCCTCAACCGCGCGCTCGTCCACTTCCTCGGACAGGAGGCGTACTTCTACAGACGATGAGGGCACGCCGCTCTTGATCAGGAACGAGATGGTCATGTCGAGGCACTCGGCGCAGACCTGGATTTCGGTGCCACCCTTCACCAGCAGGGCGTGCCGCGCGTTCCGGTCGCATCGGCGGCCGGCGATGTCGGTCGAGCACTGCCGTGAAGCGGCGGTGCTCGCAGATTCTTTCCGCCGGTTACGGGACCGTCGAGCGGCCGATCTGCAGACGCCCGAGCAGTACTGGCGTGGTCGACCTGTGTCCGAAGCGGGTGGCAGAGGTCGACCGCACTCCCGGCACTGCCCCTCTTCCGTCCCCATGACGCGGCCTCCTCTTCGGACAGACCGCGAGCATGGCACGAAACCCGCTTTCGTGACGCGCTGTTGGGTGCAATTGGGAGAGCGACCCTTGGTCGGGTCTGCAGCCCATGTTCTCCTTGATACAGAGGACCTGACCGCCTCTCGACGATCAGGCCCCCCTGGTTTCATGACCGCTCGTGCTTGCCGGCGTCGACGATCATGTCACCGACCGCGATGAGAGCCCTCGCCCACTGGGCGAGGGCCTCGTGCTGTTTCAGGACCGCCACTGTGTCCACTAGGAGAAGCACAGCTCGCAATCCAATCCACCACGAGCTCACGCCCCGCGGATGCCACCTCGTGGGCGTTCCAGGCCCGGATGGCGAGCGCTCAGCGCCCTCCGTGTCCATGCCTGGGTCGTCCGGCTCCGGGGATCGGCACATCTGCCACCTCCTCTCGACAGCGACCGCGACCATCGCGAGCTGTCGCGACGAGCACGCGGTGGGTCCGCGAGTCGCCGGTGCGTCATGCGAGAGAAGCTGAGAGGTGTGGGTCCCCCATCACCTGAAATGGTTCGCTAACCGTCCCTCAGAACACGCCTCACCGGCAAGGACGAGCAATCAACGTAGCGTCAGCGCCAGTTGAAGGGGGCCGCACATGATGCGTCAGCTGACGCGTGACGGGTGACAATGTGGGCCATGCCTTCACCGCGGATAGGTGACTGCGCCAGGCTCGCGCGCGGGCAGGACCATGCGCACGGTGAACAGCTTGTTCAGGTGCTCCTGGGCGGCTTCTTCGAGGAGGATCGCCGCGAGCACGGTGATCAGCGCGAGCGCGCGTCCTCGTCTGCGGGGCGGCGGGGTGGTCACAACGGCTCCTCGGGGTCCTGACATGTCGCGCCGGCGGCTGACGGTAGGCGGGAGCGGATGAGAAGCACATGGAACCGGCCCTGCTTTCATGCGCCGTTCACGAGCGGGCCGGAAAGCGACGAGGACGGCGATCTCGCCTCCAGCGCCTGCTCGTGCCGCCCCTGCTGGTGGCGGATCGCGCCGAGGTTGCAGGTCACCGAAGGCCCCCGCGATCGCCATCAGGCCGGGTCCCGCCACCGCCGTGCGGCGGACGGCGACGGGCTCGGTGGCCTCGGTGGCGAACAGGGAGCCGAAGAGGGTCGTCGTGGCGACGAGGAGGAAGAGGGCGACCGCGAGTCCGGCGAAGGCGGCGGGACGTCGGCGGAGCTGTCCGAGGGTGAGGAGGGTCACGGCGCTCACCCGCCGAGCCGGCCGAGGCGTGCCGCGACCTCGGCAGCGGTGAGCCCGACGACCAGGCCGTCGGCGAGGAGCAGGACCCGGCCCGCGTAGGCGGCGGCGACGGGGTCGTGAGTGACCATGGCGCAGGTCTGGCCGTCGTGGGTCGACCCCGGCGCGCAGCAGGGCGAGGATCTCGTGGCCGGTGGCCCGGTCGAGCACGCCGGTCGGTTCGTCGGCGAACAGGACGCGGGCCGGGAGACGAGCGCGCGGGCGATGGCCACGCGTTGCTGCTGGCGGCCGGAGAGCTGTCTGGGGCGGTGCCGCTCGCGTCCCGCAAGGCCGACGCGGGCGAGCGCGTCGAGGACGCGGCCGCGGTCCGGCCGGGTGCCCGCCGAGCGGGCGGGCAGTTCGGCGTCCTGGGCGACGGTCATGGCGGGCGTCAGGTTGAACGCCTTCAAGACGAAGCCGATCCGGGTGCGCCGCAGTTCCGCCGGCTTCCGTTCCGGCAGCCGGGTCACCTCGGTGTCGCCCCACCAGACCGTGCCGCGGGTGGGCCGGTCCATGCCGGCGAAGCAGTGCAGCAGGGTGGTCTTCCCGGATCCTGACAGGCCCATCACCTCGGTGAAGGTGCCGGGTGCGAGGGCCACCGACACCCCGCGCAGCGCGTGTACGGTGGCGGCGCCGCGCCCGTAGGCGCGGTGCAGGTCCTCGGCGCGGGCAGCGGTCGCCGCCCTTGTGTCCGTCGTCGTCTCAGCCATGCCCTCATCCTCCGAGGGTGGGGCGGGGCGATGGTGCTCGCCCCCGAATCGAGGGTTCGGTTATCCGAACCCAGCAGGGGGCGGCGCGGTCAGGGCCTGAGGCTGGACACCACGTTCGCCGTGGCGGCGACGCCGTTGTGGATGGTGGGCGCCATGCTGGTGCCGGCGAGGAAGAAGCCGAGCAGGGCGCAGACGAGGGCGTGGGTGAACTTCAAGCCGCCGTTCCGCAGGAAGATCACGGCCAGTACCAGCAGCAGCACCACGACAGAAATGGAAACGGCCATCGCTCTCACGTCCCTCCGTCGCCGCACCGGAATTGCGGCGTTCGGCGGACAGTGTGACGGAATGCGCGGTCCGTCCGGACGTATGGCGGGGCGGCCATACGGGTGAGATCCGGCCGGGGCGCGGTGGCCAGGCAGTCCTTCCACTCGAACGTACGGTCGCACCAGCGGTTCGGCAGGACGCGGTCGTGACCGGCAGCGAGGAGGCCCGCGCCGGTCTCGGCGCGGATGTCCTCCTGGCGCGGCACGTCGAACTTCTGCTCCGTGCCGCGCAAGGGAGGGGATTCATGCGCAAGATTCTGCTTCAGCGCGCGGCCGCGTTGGCCACGACGCTGGGGCTCACATCGATGGGGCTGCTCGGGGCCGGCGCGACGCCCGCGCAGGCGGCGCCCAGCTGACTGCCCCGGGGCTACTTCTGTGGCTGGGCGAACGGCGATGGCACGGGCTCGATGTTCAAGACGAACACGAGCATGCCCACCCTGGGGAGCTGGGACAACAAGATCCTGACGCGGTACAACCGCACCGGCTTGAACGTCTGCATGTACGACCAGCAGAATCACGGACTCGCCGGCGGGTACTCATGGGACACCCCTGCCCAGTCCCGACCAGCGGCGGTAGTGCCGAGATCAGCTTCATGACGCTCGTACCCACGCTGCGGGAGTGTGAGGCGCAAGCCGTATCCCTACTGGGAGACGGTGACGTAGCCGAAGGTCGGCGGGTTCGGCGACATGAACGGCGACCGGCGCGCGGACGCCGTGCTGCGTGACGAGGCGGGGCGTCTGTGGTCCATGCCCGGCAACGGCACGGGGCGCCCGATCGGCCTCGCACATGTGCCCGGTCAGACCGCACTGCCCCGTCCACGTGACCTGGGTCACGTCTCGGCCGCCCCGCGGCATGCCTCCTGCTCCCCTGGGAGAGTGATCCTGACAGGAGACGACCGGGGGAGACGCAGTGCTGGGAGATGAGGTCTTCGGAGGCCGGTACCGGCTGTTGCGGCAGCTCGGCGAGGGCGGCATGGGGCAGGTCTGGGAGGCTCGGGACGAGGTCCTGGGACGCCTGGTCGCCGTGAAGGTGATCGCCCTCCTGGCCGGCGGCGGAAGCAGAGGCGACGAGGCGCGCACGAGGTTCCTGCGCGAGGCGCGGATCACCGCCGCGCTGCAGCACCCCAACGTCGTGACGATCCATGACCTCGGCGAGGCGGACGTCGAGGGCGGCAGGGCACCGTTCCTGGTGATGGAGCACCTCCGGGGAGAGGGCCTCGACGCCGTCGTCCGCCGTGGACCCGCCGCCCTGCCGGACGTGGCGAGGTGGGGCGCGCAGATCTGCGACGCCCTGGCCGACGCCCATGCCGCCCGCGTCCTGCACCGGGACATCAAACCCTCGAACGTGCTCGTCACGGCGGCGGGCGCGGTGAAGGTCCTCGACTTCGGCATCGCGCGGTCCGCCGACCCGTACGCCACGTCCAACCGCCTCACTCAGACCGGTTTCATCGTGGGCACGCCTCCCTACATGGCGCCCGAGCAGGCGCGAGGCCGCCCCGAGGAGCGCAGCGACCTGTACGCACTGGGCTGTGTCCTCTTCGAACTCATCACGGGGCGGCTGCCGTTCGAGGCGCCCGACACCGTGGGCTACCTCACCGCCCACCTCATGCAGGACCCGCCCGTGCCCAGCCAGGTGGCCCCGCACATCCCCCGCGCGTGGGATGAACTCGTGCTCACCCTGCTGCGGAAGGAACCCGCCCAGCGCTACGCCTCCGCCGCCGACGTCGCACATGCCCTGCGACGGCTCGAAGACGGCGGTCGGCAGGAGCCTTCGGAGGAGGCCGGGGTCGAGGCGGCGGTCCGGGCTCGGCGCGTGGCGTTCGCCCGGGCGCTCCGGCGGCTCGAAAGCCGCCGGAGGCAGGAGCAGACCGCCCCCCGGGCCCTCCCCGAGGCCCCCACCCTCCCGGCCCCCGCCAAGGTGCCACCGGGCGGTGAGGTCTTCTCCTCTCGCATCTCCCCGGGGCAGCTGCTTACCGCGTTCGGCGGGCGGCTATTGATCGCCGCCGCCATCCTGGGTGCCTGGGGGCTTGTCGTCCATGTCGTCAATCCGCAGGAGACGTGGGCGTTCGAGGGACCGGACTGGTTCATCGTCGCGATCGCCGTGGCCGTCTGCGGGTGGAGTGCCTGGCAGAGTGCGCGGGGGAACACGCTCGTCGTCACGCCGGACGGACTCAGGGTGGGTGCCGCGGCCCCCGGACGGAACACGGCTGCGGCATCCATTCCGTGGACCTCGCTGGAAGGCGTCGCCCTTGCCGAACGGAACCGTCGCACCGAAGTGGTCCTGTGGTTCCGCCCCGGCCGCCACCCCTCGGCGGAGGAAGCACGACGACACGGGTTCAAGCGGTACTCGCACCCCGGCGGCTACATCGTCTTCCGTACACCCAGCGAGACCGGCCCGGGCGGCACGCACCCGTACCGCGACTGGCTGCGGACGGCCCTGGCCGAGTGCGCGGGCGCCCAAGGAGTCGAACTGATCGTCGGTGACTGGTGATCCGGTGAACACAGCAGCCCCTTACCTGGGTGCGGGGAGGTCCACCAGAACGGCGATCGCGTCCTGGTGCCGGCCCGCCGAGCCCAGGGCGATCTGGTCCGACTTGGCCCGCTTCAGGGCCAGGTGTGCCGGGTGCTCCCAGGTCATGCCGATCCCTCCGTGCAGCTGTACGCACTCCTCGGCGGCGCGGACCGCGACCTTCGAGCAGTAGGCCTGGGCGACCGCCACGGTGAGCGGGGCGTCCGGGCTGCCGGTGGCGAGGGCGTCGGCAGCGGCGCGGGCCGCGGCCCTGGCCCCGACCACGTCCAGCCAGAGCTGGGCCATGCGGTGCTTCAGGGCCTGGAAGGAGCCCACCGGGCGGTTGAACTGGTGGCGCTCACGGGTGTGACGGACCGTCTCCTCCAGGCACCACTCGGCCAGTCCGAGCTGCTCGGAGGCGAGCAGTCCCGCCCCGGCGAGCAGCCCGCGACGGATGGCGGCACGGGACGCGTCGCCGTCGGCGAGGCGGGTGCCGGCGGCGCCGCTCGCATCGACGACGGCCAGGGGCCGGGTGAGGTCGAGCGGCGTCAGCGGGGTGAGGACGACGTCGCCGGCGGCCACGGCGTAGAGCCCGTCGGGCCGTGGGACGAGCAACACATCGGCGACACTTGCGTCAGCAACGGCACGGACGGGTTCGGAGGAGCCGAGAGGTTCGGCAGAGCCCGCGGGCGCGCCGGCATCGGCGGAACCGGCCGCGCCCGAGGAGCCCGCGCGTCCCGCGTCGTCGAGCGGGCCGACCGGCGCGGGGGGCGCGGTGGAGAACGGGACCGCCAGGGCCGCGACGCGGTCGCCGGAGGCGAGCGCGGCGAGGAGCTCGGCGGCCGGGCCGCCGCCCTCCCCCGCCAGGCCGAGCAGCGTCTCCGTCGCCACCACCGCGCTCGTGAGGTACGGCAGCGGGGTCACCGCGCGGCCCAGCTCCTCCAGGACCACGGCCGCCTCGCGGTGGCTCGCGCCCAGGCCGCCCAGCCGCTCGGGGACGAGGAGTCCGGCAGCGCCGATGTCGCCCGCGAGGGCCTTCCAGAGGCCGGGGACGTACGGGTCGTCCGTCTCGATCCGGTCCAGCAGCGTCTGGTGGCCGGCCCGGTCGGCGAGCAGGGCGCGGACCGTCGCCCGCAGGTCGTCCTCGGTCTCGGAGTACAGAAGGTCAGTCATCGCGCGAGGTCCTTCCAGGCGACGTCCTTGTCGTTGCGGGGCTCCGGCGGCAGGCCGAGGACCCGCTCGGCGACGATGTTGAGGAGCACCTCGCTGGTACCGCCCTCGATCGAGTTGCCCTTGGAGCGCAGATAGCGGTAGCCGGCGTCGCGGCCGGTGAAGTCGACGAGCTCGGGGCGGCGCATCTCCCACTCCCCGTACAACAGGCCTTCGTCGCCGAGGAGTTCGACCTCGAGTCCGCTGATGGCCTGATTGAGCCGGGCGAAGCCGAGCTTCATGGCGCTGCCCTCGGGGCCGGGCTGTCCTGCGACGAGCTGCTGCCGGAGGCGCTCGCCGGTGAGCCGGGCGACCTCGGCGTCGACCCAGAGGTCGAGGAGGCGCCGGTGCAGCTCGTGGGTGCGCAGCTCGGGGCGCTCGCGCCAGGTCGTGGCGAGCTTCCCGATCATGCCGCCCTCGCGGGGGATGCGGGCGCCGCCGATGGAGACCCGCTCGTTCATGAGGGTGGTCTGGGCGACCCGCCAGCCGTCGCCGACCTCGCCGAGGCGGTGGGCGTCGGGGATGCGGACTCCGGTGAGGAAGACCTCGTTGAACTCGGCCTCGCCGGTGATCTGGCGCAGTGGCCGGACCTCCACGCCGGGGTCGGTCATGTCGCAGACGAAGTAGGTGATGCCCCGGTGCTTCGGCGCGTCCGGGTCGGTGCGGGCGATGAGGATGGCCCAGCGGGCGATGTGGGCGCTGGAGGTCCACACCTTCTGCCCGTCGATCACCCACTCGTCGCCGTCGCGTACGGCGCGGGTGCCGAGCGCGGCGAGGTCGGAGCCCGCCCCGGGCTCGCTGAAGAGCTGGCACCAGACCTCCTCGCCGACCCAGAGGGGCCGCAGGAAGCGGGACTTGACCTCTTCGGAGCCGTACGCGAGGAGGGTGGGGGCGGCCATGCCGAGGCCGATGCCGATCCGGCGCGGGTCGTTGTCGGGGGCGCCGGCGGCGGCGAGTTCGGCGTCGACGACGGCCTGCAGGGCGCGGGGCGCGTCGAGTCCGCCGAGGCCGACGGGGTAGTGGACCCAGGCGAGTCCGGCGTCGAAGCGGGCCTTCAGGAAGTCGGTGCGGTCGGTCGTGGCGGGCGGATGATCGGCGATCAACTGCGCGACGCGGCTGCGGAGTTCCTCGGCTTCGGTCATGCGTGGGCTCCTTCCGGGAGGACGACCAGGCGGCCGGTGGTGGTGCCGTCGGCGACGCGCTGGACGGCGTCCGCCGCGCCGGCGAAGGGGACGCGCCCGCCGATGAGGGGCTTGATGAGGCCCTTCGACGCGTAGGCGGTCAGGGTCTCGTGGCAGCGGGCGATCGAGGCCGGGTCCTTCGCCGCGTACAGGCCCCAGTGGAGGCCGAGGATCGAGTAGTTCTTCACCAGGGCGTGGTTGAGGGCGGGGGCCGGGACGGTGCCGCTCGCGAAGCCGACGACGACGATCCGGCCCTCGAAGGCGACGCACTTGGCGGACTGCTGGTAGGCCTCGCCGCCGACGGGGTCGTAGATCACGTCGGCGCCCCGGCCGCCGGTGGCGGCCTTGACGGCGGCGACGACGTCCTCGGAGCGGCGGTCGATCACGACGTCGCAGCCGAGGGCGCGGGCGGCGGCGGCCTTGTCGGGGCCGCCGACGACGCCGATGACGGTGGCGCCGGCCGCCTTGCCGAGCTGGACGGCGGCGCTGCCGACGCCGCCGGCCGCCGCGTGGACGAGGAGGGTCTCGCCCTCCTGGAGGGCGGCGCGGCGGTGCAGGCCGAACCAGCCGGTCTGGTAGCCGATGTGCAGCGCGGCGGCCTCGGCGTCGTCGAGGGCCTCGGGGGCGGGCAGGAGCCCGGCGGCGTCGGCGAGGGCGTACTCGGCGAAGCCGCCGTGCGGGAGGGCGGCGGTGGTGATGACGCGGCGCCCGTCCTCGGTCTCGGCGCAGACCTCGACGCCGGGGGTGAAGGGCAGCGGGGGCCGCACCTGGTAGTGGCCGCGGCAGAGCAGCGCGTCGGGGAAGTTGACGTTGGCGGCGCGGACCCGGAGGAGGACCTGGCCCTCGCCGGGCGTGGGCCGTTCCACCTCCTCGCGGCGCATCACCGCGCCCGGTTCGCCGTTCTCGTACACACGCCATGCCTGCATCCGGAATGCCTCCTCCGTACCGAGCGGTCGGTGGCATACTAAGCGGTCGCTTGCCCGCGATGGAACCAGGTCAGCCGGACTTCTTGGGGCGCGCCCGTACGTGCATGCGCTCCCCCTGCGGGCCGAAGAGGCTCAGGAACTCCACGGGCCCGTCCCCGGCCGGCCCGAACCAGTGCGGGACGCGGGTGTCGAACTCGGCGGCCTCGCCGGCGGCGAGCACGACGTCGTGCTCGCCCAGGACGAGCCGGAGCCTCCCGGAGAGCACGTACAGCCACTCGTACCCCTCGTGCACCCGGGGCTCCGGGGGCTCCTGCGCCTTCTCCTGGATCACCTTGTACGCCTGGAGCCCGCCGGGCTGCCGGGTCAGCGGGTACATCGTCCGGCCGTGCCGCACGATGGGCTTCGCCTTGACCCTGGGGTCGCCGACCGGCGGGGCACCGACGAGCTCGTCGAGGGGGACCTGATGGGCGCGGGCGAGCGGCAGGAGCAGTTCGAGGCTGGGTTTGCGCTGCCCGGACTCGAGACGGGACAGGGTGCTCACGGAGATGCCGGTGGCGGCGGAGAGCTCGGCGAGGGTCACCCCGCGGTCGCGGCGGACTCGGCGCAGGCGGGGGCCGACCTCGGTCAGGACGGCGTCGATGCGGTCGTCTTCGGTCATGCGGCCAGTGTTGCAGAAACGGCAAGTCTTCTTGCGAGTGCGGCAGCGTCCGGCGAAGGCTCGGCGCATGAACTCACGAACGAACGAGACGTACGACGCTGTGGTGATCGGCGGCGGCGCGGCCGGGCTCAGCGCGGCACTGATCATGGGCCGCTCGCGGCTGCGCACGCTGGTCGTCGACGCGGGCGAGCCGCGCAACGCCCCGGCCGCGCACATGCACGGGGTCCTGTCCCGGGACGGGATGAACCCCGCGGAATACCTCGCGTCCGGCCGGCGCGAGCTCGCCGTGTACGGGGTGGAGGTACGGGACGGCGTGGTCACCGGCGCGGCGGCGGACGGCGACGGCTTCCTCGTGGCGCTCGCGGACGGCACCCGTGTGGGTGCCCGGCGGCTCGTGGTGACGACCGGGCTCGTCGACGAGCTGCCGGACATCGACGGGGTGGCCGAGCGCTGGGGCCGCGACGTGATCCACTGCCCGTACTGCCACGGCTGGGAGGTCCGCGACCTGCCTTTCGGCGTGATCGCCCATCCCACGATGCCCGCGCACCAGGCGCTCATGCTCTCGCGCTGGTCCCGGGACGTGACGCTCTTCCTGCACACCGCCGGGCAGCTCTCCGCCCGGGACGCGGCGCTGCTCGACGCGGCCGGCATCGAGGTCGTGGCCGGGGAGGTCGCCGGGCTCGCCGTCGAGGGCGACCGGCTGACCGGCGTCAGGCTCGCCGACGGCCGGACCGTCCCGCGCTCGGTGGTCTTCGTCGGGGCGCGGCGCCTCGCCGCACGGGACGGGGTGCTGCGGGGACTGGGCGCTGAGCTGCGCGAGACCCCGCTCGGGGAGTTCGTCGCGGTCGACGGGACGGGCCGGACGAGCGTCCCCGGCGTGTGGGCGGCCGGGAACGTGACGGGCCCGCAGGAGCAGGTGGTCAACGCGGTGAGCCGGGGCTACCGGGCGGGTGTGGCGATCAGCAACGAGCTCCTGTTCGAGGATCTGGAGGCGGCGGCGGCCCGTCGGCCGGCCGGATGAAACGCGGCGGCTTGGGCTGCGCCACGGGGGCCCTCGGGCGAGGATCGGCCATGGTGACCACATTCGGCCACGGACGACGCAAGGACGGGACACCACCCATGCTCGGTACGCAGTTCACCAAGGGCTCCCCCAACTGGATCGACCTCGGCAGCCCCGACACCGACGCCGCCGCCGCGTTCTACGGCGCCGTCTTCGGCTGGGACTTCCGGTCGGCGGGCCCGGACGCCGGCGGCTACGGCTTCTTCCAGCAGGACGGCAAGACGGTCGGCGCGCTGGGACCGCTCGACGAGGGCGCGAAGAGCGCCTGGACGGTGTACTTCCAGACCCCGGACGCGGACGCGACCCAGGAGGCCGCCGCGGAGGCGGGCGGCACCGTGCGCGTCGAGGCCTTCGACGTCATGGACGCGGGCCGCATGGCCTGCCTCACCGACCCGGCCGGCGCCGAGTTCGCCGTCTGGCAGCCGGGGACCGTGAAGGGCCTCGACCGGACCTCCGCGACCAACACCCTCCTCTGGGCCGAACTGCACGTCCCCGACCCGGAGTCCACCCTCGCCTTCTACCGGAACCTCTTCGGCTGGCGCTGGTCGCGGATGGACGCGCCCGGCATGACCTACCGGGTGATCTCCACCGCCGAGGGCGACCAGGAGGACGCGTCCTTCGGAGGCGCGGCCGAGCTCCAGGAAGGGATGGACGCGACCTGGATCCCGTACTTCACGGTGGAGGATCCGGACGCGACCTCCCGCACGGCGCAGGGCGGCGGCGGCTCGGTCGTGATGCCCGCCACCGACGTCCCGGACGTCGGCCGCATCGCCTGGCTCGCCGACCCCTTCGGCGCGGTCTTCGCGGTGATGAAGCCGAATCCGAGGACCTGACCCGCCGCGGCTCGGCCCTCAGCGGCCGAAGAGTTCGAACGTCACCGCCGGACGGTCGCCGAAGCGGGCCGAGGCGCGGGACGTCGCCGTGGTCAGGAAGGAGCGGACGTACGTCTCCGGGTCCTCGTCCGTCAGGGCCTCGATGTAGGCGCGGTGGCAGAGGAGGGAGCGGATCGCGCGGTCCAGGCCGGGGGTGGCGTCGATCGCGTGGGTCGGCGTGCTGGAGGCGGCGACGGCGACCCAGCGGACGCCGTTCCAGGGGTCGAGGCCCTGCTCGGTCAGCTCCGGGAAGATCCAGCGGTTGCCGGCGTCCGCGGCCGCGTCGAGCGTGGCGCGGCCGACCGCCAGGTGGTCCGGGGTGTTCCAGGGGGCGCCCGGGCCCCCGCCCCAGGTGTCACGGTGGTTGAGGGTGATCACGAGCTCCGGGCGGTGGCGCCGGATGGCGGCCGCGATGTCACGGCGCAGGCCGAGGCCGTACTCGATCACGCCGTCGCGGTGGTCGAGGAACTCGACGGTGTCCACGCCGACGACGGCGGCGCTGTCCCGCTGCTCCTGCTCGCGGATCGGCCCGCAGAGGTCCGGGGCGAGGCTGTCGATGCCGGCCTCGCCCCGGGTCGCGAGGACGTACGTGACCTCCTTCCCCGCGTCCGTCCAGGCGGCGACGGCCGCCGCGCAGCCGTACTCCAGGTCGTCGGGGTGGGCGACGACGGCGAGCGCGCGCGTCCAGTCGCCGGGCATCTCCAGGAGGTCCTGTGCATCCGTGTCGATCATGAGCGCAGGATACGGGTCGCCTCCGACACGGTCGGGCGGAACGCCCCGGCGAGGATGACCGAGCGTGAGATGTGGCGCGGGCGGTCGGGGTTGAGGCCGCGCCGGTCCGCGAGGGCGACCGCGAGCCGCTGGGCCCGGACGAGCGCCGCGACCGGGTCGATCGCGTCGGCGGCGAACAGGGCGCCAGTGGACTCCACTTCGTCCCGCAGGCCGGAAGGGGCAGGGCCCAGGCAGCAGACCAGACTCGCCCGGTCGCTGATGCTGATCGGGCCGTGCCGGTACTCCATCGCCGCGTACGACTCCGTCCAGGCGCGGGCCACTTCGCGGAGCTTGAGCGCCGCCTCGTCGGCGAGGCCGACGGTCCAGCCGGTGCCGAGGAAGGTGAACTGGCCGCGCCGCTCCCAGGCGGCCGGCAGCTGCTCGTACAGGACGAGTTCGGCGTCGGCGATCGCGGGCCCGAGGTCCACCCCGAGCCCGGCGCGCAGGAGTTGGAGGGCGGTGGTGGCGAACCGGGTCTGGACGACGGAGCGTTCGTCGGCGAAGCCGAGGTCGACGATCCGGTCGGCCAGCCGCCCGGCGGGGCTGCCGGGGACGCCGGTGACGACGAGCGTCGGGACGCGGCCGCCGGCGCCGGCGAGCAGGTCCACGACTTCCGTGGTGGTTCCGGAGCGGGTGAGGGCGACGATCCGGTCGTAGCCGCGGCCGAGCGCGGTCGGGTCGGAAGCGGGGAACGCGTCGGTCTCGCCCGCGCCGAGGGACTCCCGCAGGGCCGCGTAGGCACGGGCGATGAAGTACGAGGTGCCGCAGCCGACGACCGCGACGCGCTCGCCGCGGGCCGGCAGCAGGCCGGCGTCGCGGTCGGCGATCTCGGCGGCGCGGCGCCAGCAGTCGGGCTGGCCGGCGATCTCCGCGCTGACGTGGGTGCTCATGGTCCGGGTCCTCTCCTCACGGGCTCCGCAGGGGCCCTCGCGGGTCCGGACCGAGTTGTATCCGTGCGTGACCAGAGCACACCATGAGCAATCCGCACTCACTGCTTGGACTTTCGCGCGTCCTGTGCCCGACCTCCGCAGGAGGCGCGGACCACGACCCTCGGTCGCAGCTGCACCTGGTGGAGCGGGGCCGCCTCCCCCTCGGCGAGCCGCCGCAGCAGGATCTGCGCGGCGAGGCGGCCCAGCTGGTACTTGGGGGGCGAGACGGCCGTCAGCGGGGTCTCCGCGACATCGGCGAACTCGTTGTCGTAGCTGACCAGGGCGAGGTCCCCGGGCACCCGCAGTCCGGCGCGGCGGGCCGCGCCGAGCATCAGGGCGGCCTCCCGGTCGCCGAAGCAGAGCGCGCCGGTGACGCCCGAGGCGCGCAGCGCGGCGAGCGCCCGGTCCGCGCGGCCCGGGTCCCAGCCGTCCCTCACGTCCCGCTCGTGGGGCGGCGCGGCGGGAAGTCCGAGGTCGGCGAGGGCGCGGGCGAAGCCGGACTCGATGGGCGCGGTGGTCGGCGCGTCGGTGCGGGTGACCAGCCCGAGCCGTTCGTGGCCGAGGGCGCGCAGATGGCGGACGGCGTCGTAGGCGCCGCCCTCGTGGTCGGTGCAGACGTGCTCGGTGGGGTCGCCGGGGCCGTACGCGGCGAGCCGGCGCTCGACGAGGACGGCGGGGACGGGCAGCGCGAGGAGCTCTTCGGCGCGCCGTCCCGGGTCGGTGGCGGTGTGCAGGCTGGGCACGAGGAGGAGGCCGTGGACCCCGGCGGACAGGAGCCGTTCGACGGCGGCGTCCTCCTCGGCGGGGTCGTACTGCGAGCAGGCGAGGACGAGCCGGGCGCCGGCCGCCGCGAGTTCGCGCTCGATGCCCTGCAGGACGCGCGGGTAGTAGTAGGTGGTGTCGGGGACGAGGACGCCGACGATCCGCCGGTCGGCGCGGTCGCGCTCGGGGCGGTGGGCGGAGAAGGTGCCGGCGCCCTGGCGTCGTTCGACGAGGCCGAGGGCGACGAGGTCCTCGTAGGCGCGGCGGACGGTGGTGACGGACAGGCCCGTCTCGGTGGCGAGGGCACGCTCGGTGGGGAGTTTGCTGCCGGGGGGCCAGGTGCCGTCGAGGATGCCGCGCCGCAGCTCGGCCATGAGGGCCCGGAACTTCAGCTCCCGGCCGGACGCAGGTGTCTCGCGTGCCGCCATCCGGGCCCCTTCGTGCGGGCCGGGGCCTGCACCCCGGTGTCCTTGCTGATCGACTGCGCGCCGAATCCTATGCCTCTCCCGCGGCGGCGTTCAGATCTCGTCGCGGGCGAGGCAGAGCAGCCGGTCGAGGACGCGCGGCCCGCCGGCCCGTACCCCGTCGTGCTCGAACTCGTCCGTCACCCAGGTCCGCAGCCCTCGGACGGCCCGCGCGGTCTCCAGGGAGTGGGCGGTGTCGACGTACATGTCGTCCTGGTAGACGGCGGCCGCCACCGGGACCCTGTTGGCGGCGAGCCGGTCGGGGTCGTAGAGCGGGGTCCAGTCGGTGCGCGCGGCGAGCAGTTCGGCTGTCTCGCGCAGCGGGCGCAGGGCGGGGTCGGTGGTGAAGTGCCAGGGGTGGACGGTCTCGCCCGTGAGGAGCAGGGGCGCGCCCTCCTCGAGCGCCGCACGGGCGTCGAACTCGGGGTGCTCGGCGCGGACCCGTTCGGCGGCCCAGTCGGTGGGGCCCTGTCCCTGGGCGTAGATGGCCTCGTGGAGGACGGCGTAGAGCGGGTGTCCCGCGTACGAGAGGTGGGCCTGGACCTGTTCGAGGAAGGCGTCGGCGAGCGCGGGCCCGGCCGGGGTCGGCACGAAGGCGCCCTCCAGGAGCAGATGGAGCTGGTGGGTGCCCTCGCCGGAGCCGAGGAGGATGCCGAGGGACTGGAAGGCCTCGACGGTGAGCAGTCCGCCACCGGGGAGGGTGACCTCGTGGTCGATGAGGTGGGCGGCGATCGCGTTGACCCGTTCGGCGTCCTGCGGGTAGCGGGCGAAGTGCGCCTCGTTCTTCCGGCGGACACGGGGGTAGGCGGCGCGGTAGACCTCGTCGGCGGTGGCGTCCAGGGAGGGCAGGCCGCCGGTGATGAGGACCCGCTCCAGGCCTTCGGGGGCGGTGGAGAGGTAGTGGGTGGCGCAGAAGCCGCCGAAGCTCTGGCCGAGGACCGTCCAGGGGGCTCCGCCGGTGAGCCGGCGGCGGATCAGTTCGCAGTCCTTGACGATGGAGTCGGCGCGGAAGTGCGCCAGGTAGTCGGCCTGCTCGGCCGGGCCGCCGCGCAGCGGCAGGGTCTGGCGGTTGGCGGGGGTGGAGCGGCCGGTGCCGCGCTGGTCGAGGAGGAGGACGCGGAACTCCTGCACGGCGCGGCCGAGCCAGGCCTGCGGGCCGATGAAGCGGCGGGCTCCGAAGCCGGGTCCGCCCTCCAGGTAGACCAGCCAGGGGAGCCCCTCGCGGCCCGAGCGGTCCTTGTCGCTCGCGACGACCTCGCGGCCGAAGACCTCGATGCGCTCGCCGTCGGGGCGCGTGTGGTCGAGGGGGACGGGGAACCGGTGGTCGGTGAGGACGAGGCCCGGCTGGCGGTAGGTGGTCAACGCTGCTCCTGCTCCTGTTCGGTACGCCCCCGCGAGGACAGTGGATCACATGGAGTGCGGGTCATCGGCGCGGGACGAGTCCCTTCTCCGCGAGGTAGTTGCGTGCCACGTCCTGCGGGAGCCGTCGCCAGCTGTCCACCTGTTCGTTGAGGTGTGCCAGGTCGGCGGTGGTCAGGACGGTGTTGAGGCGGGCGAGCGCGCGGGTGACGCTCTCGCCGCCGGCGCGGGCGCGGTTGACGACGGGGACGATGAAGTCGGCGTTCTGCAGGTGCTTGTCGTCGTCGAGCAGGACCAGTCCGAACGCGTCGAGGGTGGCGTCGGTGGTCGTGGTGAGCACCATGTGGTCCCGGCCGCTCTGCACGGCCTGTTTGGCCTGGGTGGTGCCGACGCCCTTGGGGTCGACGGCCGTCACGTCGATGCCGTAGACCTCTTTCAGGCCGGGGGCGCAGTAGGGCCTCCGGACGCATTCGTCACCGGCCGCGAGGCGCACGGGCAGCCGTGCGGCCCCCAGGTCGCCGAGCGTCTTCAGGCGGTGCTCGGCGGCGTAGGCGGCGGTGACGGCGAAGGCGTTCTGGTCGACGGCGCGGCCGGGGTCGAGGACGGTGAGCCCGCGCGGCTCCGCCAGGGCGCGCAGGGCCGTCATGGTCCTGGTGAGGTCGGGTGAGCCGACGGTCGGTGCGTCCGCCCCGGCGGTCTTGGCGTTCAGCCAGTCGGCGAAGGTCGCCGCGTACTCCGGTACGACGTCGATCTGGCCGTTCTCCAGGGCGGGCTCGTACAGCTCCCGGTTGGTGACCGAGAGGATCCTGGTGCGGTGACCGGCGTCCTGGAGCAGCAGCGCGTACATCTGGGCCAGGAGGTCGCTCTCGGTGAACCCGGCCGAGCCGACGACCAGCCGGTGGCCGTCGCCGGGCTGTCCCGTGACCGCGCCCCGGTCCTCCAGGGCCGGTCCCACGGCGCAGCCGGCGAGGCCGGCGCAGAGCAGCACCGCCAGGCACAGGACGGCAGGCCGCGTCACCCGCCGCCGCCCGCCGGCCGCGCCCCGCGCCGTCACCCGCCGCCGCCCTTCAGCCGCGTCGGGCCGAGACGCCGGGCGCCCTCGAAGGCCGCCTCGACGAGGAGGGCGAGGGCGGCGACGAGGAAGGCTCCGGCGACGACCTGCGGGGTGGACGCGAGGTTGAACCCGGCGGTGATGATCCGGCCGAGCCCGCCGCCGGCGGCGAGCGCGGCCACGGTCGCGGTGGCGACGAGCTGGACGGCGGCGATCCGTACGCCGGTGAGGATCATGGGCAGGGCCAGCGGCAGTTCGACCCGGGCCAGGGTCTGGCGGCCCGTCATGCCCATCCCGCGGGCGGCCCGTACGACGTCGGCGTCGACGCCCCGTATCCCGACGTACGCGTTGGTGAGGAGCGGGGGCACGGCGAACAGCACCAGGGCGATGATCGTCGGCCACTGCCCGTACGGGCCGAGCGGGCTGAGGAGCAGCAGGACGAGGACGGCGAAGGTGGGGACGGCGCGGCCGGCGTTCGCGAGGTTCACGGCGAGCGTGCCGCCCTTGCCGAGGTGGCCGAGGACGAGGGCGACGGGCAGGGCGATCAGGCAGCTGAGGGCGAGACAGACGAGGGTGAGGAAGAGGTGCTCGACGAGCCGGTGCCGGACGCCGTTGTCGCCGGACCAGTTCGTGGCGGTGGTGAGCCAGGACCACGCGTCGGCGAGGGCGGTCACGCGGCCCCTGCCCGGGTCCAGGGGGTGAGGAGCCGCTGCGCGCCGAGGAGGAGCAGGTCGGCGGCGACGGCGATGACCACGCAGAGCACGGAGGCGGTGAGGACCTGGGCCTTGAAGTAGGTGTTCATGCCCGCGTAGATCAGGTTGCCGAGGCCGCCGTGGCCGACGATCGCACCGATGGTGACGAGGGAGACGGCGGAGACGGTGGCGATGCGCAGTCCCGCCATGGCGGCGGGCAGCGCGAGGGGCAGTTCGACGGCGAGGAGCAGCCGGATCGGCCCGTACCCGAGGCCGCGCGCCGCCTGCCGGGTCTCCTCGGGGACGGCACGGAGCCCGGCGAGGAGATTCCGTACGAGGAGGGTGAGGGAGTACAGGACGAGCCCCGCCACCACGAGGGCGGGGGACAGTCCGTACACCGGCAGGAGCAGCGAGAACATCGCAAGCGCCGGGATCGTGTACAGGAGCGTGGTGAGCCCGAGGACGGGCCCGGCCGCCCACCGCCAGCGGCGCGCGGCGACCGCGAGGGGCAGGGCGAGCAGTACGGCGAGCGCGAGGGCGGCGCCGGTCAGCTGGAGGTGCTGGACGACGGCGTCGCCGAGGATCTCGCGCCGGGTGGAGAGGTAGTCGCCGCAGATCCACTCGTTGCGGGCGAGGCAGTCGTCGGGCGGCGCGGTCACGCCCCCATTCGAGACCGTGGGCGGCTCCCGCGCACCCTGGCCGGGCCGTTAGGGGGTCGCCCACGGGGGACGGTCAGCCCGTGGAGAGGACGGCGATGACGTTGCCCGCCGGGTCGGTGAACCAGGCGATGGCGGGGCCGTGCGTGTCGCGCACGACGCCCTTCTCGTCGGCCTCGAAGCCGGGGTAGCGCTGGAAGGTCACCCCGCGCCCCACCAGCTCGTCGACCGCCCGGTCGATGTCCTCGACCTCGAAGTTGAGGATCGTGAAGGAGGCGGGGGTGTGGTTCTCCTTGGGGTAGACGAAGACGCGCGCCCCGCCGGGCAGGACGAGGTTCAGCATCCGCATCCCCTCGGGTCCGGTCTCCTCCGCCCTCAGGCCGAGGACGTCGCCGTAGAAGTCACGCGCGGCGCCGAGGTCGTCGACCGAGAAGCTGCTGTACGCCGTGGTCTCGCCGAACATGTCGTGCTCCCTTCCGGGGCCCGGTGCCCGGGCACCCCTTCCAGGATCCTCCGGCTGCGGCCGCCCGTCCGCTCAGGGGGCGATCGGCAGCTGCCGCTTGTGCTCGGTGAGCTCGTAGCGGCGGACGATGATGGCGTACGCGGGCTCGGCGACCGGCTTCCCCTCCAGGAAGTCGTCGATGTCGTCGTAGGTGACGCCGAGGGCGTCCTCGTCCGCCTTGCCCGGGTCGAGGGTCTCCAGGTCGGCCGTGGGGGTCTTCCAGACCAGGGAGGCGGGGGCGCCCAGCTCGTCGGCGATCGCGCGGACGCGGCGCTTGGTCAGGCCGGTCAGCGGGACGACGTCGGCGGCGCCGTCGCCGAACTTGGTGAAGAAGCCGGAGACGGCCTCGGCGGCGTGGTCGGTGCCGACGACAAGACCGTCGTGGGCGCCGGCGACCGCGTACTGGGCGATCATCCGCTGCCTGGCCTTGATGTTGCCCTGCACGAAGTCCTGGTGGTGGGCGTCGCGGAAGGTCGTCCCGCCGGTGAGGCAGGCCTCCAGGGCCGCGTCGCTGGCCGCCTTGACGTCCACGGTGAGGACGCGGTCGGCGCGGATGAAGCCGAGGGCGGTCTGGGCGTCCTGCTCGTCGGCCTGGACGCCGTACGGCAGGCGCATCGCGTAGAAGGTGGCGTCGTGGCCGGCGGCCCGGGCCCGCTCCACGGCGAGCTGGCAGAGCCGGCCGGCCGTCGTGGAGTCGACGCCGCCGCTGATGCCGAGGACGAGGGAGCGCAGTCCGGTGGAGGTGAGCCGCTCGGTGAGGAAGGCTACCCGGCGCTCGATCTCCGCCTTCGGGTCGAAGGTCTCGGCCACCTGGAGGTCCCGGGCGATCTGCAGCTGGAGGGCGGTGGACGCCGGGTCGGTCACGGAGGTCTCCTCGTCGGGGGTCGGTCGGCGGCGCACGGGAGTCACCCGAGGTGTACGGGGGTGCGCCGGGGTCGACTCTACGCGTCGCCCGATGGGGCGACGGACGCCTCCGGGGTGCACAGCACCTCGACGCGCTGGACGAGGTTGTTCGCGAAGCCGCCGCGGTTCCACGGCGCGGCGAGCGGCTGGACGTTCCCCTCGGCGTCGGTGGCCCGCACGGTCAGGTGGCGCAGGCCCGGCGTCGCCGTCCAGGTGGTGCGCCAGGCGGACCAGGCCCACGGGTGCGCGGGGTCACGTGCGAGCTCGGCCTCGGTCCAGGCCGCCCCGCCGTCCTCGCTGAGCTCGACGCGGGTGACGGGGCCGTGCCCGGACCAGGCCCGGCCGGTGAGCTCCACGGGGCCCGGGCGTACGACGCGGGTGCGGGACATGAAGTCGGGAAAGCCCGGCGGCACCATCAGGGCACGGGGGGCGATGAGGGTGACCGGCTCCCCCGGTTCGTCGGCCTCCCGGCGCAGACGGTAGGAGACGGTCTGCTGGAAGCCGGTGTACGGGGTGTCGTCGAGCGTGATGTCGCGCAGCCACTTCACGTGCGCCATGCCGTACCAGCCGGGGACGACGAGCCGGAGGGGGCTGCCGTGCTGCGGCGGCAGGGGCGCGCCGTTCATGGCGTACGCGACGAGGACGTCCCGCGCCGGGTCGGCGGCCGTCGTCAGGGGCAGGCTGCGGCGGTAGTCCTGCTCGACGCCGCGCTCGACGCCGTGGTCGGCGCCGGTGAAGACGGCCTCGGCCGCGTCCTCGGCGATGCCGGCCTCCGCGAGGAGGGCGGCCAGCGGGACGCCGGTCCAGTCGGCGGTGCCGACGGCCTCGACCAGCCAGGGCTGGCTGACGGGCCGGGGGCTGAGCCTCGCGCGGCCGTTCCCGGCGCACTCCAGGGTGACCCGGCGGGTGACGGAGGGCCGGTCGCGGAGCGCCGCCAGGTCCAGGGAGAGCGGGCGCAGGACCCGGCCGCCGACGGTGAGGCGCCAGTTTTCCGCGTCGGTGGCGGGGATGTCGTAGTGCACGAGGACGTAGTGGAGGCCGGGCGGCGTGACCTCGTACCGCAGGGCCTCCAGGGGCAGTCCGTGGTTGCGGGTGGCGAGGGCGAGCTCCTGCGCGGTGACGCCCTCGTCGGGGTCGGCCACGCGCCCCGGTGTGCTGATGTCGCCCAGACCACTGAGGGAACCGTCCATGCCCTCATCGTCCGCCCGGGCCGGGGGCCCGGCACGTCGGCGGCGCGGGGGGTGCCGTCAGTCCTGCCGGGGGCCGCGCAGGGCCCGGCACGTCGGCGGCGCGGGGTGGTGCCCTCAGGCCTGCCGGGGGCCGCGCAGGGCCCGGTCGAGGCCGTCCTGCGGGGGTCCGGTGAGGGCGCGGACGAAGATCTCCTCGTAGGCGGGTTCGCCGATCGTGGCGCGGGCCGTGTCGGTGTACTTCTCGTGCAGCGCCCGCAGCCCGGGCAGGCCGCGCCGGGGCTGGCCGGTGGAGCGCCAGTACGCCTCGCCCGTCCCGCTCACGTCGGCCGCGCGCTCGCCGTCGCCTGCCGCCGCGAGGGCGGTGGCGAGGACGTCGAGGCCGAGGGCGACGCCGAGGCTCGCGCCGAGGCCGCGGGTGCCTTCGAGCATGGCGCGGGCGTGACCGGAGGCGGCCGCCGGGTCGCCCTCCAGGAGGCCGGTGAGGGCGAGCTGGTATTCGAGGGCGGTGCGGGTCCAGTGCTCGTCGAGCTCCTCGCAGAGGGCGCGGAGGTGCAGCGCCCGTTCCCGGGCCTCGGCGAGCCGGCCCAGGCCGGTGAGGGCGAAGACGCGGACGAGGTGGCAGCGGAGCCGGGCGGCGGAGTCGGCGGGTCCGCCGGGGGCGGCGTCGAGGACGTGGCCCACGACGACGTACGCGGCCATCGGGCGGCCGGTGGTCAGGGCGAGGAGTCCGGCGAGGGCGGCGGCGTCGAGGGTGAGGTCGCCGGGCCCCGGAGCCGTCCCGTACGAGGGGTGCTCGGTGTACTCCGTGTATCGGGCCTCGCGGGCGCAGCGTTCGCTGACCTCCTGGGCGGGGCCGGACTCGCCCTGGAGGACCAGGGTGACACCGAGGGCCCACAGCGCCCGGGCCCGGACGCGGCCGCGGGCCCCGGCGAGCAGCAGGGCCTGTTCGAGGCCGTCGCGGGCCTCGCGCAGGCGGCCGCGGCAGGACCAGGCGAAGGCGACCGAGCCGACGAGGTCGAGGGCCGCGTCGGGATCGGTGCGCAGCAGCCGGTCCAGGGCGGTGCGCAGGTCGGTGTGGTGGGCGTCGACGGTCCGGTACCAGCGGAGCTGGCGGGCGCCGTGCCATTCGGTCTCCGCCCGGCGGGCCAGGGCCCGGAAGTGGGCGGCGTGCCGGTCGGCGACCGTTCCGGTCTCGCCGGTCCGGTCCAGCCAGGTCGCCCCGTACTCGCGGATGGTGTCGAGCATGCGGAGCCGGCCGGCGGCGTCCGGCGGGCGGACCACGGAGGAGCGGACGAGTCCGTCGAGCGCCGCGGGCAGGGTCGTGCCGTCCAGGGGGCCGCCGGAGCAGACGGCGGTCGCGGAGGCAAGGTCGAAGGGGCCGCGGAAGACGGAGAGGCGGGCCCAGAGGAGGCGTTCGAGGGGGGTGCTCAGCTCGTGGCTCCAGCCGATGGCGGCGCGCAGGGTCCGGTGGCGGCTTGGCCAGACCCGCTCGGGGTGGGCGAGCAGGTCGAAGCGGGCTCCCGGCGGGGCGTCGAGGCGGGTGCCGAGCTGGTCGCGGACGGCTTCGGCGCCCTGGAGGCGGATCTGCGCGGCTGCCAGTTCCAGGGCGAGCGGGATGCCTTCGAGGCGTACGCAGATCTCGCCGGCGGGCCCGGCGGCGGTGAAGTCCTCCCCCGCGGCCCGGCGGAGCAGTTCCAGGGCGTCGCCGCCGGCGGGCGGCAGCGGGTCGAGGGCGACGACCCGCTCCCCTGCGACGCCGAGGGGGCGTCGGCTGGTGGCGAGGACGGTGAGTCCGGGGGCTGCGGCGAGGAGTTCGGTGACGAGCCGGGCGCAGGGTTCGGCGAGGTGCTCGCAGGAGTCGAGGACGAGGAGCAGCCGGTCGTCGGCGAGGCGGCGGCAGAGTCCGGTGGTGGCCATGCCGGGGGTGTGGTCGGCGAGGTCGACGGAGTCGGCGACGAGCGCGACGAGGAGCCGGTCGCCGTCGAGCTGGGTCAGGTCGGTCCACCAGGCGCCGTCCGGGAATCCGCCGGCGGCGCGGTGCGCTGCGCGCAGCGCGAGCCGGGTCTTCCCGACTCCCCCGACGCCGGTCACGGTGACGAGGCGGTGCTCCGCCAACGCGGCGGAAATGCGCTCCAGTTCCGTGCGGCGTCCCACGAAACCGGGGTTCTCGTCCGGCAGATGTCCACGCACGGGAGCAGTCTCCCTCATGCCCGCCCCGAACGGACCGGCGGAACCGCTTCGTTATGCGGCCGATCTTCGTCGTCGGGGCCTCGGAAATTCGTTTGACCAGGCCAGGGGGCCGGGCTGCACTGTGCGGGGCGCCACGGACGGTGGCGCCGGTGTTCCGGGAAGGCGGCAGTACCGATGGAGATTCGTCCCACGACCGAGCAGGACCATCGTGTCTTCGTCGACACGATGCACACCGCGTTCGGGCTCTTCCCCGAGACGCCGGCCGAGGACGGCGGGGGGGTCTGGTGGTCGGCGCTCGAGATGGACCGTGGCCTGTTCGCCCTGGCGGACGACGGCCGGCCCGTCGGCACCGCCGGTTCGTACTCCTTCGAACTCACCCTGCCGGGTGGGGCCCTCGTCCCGGTCGGCGGGGTGACCGCCGTCGGCGTGCTGCCCTCGCACCGGCGCCGGGGCGTGCTGAGCGCGATGATGCGGCATCAGCTCACCGAGCTGCGCGCCCGGGGGGACGTCCTCTCCGTGCTGCTCGCGTCCGAGGCCACGATCTACGGCAGGTTCGGCTACGGCCCGGCGACCTGTACGCAGCGGCTGACCGTGCCGCGCAGGCAGGCCGCGCTCGCCCCCACCCGTGCGCCCGGGGCCACGGACGCGGCGGACGCGGGCTCGGTGGAGGTGCTGCCGCGTGCCGACTGCGCGGAGCTCCTCGAAGACGTCTACGACCGGTACCGCCGCGCGCAGCCCGGCGCGCTGTCCCGGCCGCACCGCTGGTGGGCCCGGCGGGCGGGGCAGCCCCCGATCGCTCCGGCGCCGCGTCACGTCGCCGTCCACCGGGACGCCGACGGGATCCCGGACGGGTACGCCAGTTACACCGTCGGCGACGACCGCACCCTTACCGTCGACGAGGTGATCGCCACCAGCGACGCCGTTTTCACGGCCCTGGCCCGGTTCGTGCTCGAACACGACCTGGTCGGTACGGTCGTGTTCAAGCACGTCCCGCCCGAGCACCCGCTGCGCTGGCAGTTCGCGGACCTCCGCGCGGCCGAGGTGGGCACGCCCGGCGACTGGCTCTGGGTGCGGCTGCTCGACGTGCCGGGCGCGCTGACCGCGCGCGGCTGGTTCACGGACGGCGAGCTGGTCCTCGACGTGGACGACCCGTTCCTCGGCGAGCACGGCCGCTACCTGCTGACCGTCAGGGACGGCAAGGCCGCATGCGTCCCGACGGACCGGGAACCCGATCTGTCCCTGGACGTGCGGGACCTGGGATCGGTCTACCTCGGCGGCACCGCCCCGAGCACCCTCGTGCGGGCCGGGCACGTCCGGGCGCACCGGCCGGGCGCGGCCGCGCTCGCGGACGCCCTGTTCCGCGGGGAGGGCGCCCCGCACTGCCTGCACTGGTTCTGACCGCGTACGGAGAAGGGTTGGCCCTCCTGGCTCCTGGCCTGAGAGGGCTCATCCGCCCTTGACCGTCACCTCGACCGAGTGCCAGCCCTGGGCCCCGTCGGGCATGGTGTCGGTGCGGTGTTCCGGCTGGGTGGTGCCGGTGCCGTCGGTGGCGCGGACGGTGAGGGTGTGGTGGCCGGGGGCGGCGGCCCAGGGGTGGACCCACTGACGCCAGGTGTCGCTGCTGTCCTCCGCGGCGAGCCTGGCGTCCTGCCAGGGGCCGTCGTCGATCCGTACCTCCACCCGGCGGATGCCTCGGTGCTGGGCCCAGGCGACCCCGGCGATCATCACGATGCCGGCGGCGGGTCGGTCGAGGCCGCGCGGGGTGTCGATGCGGGACTGGGTCTTCACCGGGGCCTGGGCCGCCCAGCCGCGCGGGACCCAGTAGGCGTCGTACGCGGCGAAGGTGGTGAGCTCGATCGACTCGATCCACTTGCAGGCGGAGACGTAGCCGTACAGGCCGGGGACGAGCATGCGGACGGGGAAGCCGTGGGTGAAGGGCAGGGGTTCGCCGTTCATCCCGAAGGCGAGGAGGGCGTCGCGGCCGTCCATGACCGTCTCGACGGGCGTGCCGATGGTCATGCCGTCGACGGAGCGGGCGACCAGCTGGTCGGCGGGGCCGCCCTCGGAGGGCGGGCGGACGCCGGCCTCGCGGAGCAGGTCGGCGAGGCGGACCCCGAGCCAGCGGGCGTTGCCGGCGTACGGGCCGCCGACCGGGTTGGAGACGCAGTTCAGGGTGATGTCCCGTTCCACCACGGGGCGGGCCATCAGCTCCCTCAGGGTGAGGGTGCGTTCCTCGCGGACTCCGCTGCCGTGGACGCGCAGCCGCCAGCGGCCGGCGTCGACCTTGGGCACGATGAGCGCGGTGTCGACGCGGTAGAAGTCGTGGTTGGGGGTGACGAAGGGGCTGATGCCGGGGACGTCGAGCTGCGCTCCGGCGGGCACGGCCGGTGCGGGGGACGCGGGCCGGGGCAGGCGCAGGGCCGCGCGGGAGGCGGCGGCGTTCTCCTGTACGGGGGTGCCGACGGCGCGCGCGAGGGCGGCGGCTCCGGTCGCGGCGAGGCCGGTGGAGGCGGCGACGATCAGGAAGCCGCGCCGGTCGGCCCGGGCGGTTCCGGGCTTCGGGGTGAGGAGCCGGCCGATGAGGACGTACAGCAGCAGCGCGCCGGCGGCGGCTCCGACGAGGGACGGCACGGCGTCCATGGCCGAGGTGGAGTCGGGTCGGGTGACGGCGGCGACGGCCCCGAGGACGCCGAAGGCGGCGACGGCCGCCGTGCCCAGC
The DNA here is from genome assembly GCF_040295385.1 of Streptomyces sp. NPDC002825. NCBI lineage: Bacteria > Bacillati > Actinomycetota > Actinomycetes > Kitasatosporales > Streptomycetaceae > Streptomyces > Streptomyces sp. NPDC002825. Next base: position 100,761 of record NZ_JBEOVH010000019.1, read on the forward strand.
AGTTGGTGGCGCAGGGCGAGCAGCCCGACGCCGAGGGCGAGGGCGGCGAGGAGGAGCAGGATGCCGAGCTGGAGGACGGTCTTGTCGCTCTCGCCGAAGACGCGGATCGCCCACTCCTTGACGGCCGCCGGGGTGGAGTCGACGACGGTGCCGCCGACGGCCGCGACCGGGCCCGCCTCGGGGCGTACCCAGAAGGAGACGAGGTCCGCGACGGCCAGGGAGACGTATGCCGAGACCAGGCCGCCGAGCGCGGCGAGGAGACGGTCGGTGCGGGTGGGTCGGTGGCGTTCGGGGCGCGGTTCGCGCGCGGTCGGCGTGGCGTTCATGGTGGGTGTTTCGGCACGCCGGGACGCCCGGATGGACGCCTTCACCCGGATGGCTCTCAGTGCGTCTCCGGGTGTTCGCCCGGGACCGCGAGGTCCTCCACCGCCTCGACGCCGACGACCGCTCCGGTGGACTTCTTGCCGCGCCGCAGCCGGCGTTCGAGCCAGGACGCGAAGGTGGTGAGGGCGAAGTTGAGGGCGACGAAGATGACGGCGACGACGGTGAAGCAGGCGATGGTGTTGGCGCCGTAGTTGGCGCTCATGGGACGGACGGAGGCGAGGAGCTCGGAGAAGCCGAGCATCGCGCCGCCGAGCGCGGTGTCCTTGACGATGACGACGAGCTGGCTGACGAGGGCGGGCAGCATGGCGGTGACGGACTGCGGCAGGAGGACGTACGTCATCGTCTGGCCCTTGCGCATGCCGATGGCCTTGGCCGCGTCGGTCTGGCCGGCGGGGAGGGCGAGGATGCCGGCGCGGACGACCTCGGCGAGCACGGAGGCGTTGTAGAGGACGAGGCCGGTGACGACGGCGTACAGGGGCCGGGTGTCCGGGCTGACGTCGGTGAACTCGGCGAAGGCGGCGTTCGCGAAGAGCATCAGGATCAGGACCGGGATCGCCCGGAAGAACTCGACGACGGTGCCCGCCACGGCGCGGACGGCGCGGTGGTCGGAGAGCCGGAGGATGCCGAGGAGCGCGCCCAGGGGCAGGGCGATGACCATGGCGAGCGCGGCGGCGATCACCGTGTTCTTGAGGGCGGGCAGGATGTACGTCTCCCAGACGCGGGCGTCGGTGAAGAAGGGCGACCACTTGGACCATTCGAGCTGGTTCTTGGCGGCGAGGCTCGCCACGACCCACCACACCACGGCGGCGAGCGCGATCAGGAACAGCAGCGTCCAGAGCAGGTTGCGGCGCCGGGCGCGCGGGCCTGGGACGTCATAGAGGACGGTGGGCGTGGTCTTCACCGTTTCACCGCCACCTTCTTGGCCACCCAGCCGAGCAGGAGCCCGGTGGGCAGGGTGAGGCAGAGGAAGCCCACGGCGAAGATCACGGAGATGAGGATGAGCTGGGCCTCGTTCTCGATCATCTCCCGCATCAGCAGGGCCGCTTCGGCGACGCCGATGGTGGCGGCCACGGTGGTGTTCTTGGTGAGGGCGATGAGGACGTTGGCGAGGGGGCCGACGACGGAGCGGAAGGCCTGCGGGAGCACGATGAGGCGCAGGACCTGCGGGAAGTTGAGGCCGATGGCGCGGGCGGCCTCGACCTGTCCGAGGGGGACGGTGTTGATGCCGGAGCGGAGGGCCTCGCAGACGAAGGCACTGGTGTAGGCCGTGAGGCCGAGGACGGCGAGCCGGAAGTTGATGGTGGTGAACTTGTCGGCCCCGAGGCTGACCCCGAGGGTCTGGAAGAGGCCGAGCGAGGTGAAGACGATGATGACGGTGAGGGGGATGTTGCGGACGATGTTGACGTAGGCGGTGCCGAAGCCCCGCATGAGGGGGACGGGGCTGACGCGCATCGCGGCCAGCAGCGTCCCCCAGACGAGGGAGCCGATCGCGGAGTAGACGGTGAGCTGCACCGTCACCCAGAAGGCTCCGAGCAGGTCGTACCCCTGGAGGAAGTCGAACACGGCTGCCTGCTCACTGGACGACGACGCCGATCTTCGGGGCGGGTTCGTTCTTGTAACCGGCCGGACCCAGGTTCTTGTCGACCGCCGCCTGCCACGAGCCGTCGGCGACCATCTTCTCCAGGGCGGCGTTGATCTTGGCCTTGAGCTCGCTGCCCTTCTGGACGCCGATGCCGTAGTTCTCGTTGCTCATCTTGAAGCCACCGAGCTTGAACTTGCCCTTGAACTCGGGCTGCGCCGCGTATCCGGCGAGGATCGAGTCGTCGGTCGTCAGGGCGTCGATGACGCCGTTCTCCAGGCCGGTGAGGCACTCGGAGTAGCCGCCGTACTCCTGGAGCTGCGCGTCCGGGGCGATCTTCGTCTTGACGTTCTGCGCGGACGTGGAGCCGGTGACCGAGCAGAGCTTCTTGTTGTTGAGGTCGGACGGCTTCTTGATCGAGTCGTCATCGGCCCGGATCAGGACGTCCTGGTGGGCGAGGAGGTACGGGCCCGCGAAGTCGACCTTCTCGGACCGCTTGGGGTTGATCGAGTACGAGGCCGCGATGAAGTCCACGTCGCCGCGCTGGAGCAGGGTCTCCCGGTCGGCGCTCTTGGCCTCCTTCCAGACGATGTCCTTCGGGTCGTGGCCGAGCTGCTTGGCGATGTACGTCGCCACGTCGACGTCCAAGCCGGTGTAGGTGCCGTCGGGGGTCTTCAGACCGATGCCGGGCTGGTCGAATTTGATGCCGATGGTGATCTTCTGGCCGTCGCCGTGGTCGCGGGGCGCGCCGCCGGCCGCGGCGTTCGCGAATCCTGCCGAAGTGACGGAGAGGACGACGGCCGCGGCGGCGGCCACGACGGCCCTGCTGGTCCTGAGCGGGTTCATGAGGATCACCTCTGAGGCTCTGAACAGGTCAGTGGTGGAGGATCTTGGACAGGAAGTCCTTGGCGCGCTCGCTGCGCGGGTTGCTGAAGAACTCGTCCGGGGAGGTCTCCTCGACGATCCTGCCGTCGGCCATGAAGACCACGCGGTTGGCGGCGGAGCGGGCGAAGCCCATCTCGTGGGTGACGACCACCATCGTCATGCCGTCCCGGGCCAGTTGCTGCATGACCTCCAGGACCTCGTTGATCATCTCGGGGTCGAGCGCGGAGGTCGGCTCGTCGAAGAGCATCACCTTCGGTTCCATGGCGAGGGCGCGGGCGATCGCCACGCGCTGCTGCTGGCCCCCGGAGAGCTGGGCCGGGTACTTGTCGGCCTGGGTGCCGACCCCGACCCGGTCGAGGAGGGCGCGAGCCCTCTCCTCGGCCTTCTTCCGGTCCTTCTTGCGGACCTTGATCTGCCCGAGGGTCACGTTGTCGAGGACGGTCTTGTGCGCGAAGAGGTTGAAGGACTGGAAGACCATGCCCACATCGGCCCGCAGGGCCGCCAGTTCGCGTCCTTCCGCGGGCAGGGGCCGCCCGTCGACGACGATCTCGCCCGCGTCGATGGTCTCCAGGCGGTTGATCGCCCGGCACAGCGTCGACTTCCCCGAGCCGGAGGGCCCGATGACGACGACGACCTCGCCGCGGTGGATCGTGAGGTCGATGGACTGGAGGACGTGCAGGGGGCCGAAGTACTTGTCGACCCCTCGCAACACGACGAGCTCGTCGCCACCGTCCGGGACGGGCATGGCACCCTCCAGGGTCACACCCCCCGTCGGCCACCCCTCCTCACGTTCATGCTCCGCCCTCGGCCCGGCGTGCGCATTCCGGACGCCGGGTGTACAGAGGGTGGCCGCGGGACCACCCTGCGCACCGGCACCCGGTCGGCCGTTCCGGACCCTGCGTACGGGGGCGGGCGGCCTCACACTGGGGGTGGGAGCCGAGTGTGCGAGGAGGGTCCGCCATGAGCAGAGCCGCGCCCAAGGTCAGCACGTTGCCCCCGGAGCACCGGGAGCGCCTGATGGCCTTCGCCGAGGACGTGTACTTCGAGTCCGGCCACCGGCTGTTCGAGGAACAGCAGCACGCCGACCGGTTCTGGATCGTGAAGACGGGCGCGGTGACCCTCGACGCGAAGGTGCCGGGCCGGGGAGCGCCCGTGATCGAGACCCTGCGCCACGGTGAGCTGGTCGGGCTGTCCTGGATGTTCCCGCCGTATCTGTGCCAGTCGGGGGCCGAGGCGATGACGCCGGTGCGGGCGTACGAGTTCGACGCCCCGGCCGTCCGGTCGATGTGCCGCTCCGACCCGGAGTTCGGCGCGTCGGTCCTGTTCTGGGTGGGGGCGATCCTCGCCCACCGCCTCCATGTGACCCGGGTCCGCCTCCTCGACCTGTACGCACCGCACGGGAGCGGGATCCTGGCCTGACCGCATCTCGTTCGCCCCCGGCGGCCGGCCAGGGCGCCGGGGGGCGAACGGGGCCGCCCGGGGCCGCCCGGGGCCCGGACGGTACGGTGGGAGGGCAGCAGCGCACGACCCCGTAGGCACCTTCCGGCGAGGAGCGGCGAGGCCCGCATGAGCGACCCGAGGACCGCACGCGAGGCGATCGCCCTCGTCACCGACGACTTCCACGAACTCCCCTTCGACGAAGGCCCTTTGACCGGCGACGGGCCCCTCGGCTGGCCCGGCTACTCGGCCGCGCACGCGCGCGCCGCGGAGCGCACCGGCGAGACCGAGTCGGTGGTCTGCGGCACGGGCGTCGTGGGCGGGGTGACGGCGGTCCTGATCTCCTTCGAGTTCCGCTTCCTCGGCGGGTCCCTCGGCGAGCGGACCGGCGCGCGGGCCGCCGCCGCCCACGCCCTGGCCCGGGAACGGCGGCTGCCCGTGGTCGTCCTCCCGGCCACCGGCGGGAGCCGGATGCACGAGGGCATGCGCGCCCTCCTCCAACTCCAGCACCTGGCCGGCGAGTCCGAGCTGACCCGGGCCGCGGGGCTGCCGCAGGTCGCCGTCCTGCGGGATCCGACCACGGGCGGCGGCTGGGCCACCCTCGGCGCCGGCTCCGACGTCGTCCTGGCCCTGCCGGGCGCACAGGTCGGCTTCGCCGGCTCCCGCGTACGCCCGCCGGACGCGGACCCCGCCGCGTACACCGCGGAGGCGCAGCTCGCGCACGGCCACATCGACGCGATCGTGCCGCCCGGGGCGCTGCGCGAGACCCTGGGACGCTGGCTGTCGCTCCTCACCCACCCGGCCGAGGGCCCGGTGCCGCCGCCGGACGCGCTCGGGGGGCCGGGGAAGGACGAGGGCCCGGTGCCGCTCCCGGACGCGCTCGGGGGGCCGGGGAAGGACGAGGGCCCGGTGCCGCTCCCGGACGCGCTCGGGGGCGCGGGGGTGCCGCCCGCCGCCGGCGGACGGGAGGCCGTGGCGCGGGCGCGGCACCCCGACCGGCCCCGGGCCGGCGCGTACCTAGACGCCCACTTCACCCTGCGCGAGGAGATCTCCGGCGACCGCTGTGGGGGCGTCGACCCCGGCATGCGGTGCGGGTTCGGGCGGCTCCCCGACGGCCGCACCGTCGCCTACGCCGCGCAGTGCGGCACCGCGACCCGCCCTGCCGGCTTCCGCACCGCGGCCCGCCTCGTGCGCCTGGCCGACCGCCTCGGGATCCCGGTGCTCACCCTGATCGACACCCCCGGCGCGGCGAACGACGCGGAGGCGGAGCGCGCGGGCGCGGGCACGGCCATCGCCGAGCTGTTCGGCGCCGTCGCCGCCGCCCGTACCCCGCTCACGTCACTGCTCATCGGCGAGGGCGGTTCGGGAGGTGCCCTCGCCCTCGCCGCCCCGGGCAACACCTGGGCCACGCCCGACAGTTACTTCTCCGTCATCGCGCCCGAATCGGCCACCGCGATCCTCAAGCGCGCCCCCGAGGAGTCGGCGACCACCGCCGACCAGTTGCGCCTGCGCCCCCAGGACCTGGTGGACCTGGGAGTCGTCCGGGGCGTCGTGGAAAGAGCGGCCGAGGCCTCTCACTGACCCAGGGCCCGCTTCAGCTCGGCCTTGTCCATCGAGGAACGGCCGTGGATGTTGCGGCGCTGGGCCTCGGCGTACAGCTGGTCGTACGTCGGACCCTCCGAGCCGCTGTGCGAGCGCAGGCCGCCGCGGCGCGAGGAGGACATGTCCTGCGTCGAGCTCTTGCTCGCGGTCTTCGACTCCCCGGCCCGCGCCCGCTCCTTGTTCACCGTGCGCGCGGCGATCTCCTCCGCCCGCTTCCGGCTCTCGCCCCGGTCCAGAGCGCTCTCCTTGATGTGCTCGTACTGCCGCTCCCGCTTGGCGTTCGATCCGCGCGGCATGGTCCGCTCCTCTCCGTCCGGAGACGACTGCCCCCCCTGCGCGGCGGCTGCCCGCCCCGGCGGGATCTATTCCCGTGCGCCCCTCGCCCCCACGGGCGGGCCGCCGACCTCCAGCCACACGACCTTGCCCACGGCTCCCGCACCCTTGTCCCGGCTGCCCCAGGCGCCCGCCAGCCGGTCCAGGACCATCAGTCCGTGCCCGCCGGGCAGCGCGGGAGACCGGGCCGCCCGTACCCGCGGATGCTCCGGGCTTGCGTCGGACACCTCCACGCGCAGTCCGCCGTCCCCGTGCCGAAGCAGGACGAACTCCTCGGGGCCGCCGGCGTGCAGGCAGGCGTTCGTGACGACCTCCGACACCAGCAGCAGGACGTCCTCGACCCGCTCCGCCGCCTCCTCGCCGTCCGCCGGGAGCCACCCCCAGTCGGCCAGGGCCTCCGCCGTGAAGTCACGGCACCGCGAGACGACCCCGCGCGTCCCGTGCAGCACGAGCCTGCGGACCTGGTGCGGGGGCCCGGCGTCGCCGTCGTCACCGCCTTCCACTCGCCCACCTCCTCCCACCCAGTTTCGGCCACGTGGGCCCGATCGACCTCCGCTGGGGCCGCGAACAGGGCTTTCATGATCCCGCTCGGGTGAACGACGGGCGCTGCGCGTGCGGGATGTGGGTGCGCTGCTCGACGGGACTCCGCGCCCGGGCGGGCGGTGCGCCGCTGCCCGTGTGGGCAATCGTCCCGCATGGGGGTCCCCCCAGGACGAAGTCCTAGGGGGAGGGACGGGTGGGCACACGGGACGGCGCCCCTAGCGGCGCCTCCACGTTCCGAGCCTGGACCCGCACCACCCGTGCGCCGCCACCCGTGGTGCGGGTCAAGGCGCGGGAGCCTCCGGCGCCGGCAAGGGCGCCGTTCCGTTGTGCCCACCCGTTCCGCCCCGGGGGCACCTCCCGGACGAAGTCCGGGGGAGGAACGCATGCCCACAACGCGGGTGGCACCGCCCCGGTGGCTAGCGGGGTTGGATGGCGCTCGCGTAGACGTGGTCCGGGGTCGCCACCGACGTGATCGCGCGGGCGAGGAGCGTCGACGGCTCCTGACCCCCGCTCGTGATGTCCGTGTTGATCATGATCACGAGCGTCGCGTCCCGCTCCGGCAGATACACCGTCACCGTCTCGTACCCCGGAATCGAGCCGTTGTGCCCGATCCACCCGTTCGCGTCGAAGATGCCGAGCCCGTAGCTGAGGCCGGGGAAGCCCGTCGGCAGGGTCCGGAGCCGCTGCGCCTGCGTCTCGGGGCTCAGCAGCTCCCCCGTGGCGAGGACCTTCGCCCAGTGGCGCAGGTCGTGCTGGTCGGAGATCATCGCCCCGGCCGCCCAGGCCCAGCTGGGGTTCCAGTCGGTGGAGTCCACGACCGCGCCGTCGAGCGTCTGGTTCGTGTAGCCGCGGGGGTGCGGCTCGGGGAACTCGGGCCCGCTCGGGAGGAACGTGTGGCGCAGGTGGGCCGGGCGGAGGACCCGGTTGCGGAGGAACTCGGCGAGCGGCCGGCCGCTGACCTTCTCGACGACCAGGCCGAGCAGCACCAGGTTCGAGTTCGAGTACTCGAACTTCGCGCCCGGCTTGAACGTGTTCTTGTGCCTGAAGCCGTACGCGAGCGCCTCCTCCGGGGTGAAGTACCGCTGCGGCTCGCTGAGCAGGTCGTGGATGAAGTCCGGGTCGGAGGTGTACGGGAAGAGGCCGCTGCGCATCTCGGCGAGGTGGCGCAGGGTGATCCGGTGGCCGTTCGGCACGCCGTGGACGTACCGGGCGATGGGGTCGTCGAGCCCGATCCGTCCGTCGTCGACGAGCTTCAGGAGCGCGGTGACCGTGAAGGTCTTGGTCTCGCTGCCGATCCGGATGAAGCCGTCGGTGGACATCGGCTCGCCGGTGACCTTGTCGGCGACGCCGGTCGCGCGGACGTAGCTGCCCCGGCCCGGCATCCATAGGCCGACGGCGACACCGGGGATGCCGGCCTGCTTGCGGACGTCCTCGATGGCCTTGTCGAGCCGGGCGGTCAGCTCGGGGCCGAGTCCGCCGGGCGGGCAGTCGTCCTCGCCGTGCCACCGGGCGCCGGCGGCGGGCGCGGACGTGGACGCGGCGGTGGCGGCGTGGACGGCGCCGGCGGGCGTCGCCGTCAGCGGGGCCAGCATGGACGCCACGAGCAGCGTCGCGGCGAACAGCCGTCGGGAGGGGATACGTCTCATGTGGGGGGCGCCTCTTCCGGGTCGCGAGAGCTTCGGGACGGCCAGATCACCACCGGCGTCCGGGGCGGCGGTCCTCCCCTCCCGTACGTGGGCGGCGAGTCCACCCGTACGGGGCCACGCGCGTAACCGGGACGGCCCCAGGCGCCGGCGTCGGATAATGGCAGCCCCGACACCATGGAGACGAAGGACCGATGACGATCGACGAGGGCCGGCGCGTGCGGCTGACGGCGGATCTCCGGCTGGGCGGGCTCGTCGTCCCCGCGGGCGAGGACTCCCCCGAGGCGGGGGCCGGGTTCCTGGCACTGGCCGCCGGTGTCGAGGGCACGGTCGAGCGGGTGGACGAGGACCGGCCGCAGAGCCAGGAGGTCCGCGAGTACGAGCGCCTCAAGTCGCTCCTCGACGACTTCGGCCACCAGATGCCCCCGGGCAGCAGGCGCCAACTGGAGGAGCAGGTCGGCTCCCTGGAGCCCGCGTGGATGGCGTACCAGGAACGGAAGCTCCGCCTGACGGTCCGCGTCCGCTTCGACAACGGGTTCGTCCTCGACGACGCCCCCGGAGACCTCTTCACCTCCGCCTGAGCCCGCCCCTTTTTGCGGTCTTCGCAAAATTCTTTGCCACTCCCCTCCCCCGGTCCGAGTCTGGGCAGCGTCCGGTCTCGACGAAGGGGGAACCACGTGCTCACCACATCCCGGCCCGCTCCACCGCCCGCCCCGCTCAGCGCACGCCGCCGTTGGACGGTGCTCGCGGTCTGCGCGCTCAGCATGTTCCTGGTGGGCGTCGACGCCACCATCGTCAACGTGGGGCTGCCGGAGATCGGCCGCGGCCTGGACGTCGGCACCCGCGGCCTCGAATGGGTCGTCGACGCCTACACCGTGGTCATGGCCAGTCTCCTCATCGTCTCCGGCGCCCTCGCCGACCGGCTCGGGCGCCGCCGGGTCTTCCGGACCGGACTGCTCGTCTTCGGCCTGGCCTCCCTCGTGTGCGCCCTCGCCCCCTCCCTCGGCGTGCTCGTCGCGGCGCGGGCCGTACAGGGGATCGGGGCCTCGATGCTCAGTCCGGTGGCCCTGGCGATCGTGGTGAACGCGATGCCCGACCCCCGCGAGCGGGCCCGCGCGATCGGCGTGTGGGCCTCGGTGTTCGGGCTCAGCATGGCGGCGGGGCCGGTCACGGGCGGTGCGCTGATCGCCGCGTTCGGCTGGCGGGCGGTGTTCTGGATCAACGCTCCGGTGGTCGTCCTCGCCCTGGTCCTGGTCGCCCTGTTCGTGCCGGAGTCCCGCGGCGAGCGCGCCCGCCGTCTCGACCTGCCGGGGCAGACACTCCTCACCCTGGTCCTCTGTCTCACCGTCGGCCTCCTCATCGAAGGCCCCCGCATCGGCTGGACGTCGCCCGCGGCCCTCTCCGGGTACGTGCTCACCGCGGTGGCCCTCGCTTCTTTCGTACGCGTCGAACTCCGGCGCGACGAGCCGCTGATGGACCTCGGCCTGTTCCGCCGGCCGCCGTTCCTCACGGCGGTGCTCGGCGCGACGGCGGTCTTCGTCGCCCTCAACGTGACCCTGCTCCTGAGCACCCTCTACCTCCAGGAGGCGCGCGGCTGGACACCGCTCGCGTCCGGCGCCGCGACCCTGCCGATGGCGCTCGGGGCGACGGTGTGCGCGCCCTGGTCCGGGGTCCTGGTGGGCAAGGTCGGGCCCAGGCGGCCGCTGCTCCTCGCGGGCGGCTTCACCGCCGCCGGCGGTCTCTGCCTGGTGGGCCTGGACGGGGACACGGGCGTGCCGCTGATCCTGCTCGCGTTCCTGCTGATCGGCATCGGCTTCGGCTTCGCCAACGCCCCTCTGACGAACACCGCGGTCGGCGGTCTGCCGGCGGCCCGGGCCGGCGTGGCGGGCGCGATCACGTCCACGTCGCGTCAGGTCGGTGTGGCGGTGGGCATCGCCGTCGCCGGCGGCCTCGTCGCGGGCACCGGACCTGACGCCCTCGCCGCCGCGACCCGGCCCGGGTGGCTGATCGTGTCGGCGTGCGGGCTGTTCCTGCTCGGCGTGGCGCGCACGGCGGGCGCCCGGAACCGGGGCTGACTTTCCCGAGTCTTGGCCGGGCGCTTGACGTGCGCTGTACGGGGGCTGCATCACGCGCGGCGAGAGTGGCAGGACCCGAACGCACCCGCGTCCGTGGCCCGTTCACCGGAATCAGGAGCCTCCTCTGATGCAGCGCACACCCCGTACCAGCGCCGTCCTCGCCGGCGGTCTCGCCGTCGCCGCCCTCGGCACCGTCGTCGCCGGGGTCGGCGTGGCGCAGGCCGATGAGCAGGTCCACCGGGAGGTCGAGGCCGCCGCGAAGGACACCCCGCGGGTCGAGGCCGCCGGGGCGGACGCCCGGCAGGGCAGGGCCGCCGGGAGGGACCACCGGCGCGGCAAGCCCTCCGAGCGGGAGATCGCCGGCCTCTTCGACCGGTGGAACGCGGCGCTGCGTTCCGGCGACCCGGAGCGGGTCACCGGCCTGTACGCCGAGGACGCCGTCCTGCTGCCGACGGCCTCCCCGCGGATCCGCACCGACCACGCGGAGATAGCCGACTACTTCGCGCACTTCCTGCAGAAGAAGCCGCGGGGCGAGAAGATCCGTACGGAGATCGACGTCCTCGACGCGGACTCGGCGATCGACGCCGGTCTCTACCGCTTCCACCTCACCGACCCGAAGACCGGTGTCACCGAGCCGGTCGACGCCCGCTACACCTACGTGTACGAGAAGCGCGACGGCCGGTGGCTGATCGTCAACCACCACTCCTCGGTGCTCCCGGCCGAGGGCTGATCCAGCGCGTTCCCTCGGCCACGGTCCGCAGCACGATCCGTACGCACAGTCCGCCGCCGGGCGCGTCCCGCAGGGCCACCCCGCCGCCGTCGTCCGTGACGAGCTGCTTGACGATGGCGAGGCCGAGACCGGAGCCCGAGCGCCCGGTCAGTCCCTGGCCGCGCCAGAACCGGTCGAAGGCGCGGGCCTGTTCGGCGGCGGACATGCCGGGGCCCTGGTCGAGGACCTCGAGGACCGCCTCCTCGGGGCCGCCCGCCTCCATCCGCACCGTGATCGTTCCCCGGTCCGGGGAGACCTCCAGGGCGTTGGAGAGCACGTTGTCGAGGACCTGGTCGAGGTTGCCGGGCCCGGCGAGCACCCGCGGCAGGGTCTCGGCGTCGCCGGTGAGGACGATGGTCACCCCGCGTTCGTCGGCGGCAGGACGCCAGACCTTCAGCCGCTCCTCGACCAGCTCGCGCAGGGCCAGCGGTTCGGGCGCGGACACCTTGGCCTCGGCGCGGGCGAGCACGAGGAGGCCGCTGACCAGGCGGCTCATCCGGACGACCTCGGCGGTGGCCTGGTCGACGTCCTCGCGGACGAACGGGTCGTCGACGCCGTCCGCGATGTTGTCGAGCGAGAGGCGCAGCGCCGTCAGCGGGGTGCGCAGCTGGTGCGAGGCGTCCGCGACGAAGATGCGCTGCGAGGCGACGAGGGTGTGGAGGCGTTCGGCGCCCTGGTTGAGCGTGCGGGCCAGGGTCTGCGTCTCGTGCGGACCCGTGACGGGCGAGCGGGCGGTGAGGTCGCCGTCGCCGAACCGGCTGGCCATGTCGTTGAGCTGGCGCAGCGGCTTGGTGAGGCGTCGTGCCACGATCGCGCCTAGCCCCGCGGCGACCGCGAGCACGCCGACGGCGAGGACGGCCCGGAAGCCCCAGATCCGCCAGAGCCGGTCGCTCAGGTCGGCGGTGGCGTAGCGGATGCGGACGGCGCCGACGATCCGCTCCGGCTCATCCGCCCCGCGGCGGGCGTACACGGGGACGGTGACGACGAGTTCGGGTCCCCAGACGAGCCGGGATCCCCAGTCGACGGTGGTCCTGCCGTGGGCGAGGGCCGCGCCGAACGCCGGGTCGTCCGGGTGCGCCGCCAGGGGCAGCGGCTCCATCGCGCTCCGGCCGTCGGCGGCCACCACCTCCACGGTGCCTGGGGTCTCGCCCCCGTACGCCCCGGCCATCCGGGCGAGGGCCTGCCGGGCGGGCGCGTCGCCGTCCCCGAGGAGCAGGGCCATGGTGGTGGCCTCGCGGCGTACGGACTCCTCGGTGTCGCCGCGCAGTTGGGCGGTGAGCGTGAACGCGACCGGCACGGTGAAGGCGGCCAGGGCCACCGCGACCAGGGCGACGTAGCTGACGATGAGGCGTCTGATCACGGGCGGCCCGCGGGCTCCACGACCAGACGGAAGCCCACGCCGCGGACCGCCTCGACGGTGACTGCCCCGGCGAGTTTTCGGCGCAGCGCCGCGACGTGGACGTCGAGGGTCTTGGTCGGCCCGAACCAGTTGGCGTCCCAGACGGCTTCCATGATCTGCTCGCGGGACATCAGCGCCCCCGGCTCCTCCGTGAGGAACGCGAGGAGGTCGTACTCCTTGGGCGTGAGCGCCACTTCGGAGTCGTCCAGCCACACGCGCGCCGCCTTGCGGTCGACGGTCAGCCGGGCGCCGTACCGCTGGGGTCCGGTGGGCTGCTCCGCCGGCCGCACCCTGCGCATCACGGCCCTGATCCGGGCGATGACCTCGCGCACCCCGAAGGGCTTGGAGACGTAGTCGTCGGCGCCGATCTCCAGGCCGACGACCCGGTCGGTCTCGTCGCTGCGGGCGCTGATCACGATGATCGGCACGTCGCCGCGGCGGCGCAGCGCCCGGCAGACGTCGAGCCCGTCCGTGTCGGGCAGGCCGAGATCGAGCAGGACCAGGTCGTACGGGGTGGTGACGGCGAGTCCCGCCGTCCCCGTGGTGACCCACTCCACCTCGAAGCCGTAGCGCAGCAGCCCGCGCCGCAGGGACTCCGCGACCGGCTCGTCGTCTTCCACCAGCAGTACACGCACGGGGCAACCCTAGTTCGGGTTCCGTACGTCGGTTCACCACCAGGAGACGGCCCCCGGGCTCAGTAGTAGTGGCGCATGATCTCGTCGGCCCAGGCGGGCTGGGTGGTCGGTCCCTGGGGGCCGAACTCCGTCATGTAGGGCTTGATGTCGAGGACCGGCGTGCCGTCGACGGCGTCCAGGCCCCGCACGTGGAGGTCGAGTCCGTCCGTGCGAAGCAGACGGCAGCGGGAGACGCCCAGGCGGTTGGGGCGGTTCTTGCCGCGCTGGGCGAAGATGCCGACCAGCGGCCACTCCTCGTTGCCGCGCGGGTGCCGGGCGCCGGTCTGGACGGCGTCGGGGCTCACCCGGTCGAAGTGGTAGACGATCTCCAGGTGCGAGAAGGCGTCGAGCCCGGCCAGCGCCTCGGGGCCGAAGGCCTCCCCGTCGAGGCGGACGATCGACTCGACGTCCCCCCACTCGTCGTCCCGCACCTCGCCCCGCCCGCCGACGACATGCCCCACGGGCTGCGAGACGACCGTGCTCGGGGTGTGCTCCTTGTGCTCCTGCGCCATGGGCTTCCTCGTCCTCTCGTGGTCGCGGCCGCGCCCCTGACGAGGCGCGCCCGGGGGCACGCTACCCGGCCGAGGGCCCGTCAGAGACCGGGCCCGTACCCCGGATCCGGCTGCGGCGGATGCCACCAGAGCGCGAGTCCCCACAACGCGAGGCCCACGAGGGCGACGCAGACGAGCGCCGCCGTCCAGGGCCGCAGCCACCGGACGGCGGCGGCCCAGGTCAGCGGTGGGACGACGAGACCGGCGAAGAGGATGAGCGGCAGTTCGACGAGGATCACGCCCCAGTCACGGGCGTGCGACTCGAAGCCGCCGTCGAGGCTGTACGCGGCCCGGGGCAGCGCGAAGGCGGCCGCGGCCGCGACACCGGCGACGGCGAGCAGGCAGCCGACGGCGCTCTCGGCCCGGTCCCGCGATTCCTGTGACGGGTTCTCGCTCATGCCCGGGACGGACGCCCGGGCACGCCGAGCGGTTCCGTCGACCCGCACGGCGACCGGGCTCGGTGCGGAGGGCGACCAGGCTCGGTCCGTGCGACGAGCGGCCACCGCCCACCGCCGTCGCCCTCCGCCCTACCGGGCCAGGGCGATCGCGGTCAGGACCAGCCCCTCGCGTACGAGCCAGCGGCCGGTGAAGTGGTCGTGCCGGGTGTGGCCGGTCACCGGGCCGGGGACGAGGAGCCGGGCGGTGAACGAACCCGTGTGCCGGCCGTGCGTATCCGGACCCGGGTCCGGGTCCGGGTCCGGGTCCGTGTCCGGGTCCGGCGTGAATTCGACCGACGCCTCCTCGAAGCCGAGCTCGCTCCCCTTCAGCGGGTACCAGGTCTTGAAGACGCTCTCCTTGGCGCTGAACAGCAGCCGGTCCCACGGGACGCCCGGCACGCCGGCGGTCAGCGCGTCCAGACGGCGCCGCTCCCCCGGCAGGGAGACGACGTCGAGGACCCCGTCGGGCAGGGGCTCGGCCGGCTCCGCGTCGATCCCGAGGGACGCCACGTCCGCGGTCCTGGCCACGGCGGCGGCGCGGTATCCGGCGCAGTGCGTCATGCTGCCGGCCACTCCGTGCGGCCAGCGCGGTGCTCCTCGCGTACCGGGTACGAGGGGCGTCTCGGGCAGGCCGAGGCGGCCGAGCGCGAGCCGAGCGCAGAGCCGCACGGTGGCGAACTCGCGCTGTCGCTTGGCGACGGCGCGCGCGACGGCGGCGGCCTCCTCGGGGAAGAGGGTGACGGGTTCCGTGTCGTCACCCCGCCAGGCGGAGGCGACGGCGTCCGGCAGGAGCTCCGCGATCATCCGGCACGCCCCGCGGCTTCCGCCAGGGCCCGGGTGGCGACGCCCCGGCGGCGGGCCGAGGGGCGCACGGAGGTGTGCCGTCTGCCGGTGGGAGCGATCAGTTCGAGCATGGCCGCGACAGTACCCGGCCCGGCCGACAGGTCAGCCGGACGGCCGTACCGCTCGCCGACCGGGCGGACGCGGGTGACGATTGTTCAGGCCGATCCGTCGGGGGGTGAGTCAGTCCTGGAGGCACGCGTGGCGCACCGCACCACCACCGACGTCCTGATCGTGGGCGCGGGCCCGGCCGGTCTGAGCGCGGCCGCCGAGCTGCGCCGGCACGGCGTGCACTGCCGGCTCGTCGACCGGCTCACGGCCCGTCTTCCGTACGCCAAGGCGGTCGGGATCCAGCCGCGCACCCTGGAGCTGTGGGACCGGATGGGTGTGGTCCGGGCGGTCCTGGAGGCGGCGGTGCCGCTGCGCGGTCAGTTGGTGTACGTCGACGGCCGCGAGCGGGACCGGATCGAGCTCGCGTTGCCGCCGGAGGTGCCCTACGGCTTCGCGGCGCTGCCGCAGTACGAGACGGAGCGGCTCCTGGAGGAGCACGTCGCCCGGCTGGGGACGGTCGTGGAGCGCGGCACCGCGCTGGAGTCGTTCAGCCAGGACCGGGACGGGGTCACCGCGCGGCTGCGCACGGCGTCCGGTGCCGGCGAGGAGCTGCGGGTGCCGTACCTGATCGGCTGCGACGGCGCGCACAGCGTCGTACGGAAGACGCTGGGCCTGTCCTACGAGGGGGGTGCGTTCCAGGAGGAGTACATGCTCGGCGACGTCGTGGCCGACTGGGACCTGCCCCACGGCTACGGCGTCCGGTCCGGTCGGCGGGCCGCGGACGGGTCCACCGGGGAGGTCCTGGTCTGCATCCCGCTGCCGGGGGCGGGACGGTACCGGATGTCGATGAGACTTCCGCCGGAACTCGCCGCCTCCCGGGAGGCGTCCGCGCCGGACGGTGTGGCGCACGGGCTGGAGAGCGGCCGGGGCCCCGGGCTCGCCGATCTCCAGGCCGTCGTCGACCGTCTCGCACCGCGCCCGGCACGGCTTTCGGACCTGCGCTGGTCCTCGGTCTTCCGGATCAGCCACCGCATCGTCGACCGCTACGGCCGGGGCCGGGTCTTCGTGGCGGGCGACGCGGCGCACATCCATCCGCCGACCGGCGCCCAGGGCATGAACACCGGGGTGCAGGACGCCTGCAACCTGGCCTGGAAGCTGGCCCTCGTGGTGCGGGGCGTGGCGGGGCCCGAGCTGCTCGACACGTACGACGCCGAACGCCGTCCGGTCGGTGAGGAGGTCGTCGGCCGGACCGTACGGCACGCCGTGCGGGGGATCGAGGCCGACCCCGAGGACCGGCGGACGCTGCTCCTGCGTGAGGCGCAGCTGCTGGTGAGTTACCGGGGCGGTCCGCTGTCCGGCGTCGGTCACGGTCCCGAGGAGGCGCCCCAGCCTGGTGACCGGGCCCCGGACTGCGCGGGCCTGATCACCCCGATCGCCGGCTATCCGCTGCGTCTTCTCGATGTGCTGCGGGGGCGCGCCGGGCATGTGCTGCTGCTGTACGGGCCGGACGGGGCCGAGCTGGCCGGGGCCGCCGCGGCGGCACGGGCGGTCGCCGGTCTGCCTGCGGTGGCGATCCTCGCGGCCGGTGCGCGGGGGCCGGGCGGCGAGAACGCGGACCCGTCCCTGCCCGTGTACCGCGACGCCGCCGGGGAGTTCGCGCGGCTCTACCTCCCCGACGGCGCGACGGGTCTCGTCGTCCGTCCCGACGGGCAGCTCGGCGCCCGCTTCCCGCTCTCGGGTACCGCCGCCGCCCTGAGCGGTTATCTCAGGGCCCTGTCCGTGCGGCGGGACACCCCGCTACGGGACCCAGTGGTTGCCTGAGGCCGTGATCATGACCTGGAGCTGGATGCTGGCCGAGAAGTAGCTGCTCGTGTCGACCGGGGTCGCCACCATCTTGTTCCACAGGGCGTCCAGCCAGGCCTGGCTGCCCGGGTCGGTCATGGCCGCGACCGCGAAGGGGGCGAAGAAGGCGGCCTCGCTCCCCGAGGAGATCTGGGTGCCGTTGAGCTTGTAGCCGACGGCGATCTTGTTCGGGTCGCCGCCGGTCTTCGTCTTGATCCAGCCGTTGAGTTTCCGGGCGGCGGCGAGGGACGTGGCGTCGCCGCTGGTCACCGCGTCGTCGGCGATGCGCCACGGCGTACGGCAGGCGTTCCACCAGTACGAGCCGTCGTTCGGGTCCTCGAGGACCTGGCCGGGGGCCGGCTTGGGCGTGGTGTTCGTGTCGACGACGAAGTCGGGCAGGAGTCCGGTGCCGGGGGCGTAGGTGGACTGGAGGCGGGAGACCTGCGTCTGGTGGGCGCTGCGCACGGCGTCCCAGGTGTTGTCGCCGGAGGCCGCGCGGAAGGCGCGGAAGTGGTCGGCCATCCAGTCCGAGGTGCGGGTGATGTAGTAGTACTGGTCGCCCGAGCTGCTCCAGTCGCCGAGCTTCAGGAGCTTGGTCGTGGCGTTGACCTCGTCCTTCTTGATGGCGGCGATGTGCTTCAGCGCGAGGTCCCGGTAGTTGTACGTGCCGGTGCTGCCCCACTGCTTGTCGGCGAGGAGCAGGCCGTAGGCCACGTCCATGTCGCCGTCGGTGGCGCCGTCGCCGCCGTTGACGCTCTTGCAGGCGGTGTCCTGTTCGGCGGCGAGGAGGTTCGGGTTGACCGAGGACGGGTGGTCGATCTTCCACTTGACGAGGCCGTCGAAGATCTTCCTGGCGTCCGGGTCGGCGCCCGCCATGGTGGCGGTGACGACCATGCCGTAGCCCTGCGCCTCGGCGACGTACGGGTGGTCGGCGTCGGGGGAGATGATCTGGTACCAGCCGTTGCCGCAGTTCTGCCGGACGAAGGCGGCCTTCCACTTGTTGTAGTAGTCGACGACCTTCTGGTCGAGGGCCGCCTGGGTGCCGGAGGGTTTCAGGATGCCGGCGGCGTAGGGCTTGAGGTGGCTGCCGAAGGGGACGGCCGGTCCGCCGCCGCCTCCGCCGGTGCCGGTGGGCGCGCCGTACACCTCGAACTCCCAGAGGGAGTAGCCGTACGGGGTGCCGCGCCCGGTGCCGTACATGCGGATGTAGCGGCCGCTGCCGGAGACGGTGAGGTCGTCGGTCGCGCCGTCGCCCGCGGTGGTGGAGTAGACGTCGGTCCAGGTCGATCCGTCGGCCGAGGTCTGGATGCGGTACGTCTTGGCGTACGCGGCCTCCCAGGCGAGCTTCACCCGGGAGACGGTGTGGTCCGCCCCGAGGTCGATCCGTATCCACTGCGGGTCGATCCCTTCGGCGCTCGCCCAGCGGGTGGCCGTGCTGCCGTCCACCGCGAGTCCGGGCCCGAAGGCCGAGGTCTCGACGGACGAGGCCGTCGCCTGCTTTCCCGTGGACACCAGGCCGTCGGCGGCCTGCGCCTGCGGCAGGACCGTCAGGGGCAATGCCAGCAGACCCGCGAGCCCGAGAAGCGAGACGCTTCGTCGACGCATGTCAACTCCCTTTCCCTCCATGGCCAATCGTTAGGAAATGTTCCTAACCATTGGCCGGGAGAGTAGAGAGGCCGCACGCCCGGCGCAAGACCCCGTGCGCCGGGGAACTCAGGCGCGCGCGGCCCGGAGCGCCGTGTGGACGGACCACACCACCGAGACCAGAGGGACGGCCACGACGGCGCCGACGATGCCCGCGGCGATCGAGCCGGCGATCACCGAGACGGCCACGACCAGCGGGTGGAGCCGCACGGCCCAGCTCATGACGAGGGGGTGCAGCAGATGCCCTTCGATCTGACCGATGATCACGATGAGGGCGATGACGATCCCGGCGACCAGGGGACCCTTCGCCGCGAGTGCCACGACGGAGGCGACCGCGAGGGCGATCGGCGAGCCGATGAGCGGGATGAAGGCCGCGAGGAATTCCAGGAGGGCGAGCGGCACCGCGAGGGGGACGCCGAGGGCCCAGAGGGCGATGCCGACGAGCACCGCGTTCACCGCGGCCACCAGGACGATGCCGTGGGTGTAGCCGGTGAAGGTGCGCCAGGCCGCGCGCCCGCCGACGGCGACGCGGTCGCGTACGGACTCGGGCAGCTGGTCCTGGAACCAGGCCCAGTGCCGGTCCCCGGAGTGGATGAAGAACACCGCGCTGAACAGGCCGAGGGCCAGCGTGGTGAGGACCGCGACGACCTGCCCGGCTCCGCTCACCGCCTCGCTGATCAGTGCGGACCGGTGGCTGGAGAGGAACTCTCCGATCCTCTCCTGCACGCCGGAGAGCGCGTCCGGGTCGAGCCGGACCGGCGGCCGTTCCAGCCAGTCCTCGATCCGCCCGATCCCTTCCCGGAACTCGCGTACGAGCGTGGTCCGCTCCCCCGCGACCGCCTCGCCGACCAGCGCGAGCACCCCGAGGACCAGGGCGATGCCGCAGAGCAGGGTGAGCGCGACCGAGAGGGGGCGGGGCAGGAACCGGGCGACCAGGTCGGCGACGGGCCGGAGCAGCGCGGTGATCACCAGGCCGAGGAAGACGGCCACGCCGATCTCGTGGAAGCGCCCGAGCACCGCGAACAGGCTGTAGACGAGGAGGCCGACGACGAGCAGCCGCCACGCGTAGGCGGCGGCCGTACGGAGGAAGGGGGTGACCGTCGGGGGTGTGGCTGGCTGCATGGCCATCGACGTACCACCGCGGGTCCGCAGGGCCACGCCCGCGGCACGGGATTAGCCCGGTCCGGTCGCGCATTCAGCCGTCCGGTGCCCCGAGCCTCCGGGGCCGACGGCTGCTCTCCACCGGACGTCTCCGACGGGCGCACCGGCCACCGGGGCCCGTACCGGTCCGAGGTGAGCGGCATGTCCACCGCGGACGGTGCCGGCGCGTGCCCGCAGTCGGAGCGCAACCGGAGCGAGAAGGTCCTCACGCAGGTCGTCCGGCCCCCGGTTCCCCGCAGGCGATGACGGTGACCGTGCCCGCGCCGGCGACCGCGGCGACGGCCGCCCGGTCGCGGTCGGTCCAGTCCAGGAGTCGCAGTGCCTCATGACCGCCCGCCTTGAAGCGGGCCTCGCCGCGCACCCAGAGGCGCAGCAGCGCCGCGTCGGGGTCCGGCGCGGCCGTCGCCTCGCGCAGTTCGTCCGCGGGCAGGAGCCGGCGGAGTACGGGCAGGGGGCCTGGCCTGCGGGCCGCGGGCTCCACGTCGACGCCGACCGGGCCGGGGCCGACGGCCGCCGCGACGAGGCCGTCGGCGTGGCTCAGGCTGACGCCGAGTCCGGGCCGCCGGCTCAGGTACGGGCGGCCGTGCCCGTGCCGTCCGCAGTCCTCGCAGTACTGGTCGGGGCCCGCCGCCTCCGGAGGGAGCCCGGTGAACCGGGCGACGCACAGCCGGACGAGGAGGCGGGCCGCCGTCACGTCGTCCCGGCGGCCCGGTACGCGGATCCGGTCGAGCCGCCGCCGCTCCCAGGGCGCGAGCAGGCCCTCGTGCAGTCCCGGATGGTCCAGGACCTCCCGGGTGGTCGCCACGGCGGCGAGGAGGGGCGACGGGTCACGGGGCGGCACTCAGGAAGCGCTCCTGGACGCGGCCGATGGTGCGGAAGTCGTCGATGGTGACCTCCTGGAGGTCGATGGAGCTGCCGGAGAGCTCCTCCAGGAGGTCGATGAACTCCAGGAAGTCCATGGAGTCGATGAGCCGGGCCTCGATGAGGTCCTCGTCGGCGTCGATCGGCCCGTCGAGGCCGGGGTTCTTCTCGTGCAGCCACGAGGCGATGGGGTCCATGGGGTGCGTGCGCTCCTTGCTGTGCGGAGGGTGCGGGAGTACGGACAGGCCCTAGGCGCTCGCGTCGCGCAGGCGGTCGAAAGCCTGCTCGGGGGTGCCGTGGGCGAGGATCATCGCGTGGACCCAGCGCTCGACGCCGAAGGCGACGCAGGCGCTGTACGCGGGGCCCGCGGAGCCCGCCCGGATGTCGAGGCGCTCGCCGAAGAAGTTGCGGTGGCGGTTCACGGAGGCGATGGCCGTGCCGTCGGGGGCGCTGAACTCGTGCTTGACGGGGTCGAGCGCCATGAGCCGGGCGCGGGAGCCGCCCTTGTCGTAGAAGGGGTCGTCGGCGACGGCCCGGGACAGGTCGAGTCCGAGGCGTCCGGCGAGTTCGAGGATGAACTCGGCGCCCTGCTCCAGGTGTTCGAGTGCGCCCTGCTGGGTGCCGAGGTGGAGGACTTCGCGCATGTGGAAGCCCCACAGGCGGCGCAGCCCGTCGTAGTGGGTCTCGTTGCGGAAGCAGCGGCCGGCCGCGGAGAGCCGCAGTCCGTCCTCGCCGACGTCCCGTCCCTCCAGGGAGAGCAGCAGGCCGTAGCAGGTGGCGGAGGGCAGCAGGTAGCCGGTCGGCCGGAGCGGCAGGTCGCCCGGCGATGCCCCGGCGGCGAGGCCGTCGAGCGCGTCGGGGGCGAACCGTCCGGCGGAGACGCCGAGATGGGGGAAGTTGCGGAAGAAGTCGAGGCGCGCGAGGCCTTCCACGGAGAGCAGCGGCGGGCCCACCACCTCGGGGGCGGAGAGGCGCGCGGCGAGCCCGGTGAGCAGTTCGTCCAGGCCGTGCAGCAGGGCGGTGCGGACCGGGTCCAGGGTGATCAGGCCCGCGCCCGGGCTCTTCAGGCCGCCGTCGGGCAGGACGGTGGTGCTGGGTGTGCTCATGGAAAACCGCTCCCTCTGGGCATGGGCGGACAGTCAAGGCGTGGGGTCCTCGTCGACCACGGCACGGCGAAGAAGCCGCCTGATGCTCCATCAGGGACCGGACTGCGCATGGGGACCCTAAGCCAGCTCGCCGACGGTTGTCTAGACCAAAGCCGCCGCACCTCCGTGCCTCCGGGTTCCTAACTCGACACATGCCGACGCCACTTGACAGAAGTGCTGGTCTAAACCAATTCTTCTGAACGACGTGGCCGACTGACCTCCGGCCACCGCCTCTGGAGGGACCCCCATGCCCACGCCCGCTCCGCACCGCCCCGTCCGCCGCCCCTATCTGCACCGGGCGGCGTCGGACCTGCCGTACTTCAGCGCCGACGGCGAGTCGTACCTCGCCGCGACCACGCTGCGGGAGCTGAAGAAGTCGCGGCCGCTGCGGGTGCTGTCCGAGGAGGACTTCGCCCACTGGCAGACGTACGGCTACGTCGTCGTCCGCGAGGCGATACCGGCCGAGGCCGCGCGGCGCCTGCTCGACTTCGCCTGGGACTTCCAGGGCCTCGACCCCGAGCGGCCGGACAGCTGGTACGAGGACCGGCCGTTCCGCTCCGAGCTGGACCAGCAGCTGCACGTGTACGGCTTCGTCGAGGCGTACCACCACCAGCTCCTCTGGGACAGCCGCCAGGCCCAGCGCGTCTACGACGCCTTCGTGGACGTGTGGGACTGCGAGGAGCTGTGGGTCACCCAGGACCGGCTCAACCTCAACCCGCCCAACGTCCGCAACCGCGACCGCGCCCTGATCGAGCCCACCGACCGGGGCTTCGACATCGAGCTGCACTGGGACATCGACACCACGCTCGGGGTGCCCCCGCAGCGGGTCCAGGGGATCATCGCGCTCAACGACACCCGCCCGGAGTCCGGCGGCTTCCAGTGCTGCCCCGAGCTCTTCCGGCGGTTCGAGGAGTGGAAGCCCGGCCAGCCGGCCGACCGCGACCCCGTCCGGCCCGCCGTGGACCGGACGGAGTTCCCCGTCGTGCGCCCCGATCTGCACCCGGGCGACCTGCTGATCTGGAACGGTCTCCTCGCCCACGGCGTGGCCCGCAACACCTCGGCCGACCAGGTCCGGGCGGTCCAGTACCTGTCGATGATGCCGGCCCTCGAGGAGCACACGAAGCTGCGGAAGTCCCGCGTCGAGTCCTGGCGGCACCTGCGCACCCCGCGCTGGAACCGCACCCTCGTCGGCGACCCCGTGCTGCACGAGTCCAAGCGCTACCCCACGGCCACCCTGAACGAGCTCGGCAGCCGCCTCCTCGGGCTGACCTCCTGGAGCGACACGGCCGAGGCCACGGACGGAGAGCCGGCGTGCGCCGTGTCTGCCTGACCCTGCCCACCCACCGCGCCTGCGCCGACACGATCAGGGCGGTCGCCGAAGAAGCCGCCCACGGCGCCCGCCACTTCGGCGTCGAGGTGCACCTGCTGATCCTGGACTCCTCCGCGGCCCCGGTGCTCGCCGAGCACCGCGAGGCGGTGGCCGGACTCCCCCGCGTCCCCGGCGTGGTCGTCCACCACCTCGACGAGACCGCGCAGCGGGACTTCCTGCGCGAGGTCATCGGCGAGTCCGGCGCCGCCGGACCGGACCGGTTGCTCGGCCTGCTGCTGCCGTCCCGGGTGTCCTACGGCGCCTGCACCGACCGTGCCTTCCTGTTCGCGGAGGCGCTCGGCTGCGCGTCGGTGCACCGCAGGGACTCCGACAGCCGCTACCAGTACCTGGACGGGGAGCCCGTCTTCCCGCTCCACCACGAGCTCACGGCCCTGGGCCGGCCCGCCGCCGAGGTGGCGGGGCTCGTGTCCCGCAGCCGGCTCGACCCCGCGTGCGCCCACCGGCCGGTGGCCCTGGTCGGCGGCTCCTTCGTCGGCGAGATGTCCGTCGACGTCGCGGAGATCCGCCGGCTCGACCCGCTCGTCTACGAGGACGTCATCGGCCTGTCCGTACCGGACGGCTATCCGGAGATCTGGCGCAGGAACCTGATCGCCGAGGCGTTCCGGGGCGCCGGGACCGCCGCGTACACCCGTGACCTGACCACACTCACCACGGTCGGCCCCACGCGCGTCGACATGTGCAACATCGCCCTCGCCCGCGAGGTGTACGGCCGGGTGCCGCTGCCGCCGGCCACCGACACCATCGGCAGCGACTACTTCCTCCTGCACCTGGTCCACGACGCCCGGCTTCCCGGCGTGCTGCACAACCGGCACATCGTCAACTTCCACACCTCCGAGCGGCGTTCGGACAGCGGCTTCCTCGCGTACCAGCTGCGGTTCGCGAAGTTCCTGCTCGCGAGCCCGCACCTGCACTCCGTGTACGCCGGGACGGCGGCGGCCGGCGAGACACTGCTCGACGCCGGCGGCGGGCTCCGCGCCTCCGCCGTCGCCGGACTCGTCCGGGAGAGCACGCGCGTCGACCGGGTGGAGATCACCGAGCGGCTCGACGTCGTCGACCGCTCCTACCGGAAGCTCGGCGGCCGCTACGCCGAGGCGGCGGACTTCCTCGCCGCCCGCCGCGAGCGACTCGTCGACGAAGTCCGCGAGGACATGGCGGAGTTCGCCCTCCTGATCGACGCCTGGGCACCCCTGGTCCACGCGGCCGCCGCGAAGGGCCTCGCATGACGAAGACGTACACGGTGACCGTGCGCTACGCGGGCCGCGAGGAGCGCCGGGGCCCGGTCACGATGGGCCAGGCCAACATGATCCGCTGCATGCTGCGGGACGAGCCCGAGCACATCAACATCCACGCCGTCTGGCCCGTGCCCGGGGGAAACGGGACCGAGTCGGTGATCGACGCGCTCCGCGCCCTGGTGGAACGGCACGAGGCGCTGCGTACGACCTTCCCCCACGCGGCCGGCGAGGCTCCCCGCGAGCAAGTCGTGGCGGCCGAAGGAGAGTTCACGGTCACCGTCCTCGACCATGACGAGGTCCCACCGGAGGCCGCGCGCCATGCCGATGCCGTGGCCCGCCGGGACCGCGCCGGCCGCTTCCACCTGGACCGGGACTTCGGCCTGCGGATCTCCCTCGTCGCCGTGGCGGGTGTGCCGCTGTACGTCGCCCTCGCGGCGAGCCACGCGGTGACGGACATCAGCGCCCTCTCCGTCCTCGAGGAGGACTGGCGCGAGCTGCTCGCCGGCCGGACGCTCCCCGCGGTGGCGGCCTTCACCCCGCTCGGCCTGGCCGCCGAGGAGGCGACCCCGCGCGGACTCCGGCGGTCCGAGGCCTCCCTGCGGCACTGGGAGCGGATCATCCGCACCGGCCCCCAGGCGATGTTCGCGGAGCCGGGTGCCGTGGGCGCCGAGGTCGAGGCGGAGCAGCTGACCCTCCGCTCGCTGCGGGGCGCCCGGGCGCTCGCCCTCGTCGCGGAGCGCACCGGCGGTCTGCCGTCCACGGTGCTGCTCACGGCGTGGTGCGCGCTGATCTCCCACCGTACGGGCCAGTCCTCGTGCGTCGCCGCCGTGCCCACCTCGAACCGGTTCCTGCCCCGGCTCGCCCGCTCGGTGAACACCGTGTCGCAGGACGCGCTGCTCGCCCTGGACGTGCGGGTGCCGTCCTTCGACGCGCTGCTGCGGAAGGCGTGGGGAGCGGCGCTCAACGCCTACCGCCACAGCCAGTTCGACGCGCTCCGCCTCTGGGAGATGATCGACGCCGTCACGTACGAGCGGGGCAGCCGCTTCACCCGCGACGTCGTCTTCAACGACGTCAGCACGCTGCCGGGCGGGTCCACGGGGAAGGCCGACGGGCCAGAACTGGAGGTGGCCCACGGGCCGGTGCAGGTGCTGCCGACGCGCGTCCTGACCTTCGTCCAGGAGACGGCGCCCGTGCTCCGGCTCGGGATGTGGGTCGATCCCGCGCTGTTCACGCCGGACGAGGCCGAGGGGTTCCTCACCGGTCTGGTACGGCTCCTGGAAGCGGCCGCGACCGAGGACGTGCCGCTGGCGGCGCTCACCGGGGTGACCGGTGTCCGGCCGGTCGAGCGCGGTGCGGACTGGAGCCTGGTGGACGGCTGTTGGGTGTCCCCGCCCGAGGTCGCGGAGGTGCTGAGCGGGGCGCTCGGAGGCGTACCCGTGCACGTGGCCCTCGACACCGGGGGCGTCGACGGCCTCACCGCCTTCCTCGCCTGCGGGGACTCCCCGCTCACCGCCGCGCAGGCGCACGCGGCGCTGATGGACGCTCTGCCGGGCCGTCCGGGCGTCCTGGCCCCGCGCCGGTACGTGATCGTGCGGGACGCGCCGGCGGAGACGGACCGGACCAGTGCCTGGCTCGGGCAGCGGATTCTCAGGGAAGGGGCCGGCCGGGACCGGCGCAGCTGACATGACGACGAATGACGTGACCGCAGAGCGGGAGAAGAACTCCCTTCCCAGCCCGTGGCGTTCCCCGCGCTTCCGGCTGTTCTTCGCGGCCCGCAGCACCTCGCTCCTCGCCGACGGCATGCTGATGGTCTCGCTCACCACCGCCGTGCTCGGCGCGGGGTACGGGGCGGCGGGCGTGGGCTACGCGCTGGCGGCGTGGATGACGCCGATCGTGCTGCTGGTGCTGTTCGGCGGCGTGCTCGCCGACCGGTTCACCCCGCAGGTGATGATGGTCGGCGCCGACGTGGTGCGGATGGTCGCCATGCTGGCCCTCGCGGCGCTCCTCGCCGTCGGCGACCTGCGGCTGTGGCACATGATGGCGCTGCTCGCGCTGAGCGGGGCCGCGACCGCCATGTTCCAGCCGGGTCTGGCGAGCCTGGTGCCCCGGGTCGCCGAGGACATCCAGCGGGCCAACGCGCTGCTCCGCGTCTCCGAGTCGATCTGCACCCTGCTCGGCCCCGGCCTCTCCGGCCTGCTCGTGGCGTACTGGGACGTCGCCGGGTCCTTCGTGGTGATCGCGGCCTGCTACGCGTGCAGCGCGCTCGGCCTTGCGCCGCTGCGCAGGCTCTGCACGGCCCGGGACGAGAGCGACGAGCCGGTCCTGCGGCGCCTCGCCACCGGATGGCACGAGTTCCGGTCCCGCTCCTGGTTGTGGGGGGTCATCGCCGTGTGGGCCGTGTACGGCCTGTTCGTCTTCGGCCCGGCCCTGCCGCTGGGCGCGGCGCTGCTCACCGAGCAGCACGGCGCGAGCGGCTACGGATGGATCGCGTCCGCCGACGGCGCGGGGACGATCGTCGGCGGGCTGCTCGGCATGCGGGTCCGGCCGCGCCGTCCGCTCGTCGCGGGCGCGTGCGCCATGTTCTTCTTCTCGCTCAACCCCCTGGCGCCCGCGCTCGGATGGCCGTTCACGGTCACGGCGGTGACCGGGGTGGTGGCAGGCTGCGGGTTCGCCTTCTGGGGCGTCATGTGGGCGACGAGCGTCCAGTCGCACATCCCCCTGGCCGTCCTGAGCCGCGTCTCCGCCTACGACGTGGCCGGATCCATCATGGTCATCCCGCTGGGCCGGGCGCTTTCCGGCCCGGCCGCCGACAGCGTGGGCGCCGACCGCGTGCTGCTCTTCTCCTCGGTCACGGGCCTCGTGCTGATCGCCGTGATGCTCTCCGTACCGGCCGTCCGCGCCCTGCGCCGGGCACCCGAGTGAAACTGCTGTGCGATTGTCGGTCGCGCGTGATAGTCACTACGTCCACGGGGCGGGTGATCACTGGCCGCCCCGTTCGCACACAGCAAGGGGTGGGGAAATGGCTGGCTTCCGTGGATGGGGGCTCACGCTGGGGAAATGGGCAGGCCGGCCGGTAGCGCGGTTGGACAAGGACTCCGGGGATCCGGACGTCCGCCGGGTCCGCGAGGCCGCCGTGGCGGCGGACTGGGCCACGGTGCGGGAGGTGCTCGAAGCGCGTCCCGAGAGCGAGGGCCGCACGGAGCTCCTGTGGGCCGTCGGTGACACCGCGGGGGTCGAGGGGTGGATCACCGGGGTCCTCGAGGCGGAGCCCGGCGCGGCGCTGCCCCGGCTCGTGGCCGGCATCCGCCACCTCAGCTGGGGCTGGGAGGCGCGGACCGGCGCCCGCGCCGAGGACGTCACGCGTGCGCAGTTCGAGCTGTTCCACGCGCGGCTGCGCACGGCGGAGGAGTGGCTGTACGAGGCGGCCGAGCGCGAACCCCTGTGGGCCTCGCCCTGGTACGGCCTCCAGGTCACCGGGCGCGGCCTCGAAGTGGGCCAGGTCGTCGCGCGACGCCGTTTCGAGGCGACGATCCGGCGCGATCCGCAGCACCTGGAGGCCCATCAGCAGCAGTTGCAGCAGCTCTGCGACAAATGGGGCGGTTCCCACGAGGAGATGCACGCCTTCGCGCGCGCGTCCGCGTTCGGCGCCCCGGGCGGCACGCTCCTGGGGCAGCTCGTCGCCGTCGCGCACATCGAGGAGTGGCTCTCCCTCGCATCGGGCGCGGACGCCGCGTACATGCGCAGGCCCGAGGTGACGCAGTCCCTGCGGGAGGCCGCCGAGCACTCCTACCGGCACCCGGACTTCGTGCGGCGGGGCGCCTGGCTCCAGGTCCTCAACACCTTCGCCATGGCCTTCTCGCTGGCCGGGGAGCGGGACGCCGCCCGGGAGTGCTTCCGGGCCACCGAGGGGCGTGTCACCGAGTTCCCCTGGTACTACCTGGACGGCTCCGACCCCGCCGCGGCGTACAGCAAGCTGCGCGCGTCGGCCGGCCGCTGAGCCGGGACGCCCCGCCACCCGCCACGGGCCGGCCGCGCGCCGGACGGACCTCGGGTCCGTTCCCGCGACCGCGAGCGCCCGTCCGGCGCCGCGACCGCCGGCACCCGTCCGTTCCCGAGAGCCGGCGCCCCTCCCTTCCGGAGACGGCCGGCCCTCCCGTACCGCTTCCTTCCGCTTCCCGCCCGCGTCCTTCCCTGGCCGGGCGCACCCACCGAAAGACTCCGTCAGGTGCACCCTTCCGAGTCCGCCCACACGTTCCAGGTCGACCTGCGCGGCCTGGTCGACCTGCTCTCCCACCACCTCTACTCCAGCCCCCGCGTCTATCTGCGCGAGCTGCTGCAGAACGCCGTCGACGCCATCACCGCCCGCCAGGCGCTCACGCCCGGCGCGCCCGGCACCATCACCGTCCGCACGGGTGAGACCCTCACGGTCACGGACACCGGCGTCGGCCTGACCGAGGCCGACGTCCACCGGTTCCTCGCGACGATCGGGCGCAGCTCCAAGCGGACCGCCGACGGCGCCCTGGACGGCGCGGGACTCGACGCCGCCCGCGGGGAGTTCATCGGCCAGTTCGGCATCGGT
The DNA here is from genome assembly GCF_040295385.1 of Streptomyces sp. NPDC002825. NCBI lineage: Bacteria > Bacillati > Actinomycetota > Actinomycetes > Kitasatosporales > Streptomycetaceae > Streptomyces > Streptomyces sp. NPDC002825. The sequence goes on from NZ_JBEOVH010000019.1 coordinate 129,817, forward strand.
CTGCTCGCGTGCTTCGTCGTGGCCGACGAGATCACGGTGGTGAGCCGGTCCGCGGCCGACCCGTCCGCGCCCGCCGTCGAGTGGCGCGGCCACTCCGACGGCCGCTACACCATCCGGACGCTTCCGGCCTCGGCCGTGCCCGAGCCGGGCACCACCGTCCGCCTCACCCCGCGCGCCGACAACGCCGAGTGGACGAGCCCGGAGCAGGTCGTGTCGCTCGCCCGCCACTACGGCGGTCTGCTGCGGCACGAGGTCACCGTCGTCGGGCCCCGCGGCGAGACCCACCGGATCAACGAGGCGCCGCCGTGGGAGCGCGAACACCGCTCCCCGCTGGCCCGCCGCGAGGCCCTCACCGCGTACTGCCGCGACCTGTTCGGCTTCACGCCGCTCGACAGCGTCGAGCTCGACCTGCCGGCGGCCGGGCTGCGGGGTGTCGCGTACGTGCTGCCGACGGCCGTCAGCCCGGCTCAGCGCGCGGGGCACCGGGTGCACCTCAAGGGCATGCTGCTGACCGACCAGGCACCCGAACTGCTTCCGGAGTGGGCGTTCTTCGTGCGCTGCGTCGTCGACACGACGAGTCTGCGGCCGACGGCGTCGCGGGAGGCGCTGTACGAGGACGGCACGCTGTCCGCCGTACGGGACGCGCTGGGCGACCGGATCCGGGACTGGCTCACCGGGCTCGCCGCCAGCGACCCGTCGCTCCTGCACCGCTTCATCGACACCCACCACCTCGCGGTCAAGGCGCTGGCACGCTACGACGACGAGCTGCTGCGCATCGTGCTGCCGTGGCTGCCGTTCGAGACCACCGACGGCAACGTCACGCTGGAGGAGTTCGTACGGACGCACCCGACGGTCCTGGTCGCGCGCAGCGTCGAGGAGTTCCGTCAGGTCGCCCCGATCGCGTCGGCCGCGGGTCTGGGCGTCGTCAACGGCGGCTACACCTACGACCGCGACCTGGTGCACCGGCTGCCCGAGATCCGCCCGGGCACGACGGTCACGGACCTGGACCCCGCCACGGTCACGGCCCATCTCGACGCCGTCGACCCGACCGCCGAGCTGCGCGCCGCGGCCTTCCTCGCGATCGCCCGCGAGACGATCGCGGTGCACGACTGCGACGTCGTCCTGCGCGACTTCCAGCCGGTCACCGCGCCCGCACTGCTCCTGGACAACCGGGAGGCGCGCCACGAGCGGACCAGGTCCGGGCTCGCCGCCGACAGCGACGGCCTGTGGGCCGACATCCTCGGCTCGCTGCGCCAGGAGACCCCGCGCGCCCAGCTCGTCCTGAACCACCTGAACCCGCTGGTCCGGCAGGCGATCACGATCGCCGAGCGCGGGCTCGCCGTGACGACCGCGGAGGCCCTCTACGGTCAGGCGCTGCTGCTCAGCCGCCGGCCGCTGCGGGCGAGCGAGAGCGCGCTGCTCAACCGGGCCTTCATCGGTCTGCTCACCCACGCCATGCACCACTCCGGCCCGGACGCCGCCGGCACCGAGCCCCGGAAGGAACTGTAGAGATGCTGGACACCCCCGAGGCCGTCGTCGAGGCGCTGCGCGCGAACCACGACCTTCCCCACGGCCTGCAGCGGACCATCACCGCCGAGGAGCTCGTCGAGGCCGCCGAGGCCTTCGAGAAGCCGGACACGCTGGTGACGGCCCTCATCGAGCTGATCACGGCGTACGTGTTCACCGGCGAGCACCGCAAGACGCCCGTCGCCTTCGCCCGGCTGCTCAAGCTGTGGGACTCCGCCCCCGAGTCGTTCAGCCAGTGGGAGGCCCATCAGGTCTTCTGGAGCTTCAAGTGGGTGACGACCTCCCTGCTCCAGGTGGCCGAGATGCCCCTGGCCACCGTCCACGGCTGGGTCGACCAGATGCGCGACCGGTACGAGAAGGCCGGGCACGGCATGCAGCCGGTGGCCGCGATGCGCTATCACGTCGCGGTCCACACCGGTGTGGGCGTCGCCGACGCCTACGACCTGTGGGCCACCCGTCCGCGGACCGAGCTGAGCGACTGCGAGGCCTGCGAGACCCGGGACTTCGCCCTGCGCCAGGTGGCGGCGGGCGATGACGCCGGCGCGCTGGACACCTGGCAGCCGGTCTTCGGGCGCGCCCAGACCTGCGCCGAGGAGCCGCAGTCCAGCCAGGCGCGGGCGCTGCTGCCGCTGCTCCGCCTCGGCCGCACGGACGAGGCCCGCTCGCACCACCTCACCGGCTACCGGCAGGTGCGGGGCAAGACCGGCGCGCAGAAGGAGGTCGGCCTGCACCTGGAGTTCTGCGCGCTCTCCCGCAACGAGGGGCGCGGTCTGGAGATCCTCGCGGAGAACCGCCCGCTGTTCGAGGCGACCGGCGCGCCGCTGGCCCACCTGGACTTCCTCACCGGCGTCGAGGTGCTGCTCGCCCGGCTCGTCGAGGACGGGCACACGGACACGCCCGTGGCCGGCCCGCCCGGCCGGAACTGGACGGCGGCCGGGCTCCTCGCCCACGTCCGCGCCGAGGCGGCCCGGCTCACCGCCGCCTTCGACGCGCGCAACGGCACCTCGGCCGTCGGCGACCGCCGCCGGGCGCGACTCGACCGCCGTCCGCTGCTCGACGCGCCGCTGCCACTGGGCCTGCGGGCGACCGCCGTCCACGCCCCTGCGTCGTCGGCCGCGGAAGGCCCGGCGCCCGCCGCGGCCGCCGCGGCCGAGATGCCCGGGGACTTCGTGGACCTGGTGCGCGAGGCGCGGCGCATGGCGCGCGTGGGACATCCGGGCGACGGCCGGCTCTGGTCCCGCATCGAGGAGCGGCTGGCCGACGGGTCCGCCGCCCACGACGACCGGCTCGGCCCGGAGGGCCTGCTGCGGGCCGAGCTCGCCGCCCAGCGGGCGTTCCTGCTCACGCGGGCGGACAAGAACGCGGAGGCGATGGCCGAGCTGGAGCGGTCCGCCGTCCTCTACGAGGGCGTCGGGATGCCGTGGCAGGCGCTGTCCGCCCGAAGCCGCGCCCTCGCCTGGGCGGCCGCCCCCGACAGCACGGAGGGGGCGGCGCCGGACGCCGAGACGGTCTGGTCCGGCCTGGACGAACTCCTGCGCGAGGCGGAGCGGCTCAAGACCGGGGCCCCGCTGACGGGCGGGGTGCCCGGGGAGGGCGAGACCGTGGCCGGCGACGAGGCGGCGCTCGACCGCCGTCTCGCGTACCTCGCGGTGCTCTACTCCCGTACGTTCGCCGCGTACCAGGAGGTGGTACGGACCTTCCCGGAGCTCTCCGACTCCGCCCTGGAGCGGTTCGAGGAGTCCGCCGGCACGATGCGCGCCGAGGCGGAGCGTCTCTCCCTCCCCCACCACGTGGCGAACGTGCGTCAGTTCGTCGCCGAGGTCGCGGGCCGGCGCGGCGACATGGCGGGCGCCGAGGCGGAGCTGCGAGCCGCCCTGGTGGACAACGAGACGGCGGAGCGCCCCTGGCGCAACGGGCGTCCGCGCGCCCTGCTCGCCCAGTTCCTCCTCGCCCGTGAGGAGCCGGCGGAGGCGGCGGAGCTGCTGCACCGGTCGATCGCGGACGCCGTCCGGTACGACGACGCCGACTTCCCGATGGCGCCGACGTACCTCCTGCTCGGCCACGCCTCCACGCACCTCGGGGACACCCAGGGCGCGGTGCGCCATCTCTCGGAGGCGGCCGCCCGGTTCGACCAGGACGGGGCGGCCGACGAGGCCACCGACGCGCGGCTCCAGCTCGCCGACGTGCTGTCCCGGTCGGGGCAGCAGGCGGACGCCGTCGCCGTACTGGAGTCCGTGCTCTCCGACGAGGCGTCCGCCGCGATCGGCGAACGGCCGCTGGCCCAGGCGCGGCTGACGCTCGCGCGCGGCCTTCGGGAGCTGGACGAGCACCTGGCCGCGGCCGAGGAGCTCCTGCGGCTCGCGGACACCGTCGCAGGGTGGGAGGACCGCGGACCGGTCCTCACCCTGGTGGCGGCCGAGGCGGCGATCACGCTGGCGCTCGCCGACCGCTGGGACGCGGCGGACTCCGCGTACGAACGGGCTCTCGCCGCGCACGCCGAGGCTCCTCATCCGCACCTCATCACGCACATGGCCCGGGAGTTCGCCCGGCTCGTCGTGGTGGCCCGCGGGGCGGAGGGGCTCGACGCGGCCCTGGAGCACCTGACGCGGGCGGACGCGATCATCGCGGCCGTCCCGGAGGACGCCGAGGACTTCGCGTCCTGGTACGAGAGCGGCCAGGTGCACTACCGCCGTGCCCGGGTCCTGGCGGAGGCGGACCGCTTCCCGGAGGCCCTCGTCGAGGCGGAGGCCTCGATCGCCGCCCACGAGCGGGGCGGGGACGAGGGAGAGGTGCCGCGCGCCGAGGCCGTGCGGATCGCCGCCCTCATCGAGGGGAACGGTCTCGGCCGGATCGACGAGGCGTCCGCCCGGCTGGTGAAGGCGGCCGCGCGCTGCCGTAAGGCGGGCCTGCCCGAGGCCGCCGACGTCCTCGACGCCCTGCGGCAGGACTACCGGTCCCGCGCGCGGAGCTGACGCCGGGCCCGCCGCCCCGACCCCGTTTCACCGGGCGGCGGGCTCAGAGCCCGGTGAGCGCCATCGCGAGCGCCACCAGGGCGAGCAGCCCGAGGTACGCGCACGCGTGGACGCGGTCCGGGATCCGGAGCGGGCGGCGGCGCAGGACGGCGATGACCGGCAGGGCTCCGAGGAGCAGCGCCCCCGCCGCGTACGGATCGACCAGGCCCACCAGCCCCGTGCCGCTCGCGGTGGCGGCCGTGGGCGGGGCCCCGGCGAGGGAGACCGCGACGGCCGGGAGCGCGACGGCGAGGGTGAGGGGGTTGGCGAGCGCGGTCGCCACCCGCATGGGATGACCGGCCCGGCGCAGCGCGGGGACGGTCATCACGCTGCCGCCGACGCCGAGGAAGGCGGCGACCGCGCCGATGGGTGCGCCCGCGCCGGCCGGCAGCGGCCTCGGGGCCCGCCCCGGCTCCGCGTCGGGCGCGCTCTCGGCACGCAGGAAGCCGGGCCTGAGCAGCAGGTCGAGGGCGGTCAGGGCGGTGTAGCCGACGAACGCCCAGCGGGCCAGGTCCGGCGGGGCGAGACGCGAGGCGTACGCCCCGGCGCAGGCGCCCGCCGCGAGCAGCGGCAGCAGGGCGCCGCTGCCCCGCAGGGCGAGGAGCACCGACCGTGGGGTGACGGCGGTGGCGAAGGCGGCGCTCACGACCATCACGAGGGCCGAGGTGGCGGTGGCCACCGGGACGGCCGCCGTGCCGAGGGCGGCGTCCGCCCACACCACGACCGGGACGGCCACGAACCCGCCGCCGAACCCGAACAAGACCGTCGTCGCTCCGGTGAGGAGCCCGATCGCCATCAGCGTCACCATGTCCATGGGCCAAGATCACCAGCCGGCGCCGGTTTCCCGCATGCGATGGTCGGCAGGATTCCTTCGCGTCTCGGCCAGTACGGTGGTCCGGTGAAGAACATCCCGCTGGACTCCGTCGACCACCTCGACCGGGCGGTCCTGCCGATCGGTACGGACTATCCGGCCGGGCACGTCCTGGAGTGGCACGAGCACCGGCGGGCGCAGTTCCTCTACGGGGCGACCGGCGTCATGGTCGTCGAGACCGCCGACGGCACGTGGACGGTCCCGCCCGAGCGGGCCGTCCTGATCCCGGCCGCGACCCCGCACCGGGTCCGGATGCTCGGGGTGAGCACACGGAGCCTGTACGTGGAGCCGGGCGCCGTCCCGTGGTGGCCGGCGCGCTGCACGGTCGTGGACGTGCCGCCGCTGCTGCGCGAACTGCTGCTCGCGGCGGTCGAGTTCGCCGCCGACTACAGCCTGTCGGGGCGGGAGGGCGCCATCGCGACGCTGCTGCTCCACGAGATCGCCGCGCGTTCCCCGCTCCCCTTCCACGTCGGGATCCCCGCCTCCGCCGACCTGGCGGCGCTGTGCCGGGAGTATCTGGCCGCGCCGGACGCGACGGTCACCAACACCGACTGGGCGGCCCGATGCGCGTCGAGCGAGCGGGCGTTCACCCGGCGGTTCCGTGCGGAGACGGGCGAGAGCCCCGCCGTCTGGCGGTCCCGCGCCCGGCTCCTGGCGGCCGTCCCACTGCTGCGTACGGCGACGGTCAGCGAGGTCTCGGGCCGCCTGGGGTACGCCTCCCCGGCCGCGTTCACGGCCGCGTTCACCCGTACCTTCGGCACACCGCCGTCCCGCTTCACGGCCGTCCGGGGCTGAGCTGCTCTCGACTCCCCTCCGCTCAGCGGGGGCGGTGAACCATCGAGTCATGGAGGCACCCCTTCATCACGTATGTGAACAGGCGACGACCGTCGAGGGTGGAACCTAAAGGTCTGCACCAGGGGCGTCAAGACTGCTCATTCACGCCGGCGCACCCTGCGAGCCGCCCACAGCAGTGGCGCACGAGAGCAGTCCGTTCATATTCGTGAATCGGCGGGAAGTGATCGCGACGGCCCGTGTCGTGGGAGCGGATCCGCCTTCCGTACGATTCCCCCCGTTGCCACTCTTACGTCTGAAGGAGATCCCCATGGCCCAGGTCACGCTGAAGGGCAGCCCCGTGCAGGTCAACGGTGCTCTGCCGGCCCCCGGCAGCCAGGCCCCCGACTTCACGCTCGTCGCCGAGGGGCTGGCGGACAAGTCGCTCAAGGACTTCGCCGGTCAGCGCAAGGTCCTCAACATCTTCCCGAGCGTCGACACCCCGACGTGCGCCTCCTCCGTCCGCGCGTTCAACGAGAAGGCCGGGCAGCTGGACAACACGGTCGTCCTCTGCATCTCCGCCGACCTGCCCTTCGCGCAGGCCCGCTTCTGCGGCGCCGAGGGCCTGGAGAACGTCAAGAACCTCTCGACGCTCCGCGGCCGTGAGTTCCACACCAACTACGGCGTGGAGATCGCCGACGGGCCGCTCGCCGGCCTGACCGCCCGCGCCGTCGTCGTCCTCGACGAGAACGACACGGTGCTGCACGCCCAGCTCGTGGGCGAGATCGCCGACGAGCCGAGCTACGAGGACGCGCTCGCCGTCCTGAAGTAGTCCGCACCCCCGCAGGACACGAAGGAGCCCTCCACCGACACCGGTGGAGGGCTCCTCCCGTTTCTCCGCGCCCGGGCTTCCGAGCTCAGGCTCCGTGTCAGGACTTCCGAACTCAGGCTCCGCGCCCGGGCTTCCGAGCTCAGGCCCCGCGTCAGACTTCCGCGCCCAGACCTCCGGGCCCGTACTCAGGCGCAGCCCGGACAGAGTCCCCGGTACGTGACGTCCGCCGTCGCCACCGTGAAGCCGAAGCGCTCCGCGGGCGGCAGGACGGCGAGCGGGTCCCCCGTCGGGTGGACGTCGCGGATGATCCCGCAGTTCGAGCAGACCAGATGCTGGTGCGGATGGTGCGCGTTCGGGTCGTACCGCTTGGCCCGCCCGTCCGTGGAGAGCTCCACGACCTCGCCGAGGGCGACCAGCTCGCCGAGCGTGTTGTAGACCGTCGCCCGGGCGATCTCCGGCAGGCGCGCGACCGCGCGCGCGTGGACCTCGTCCGCGGTGAGGTGCACATGATCCCCGGCCAGGACCTCGGCGACCACCCGGCGCTGGGACGTCATCCGCCAGCCACGCGCGCGCAGTCGCTCCAGCAGGTCACTCATGTCTCACCTCATCGGCATCGTCGAACTTGGCGTGGTTCTTGACTTGGACTACGTCCATCGTAGGATCGGTTTCGAAGATGGCCAAGGGACAGGAAGACTCCAGCACGGCGGGAGAAGCAGAACGTGAGACCCGCGCGAGGCCCGTCCGCCGAACGCACTTCCTGAGCACTGTGTCCGCCAGGTCCGGAAGGATTCCGATGTCTGAGAACCACGAAGCAATCGTCACCGACGCGAAGGCGGAGGGTGCCGGTGGCTGTCCCGTCGCGCACGGGCGTGCCGCGCACCCCACCCAGGGCGGCGGCAACAGCCAGTGGTGGCCGAACCGGCTGAACCTGAAGATCCTCGCCAAGAACCCCGCCGTGGCCAACCCGCTCGGTGAGGACTTCGACTACGCGAAGGCCTTCGAGAGCCTCGACCTGCCTGCCGTGAAGCAGGACATCGCCGAGGTCCTGACCACCTCGCAGGACTGGTGGCCGGCCGACTTCGGCCACTACGGCCCGTTCATGATCCGCATGGCCTGGCACAGCGCCGGCACCTACCGCATCAGCGACGGCCGCGGCGGCGCCGGCGCCGGTCAGCAGCGCTTCGCCCCGCTGAACAGCTGGCCGGACAACGGCAACCTCGACAAGGCACGCCGTCTGCTGTGGCCGGTGAAGAAGAAGTACGGCCAGAACATCTCCTGGGCCGACCTCATGATCCTCGCGGGCAACGTCGCCCTGGAGTCGATGGGCTTCGAGACCTTCGGCTTCGCCGGCGGCCGCGCGGACGTGTGGGAGCCCGACGAGGACGTCTACTGGGGCCCGGAGACCACCTGGCTCGGCGACGAGCGCTACACCGGCGACCGCGAGCTGGAGAACCCGCTCGGCGCGGTGCAGATGGGCCTCATCTACGTCAACCCGGAGGGCCCGAACGCCAACCCGGACCCGGTCGCCGCGGCCCGCGACATCCGCGAGACCTTCCGCCGGATGGCGATGAACGACGAGGAGACCGTCGCCCTCATCGCCGGCGGCCACACCTTCGGCAAGACCCACGGCGCCGGCCCGGCGGACCACGTGGGCGCCGACCCGGAGGCCGCGTCCCTGGAGGAGCAGGGCCTCGGCTGGAAGAACACCTTCCGCTCCGGCAAGGGCCCCGACGCCATCACCAGCGGCCTTGAGGTCACCTGGACCACCACGCCGACCCAGTGGGGCAACGGCTTCTTCAAGAACCTCTTCGAGTACGAGTACGAGCTGACCAAGAGCCCGGCGGGCGCCCACCAGTGGGTCGCCAAGAACGCCGAGGCGATCATCCCGGACGCGTACGACCCGGAGAAGAAGCACCTCCCGACGATGCTCACCACCGACCTGTCGCTGCGCTTCGACCCGGTCTACGAGCAGATCTCCCGGCGCTTCTACGAGAACCCGGCGGAGTTCGCGGACGCCTTCGCCCGCGCCTGGTACAAGCTCACCCACCGCGACATGGGCCCGGTCGTCCGCTACCTCGGCCCGGAGGTCCCGTCGGAGGAGCTGCTCTGGCAGGACCCGCTGCCGACGCGTACCGGTGAGCTCGTCGACGCCGCGGACATCGCCTCCCTCAAGGAGAAGATCCTCGGCTCGGACCTCACGGTGACCCAGCTGGTCTCCGCCGCCTGGGCCGCCGCCTCCTCCTTCCGCGGCAGCGACAAGCGCGGTGGCGCCAACGGCGGCCGCATCCGTCTGGAGCCGCAGCGCAACTGGGAGGTCAACAACCCGGACGAGCTGGCGCAGGTGCTGCGCGTCCTGGAGGGCGTCCAGGAGTCCTTCAACTCCGCCCAGAGCGGGGACAAGCGGGTCTCCCTCGCCGACCTCGTCGTCCTCGCGGGCGTCGCGGCGGTCGAGAAGGCCGCCGCGGACGCGGGCCACCCCGTCGAGGTGCCGTTCACGCCGGGCCGTGTGGACGCCACCCAGGAGCAGACGGACGTCGAGTCCTTCGCCGCCCTGGAGCCGGCCGCGGACGGCTTCCGCAACTACCTGGGCAAGGGCAACCGGCTCCCGGCCGAGTACCTGCTCATCGACAGGGCGAACCTGCTCACCCTGAGCGCGCCCGAGCTGACGGTCCTCGTCGGCGGTCTGCGCGTCCTGGGCGTCACCCAGCCGCAGTCCTCGCTCGGTGTCCTCACCGAGACGCCCGGCAGGCTCACGAACGACTTCTTCGCCAACCTGCTCGACCTGGGCACGGAGTGGAAGTCCACCTCCGAGGACCAGAACACCTTCGAGGGCCGTGACGCGGCCACCGGCGCGGTCAAGTGGACGGGCACCCGCGCCGACCTGGTCTTCGGCTCCAACAGCGAGCTGCGCGCGCTGGCCGAGGTCTACGCGAGCGACGACGCGAAGGCGAAGTTCGTGAAGGACTTCGTGTCCGCGTGGGACAAGGTGATGAACCTGGACCGGTTCGACCTCGCCTGATCCCCGCCGCGGCACCGGGGCCGGCCCGGGTGGCTTCCACGCCACCCGGGCCGGCCCTCTTTCCGCGCCGACACCCCTTCCCTGTCGCCGTTCTGACGGCGCATGAGACAACCGACAGGTGTCCGTCACCGTCCTCACGAGACGAGAGGGGCTCCGGGAAGGCCGGGAATCCGGCCGTCTCCCGGTGCTCCGACGAGACCGATCGTGAGGAAGACCGCTTTGATACGTGTCACACGCGGCATGACCACCGCCGTGGCGTTACTCGCGCTGACCGCGGTGTCGCCCTGGCAGGCGGCGGCGCAGCCGGCACCCGGTTCACCGTCGCCGACAGCCCCGGGGAACAGGCTCGGCGAACTCACCCTCCCCGAGGGCTGGCAGGTCACCGGGAGCGGTGCGGGCAGGCAGCTGGTCTGGACGGCGCCCGAGCGCATCCCCGCCGGCGACGCCCGCGTCGAGTTCCACGCCGGAGACCGGCTCCTCGGCCGCCCGCTCGCCCGGCCGGACGGGCGCTCCTTCGCCCTGCCCCTCGGGGACGTCCGGCTCGAAGAGGGCACGCGGCTCCGGGTGACGGCCGGCGGACGGCGGCTCGACGCGGCGGGCCACGCCGACGCCACCGCCGAACGCCCCCTCGCCCCCGCCGCCGTACCGCCGGCCCCGCTCCCCGCGAACCCGGTCGACCCCGGAGTCCCGGGCCGCTACCGGACCGTCAGCGGCGAGTACGCCCTCGACTCCGTACGACTGCCCGGCCTGCCGCAGCCCGTCGAGATGCGCGCCACCGTCGTCGGACCGGCCGGAGCGCCGGGCCGGCGACCGGTCGCGCTCTTCCTGCACGGCCGCCACGACACCTGCTACACCCCGGGCACGGAGGACGTACGGATCACCTGGCCGTGCCCCGCGGGCACCCGGCCGATCCCCAGCGAACAGGGCTATCTGCGCGCCCAGCGGCTCCTTGCCTCCCAGGGGTACGTGACGGTGTCCGTCGCCGCGAACGGCGTCAACGGGCAGGACGAGAACCTGGAGGACGCCGGCGCCCAGGCCCGCTCCTCCCTGGTCCGGCTGCACCTCGCCCGCTGGGCGGACTGGTCCGCGCACCGCGCCTCCGCCCCGGCGGCCGTACGGAAGACCGCCCCCGCCGACCTCTCGCGGGTGCTCCTCGTCGGGCACTCCCGGGGCGGCGAGGGCGTCAACCGGGCCGCGCTCGACAGCCTGAACCCGCCGCCCGCCGCCCAGGACGGCTACCGGGGCCCCGTACGGTGGAAGATCCGCGGCAACGTCCTCATCGGGCCCACGGTGTTCGGCCAGAACCCGGCCCCCGACGTGCCGTCCACCACCCTCCTGCCGGGCTGCGACGGCGACGTGTCCGACCTCCAGGGCCAGATCTACGTCGACGGCACCCGCGGCGTCAGCAAGGGCGACGCCCTGCACAGTGCGGCCTACTTCGTCGGCGCCAACCACAACTTCTTCAACAGCGAGTGGACTCCGGGGCAGGCGAAGGCCCCGGCCATCGACGACTTCTCGTCCGACGACGGGGTCGACCCGGTCTGCTCCCCCGGCACGGCGACCCGGCTGACGGCCACGCAGCAGCAGGCCGCGGGCGCCACGTACATCGCGGCCTCCGCCCGGCTGTTCGTCGGGGGCGACGACGCCGTCCGGCCGCTGCTCGACGGCACCGGGCGCCGCGCGCCCTCGGCGGGACCGGCGCGGGTCCTCACCCACGCCGTCGGCGCCCGCCGCACCCCGGCGTTCCTCCCGGGCTCCTCGGTCACCGTCTCCGGCGGCGGCCGGCTGTGCGCGCAGATCGACCCGGACGCCGCCCGCGCCTGCCTGTCGCCCGAGGAGGGGTGGTCGCCGCACTTCGCGTACTGGGAGACCTCTCGCGAACCGGGCCGCGACGCCGTCGCGATGAAGTGGACGGGCACGGGAAGCCCGGTCGTGGTCCGCTCGGCGCGGCCGGTCTCCCTCGCGGGCGCCGAGTCCCTGGCCCTGCGCGTGATCGCCCCGCCGAACAGCACCGGCACCGAACTGGACGTCGCCGTGACCGATTCCTCGGGCCGCCGCGCGTCCCTGGGCCGCACCCGCGTCGACGGACTGCCGGGCAGCCCGCGCACCGCCGCGTACTGGGGCCGCGAGGTCCGCGTACCGCTGGCCGCCGCGGCGCGGGCGGGCGTCGACCTGAAGCGGATCGGCGCGCTCGAACTGACCCCGCGCGGCGGCGCCGGCCGGGCCTGGCTCATGGACGCGTGGGGCTGGCGCCCCGGCACTCCGGCGGTGAACCCGGCGCCGCTCACGCGCGTCGACATGGGCCGCCTGACCGTCACGGAAGGCGACTCCGGGGTCCGGACCTACCGGGTGCCGGTGACGGTCTCCGGGCAGGGCAGCGGACAGGTCCGCCTGTTCGTCCCCGTGCCGGGCACCGACGAGGTGACGTCCCGCACGGTGACGGTGCGTCCGGGACGCCATGACATCGACGTACCGGTCGAGGTACGGGGCAACACGCGCTACGGCGACGACGTGCGGCACGACGCGTTCGTCAAGGCCGTGCGCGGCACGGTCGTCGGAGCGCACCGGGGCGGGGTCACCGCGCGCAACGACGACGCGATGCCCACCGTGCGCCTGACGCCCGTCGCGGACGACGTGACCGAGGGTTCGGCGCTGAGCTGGAAGGTGACGCTGTCCGCACCGGCGGACGTGGAGATCGGGGGCGAGATCCTCCTCGAGCCGGTGACGGACGGCCCGGAGCTCTCCACGGCGGACGTCGACCGGGCCTGGCTTGAGCAGTGGTTCGGCGAGGTGCCGGATCCCGCCCGACCGCTGTCCGGTGTGACGGAGGGCGGCACACGCCTGTGGCTCTCCGTTCCCTCGGGCGAGACGAGCACACTCGTGACCGTCCCGACCGCCCGGGACGGGGTGGCGGAGCCGGCGGAGTCCCTCCGGGCCCGGCTGTTCACGTACGACGAGAAGTGGGAGCCGGTCCCCGGCCCGGAGTTCGCGGGCAGGGTGCGGGACGCGGCCTGAGCCGACGCGCCCGTCCGGGGGATGGCGCCATGTGGCACCAGCTGGTGCCACATGGCGCCATTTCGCATCGCCAGGGTCAGTCACGTACAGCCGACACCACCGCGACCCATGGAGGTGCCAGCGCATTTACGCAGGTCAGGCGCGGTTTTGAGAGACAGCACCACATCAAGCACATCCGGATACTTGCAAGTGGCGCCAGAGTGGTGCCATGATGACGTCATGGACCTCACCCCGTATGTCGACAACCTCCGCCGCGAACTCGCGGTGGCCGCCGAGGCCGGCGGCGAGGAGGCACGCGAGCTGGCCGAGCGGCTCACCGCTCCCCTGGAGTCGGCGGCCCGGCTGACCATGCTCAACGTGCTCTCCGCCGCGACCGACGAGATCACCCGTGAACTCGCTCCCGGTTCGGTCGACGTACGGCTCCGGGGCCTCGACCCCGACTTCCTGGTGACGCTCCCGCCCGGCGGCGGCGCCCCCGCGGAGCCGGAGACCACCGCCGCGCCCCTCCCGGCACCGGCTCTCGCCGAGGGCGACGAGGGCGGCACCGCCCGCGTCAACCTGCGCCTGCCGGCCCACCTCAAGACCCGCGCCGAGGAGGCCGCGGCCCGCGAGGGCCTGTCGGTCAACGCCTGGCTCGTACGGGCCGTGTCGGCCGCGGTCGGCAGCGGCGGCCGGCCGCGCACGCCGGAGAAGCCCCAGACCATGGGACAGAGCATCACGGGCTGGGTGCGCTAGCCACGCCGGCGAGCCGCGCCACCCCACCCGCACCACTTCACCCACACCACGTCCCACCTGCGGGGACGACCTGAAGACTCAAGAGGACGGGACAGCCATGCCTTCTTTCGACACTCCCGAACCGATCTCGGCCACGGCGCGCGTGGAGGCCGGTTCCATCCAGTTCATCGCGGGCGACCGCGCCGACACCGTCGTCGAGGTGCGGGCGCGCAACCCGAAGAAGGACCTGGACGTGAGGACGGCCGACCAGACCGAGGTCACGTACGCGGGCGGCGTACTGACGGTGCGGACGCCGAAGTCCAACATGTTCGGCCGCACCGGCGTCGTCGACGTCACGGTCGAACTGCCCGCCGACTCGCGGGTCGAACTGACCGGCGCCTGGACCCAGGTGCTCGGCGAGGGCCGGCTCGGCGAGGTCCGCGTGAAGACCTCGGCCGGCGACGCACGCTTCGACACCACCGGCCCGCTGCACCTGACCGCCTCGCACGGCTCGATCACCGTGGACCGGGTCGAGGGCAAGGCCGAGATCACCACCAGCTCCGGCAGCCTGCGCGTCGGCCTCGTCGACGGCCCCGCCGTCCTGAAGAACTCGCACGGCACCACGACCGTCCGCGCCGTCACCGGCGACCTGCGGGTCAGCGGTGCGAACGGTGACATCGAGGTCGGCCGCGCCGAGGCCTCGGTCGTCGCCACCACCGCCCACGGCACCCTGCGCGTCGGCGAGGTGGCGAGCGGCACCGTCCAGCTGGAGACCTCCTACGGCGCCATCGAGGTCGGCATCCGCGAGGGTGTCGCCGCCTGGCTCGACGCCCACTCGACCTCCGGCCAGGTCCGCAACGCGCTCACCGCGTCCGAGACCCCGGGCAAGACCGAGGACACGGTCGAGGTCCGCGCCCGCACGAAGCACGGCAACATCGACATCCGCCGCGCCAAGGCCTGAGCACCGCCTCCCCGGTCGGTCCGTCGCCACCGCGCCCCCATCCCCCTTCCCCTCACCCTTCCCCAGGAGGGCCCCATGCCGTCTTCTGTCATGCCCATGCCCAGCCAGGTCGACGGCCGTCCGTCTCCGACCGCCGTCTCCGCCATCGGCCTCCGCAAGTCCTACGGCGACAAGACCGTCCTCGACGGCATCGACCTGCACGTCCCCGAGGGCTCGGTCTTCGCCCTCCTCGGCCCGAACGGCGCGGG